>NZ_JBGCCF010000010.1:0-153488 GCF_041262385.1 Lysinibacillus sp. RC46 | reverse complement strand
ATAAAACATATTGTTGCTGCCGCTACGCTTTCGCACAGATAAAACATATTGTTGCTGCCGCTACGCTTTCGCACAGATAAAACATATTGTTGCTGTCGCTACGCTTTCGCACAGAAATATATTATCCAAAGTGGAACGAAAATCGACCATACGTTTCGGTGAAGAGCTATTTTTTGCTAATTTGGAAATAAAATACTCTCATTTTTGAATTTATTTACATAAACTTAGTAGGAAAGGATATATTATATAGTAGAGAGAGACAGATAATGTCCAGAATTGTTTTTATAAAAGTGACAATTTATTGAATGTTTATATACAATGTAAGAGAGATTTAACTTCTTTCGGCAATTATTTTCTGTACCGAAAGCGTAGCGACAGCGAAACGTCAGCTACAATTATGCCGAGTAATATTGATAGAGATAAAGGGAGGAGGGGCTGAATGGTTACTAAAACAATGATCAAAGAACATGAAATGCTATTAAATACAATTCGTAGGTTAGGTGATAATTCTAAAGAAAGTTACGTTATTTTTGATGCAACAAATAACCATGGCATATTAGAATGTAATGATTCTTTTTGTACACTTACAAATACTACTCGTTCGCAAATAATAAATAACGATTATTTTTCATTGATGTCAAACGAAGAACAGACAACTATTGAAATGATTAAAGATAAAATACATAGCGGAGCCATAGTACAAGCAAAATTGCACCATAGTTGCTTCGACAAATCTCCTTTTTGGGCAGAGATACAAGCACTCCCATTTCAAAATAATAAAAATGAAACATTATTTGTACTAGTAGTTATGAAGGATGTTACTTACTATCATACCGAAGAATTTTTAATGCGCCTTGAGAAAACTATGTACGAAGCGATTGAAAAGGACTATTCTTTTGATAAAAAGATGAGTGTTATTTGCAGTAGTCTAGATGAATTTTTTATGCCCAAAATATCAAGCATGGTGCTTGTCAAAACAGAGGCAGATCAATTACGGATTTTTAAAGGGAATGACAAAATAAAAGATTTGCCGGAGTGTTGTGATAACAAAGAATTTTTTAAAAGAGTAATGCAAGAGGAAACATCTATTCTAGTTAAGAGTTTGGATGAAATCGATATTCCAATAGAACATAAAATGTTTGCTAATGCATCTGAAATGCCATTTGGATGGTTTATGCCGATTTACAATCAACAACATCAAGCAATTGGATTGTTCGCAATTTTTTTAAGGCAACATTCTTGTGCTGAGCAAAAGTCTTTTGAATGCATGTTCCGAAAAATCGGTGCTCTTGTTGCATTGGCATACTCATATGCAAAAACACAAAAAAAGATATGGGATTTAGCCTATATCGATATCACAACGGGGCTGCCTAATCGACATGGTTTTTTAAACAAGGTAGAAAAAGAATACGATCAAAATGGGAATATCAAAATCTTAAAGCCAAGCGAATTCCATCAAATTGTCGAGTTATATGGTCGTGAAGCGGGAGATGAACTTTTAAGACAAATTGCTAAACGTCTAAATGAAGAGAAGCATGATCATAAAGAATATATTGCTAGATTTACAAGCTCTAGTTTAATCATTGCAAATGCGACATCCGATGAAGATTTCTTCTATTATAAAAGGCGGATAAAAGAGATTATTCGTCAACCCTTTATTGTGGGTGGGAAGCAAATTTATATTACACTGAAGACTGGAATTGCTTTATACAACAATGAGATAAAAATTGCTGATGCGATTCGCTTTGCGGATAATGCTGTATCCTTTGCGGCCAATAAACCAGGTACTCATATGGAAATATTCACACTAGAAAGAAATGATGTGCTTGAGCAGCAAATGACAGTGTTAAACCATTTGGCACAAGCAATAAAAAATAAAGAAATCTCGGTAAATTTACAGCCAAAGGTTGATTTACGGACAGGTGAAATTCAAAGTATTGAAGCGCTTGCCCGCTGGATTTCTCCAAAACTCGGTTTCGTGTCACCGGCAATTTTTATTCCAGTGGCAGAAAGTGTAGGAAAGGTACGAGAAATCGATAATCAAATATTAGAGATTGTTCTTTCCTGGCTAGCAGAGCGCAAAAAATTAGGGAAAAAATTAGTGAAGGTAGCAGTAAATATTTCGCCTGATCATTTTTACTATGCTAATTTTGTACAGGATACACTGGAGCTCGTTCGGAAATACGATATTGATCCGAAATATATCATTTTAGAAGTAACAGAAAATATTGGGCTAGTTGATTTTCAGACTGCTTTTTCTATTATCCAGGAATTAAAAGAGTACGGCTTTAAAACTTCGGTGGACGATTTTGGAACAGGTTTTTCATCACTAAGTTATTTACAAAGACTGCCGTTTACTGAATTGAAAATAGACCGAAGCTTTATTAATGATATTCATGATGCTGCGACACTTGCTATTGTCCGATCCATTATTCAATTAGCATTAAACTTAGGAATGACTTCAGTCGCAGAAGGTATTGAAAATAAAGAGCAGGTTGAAATTTTACGTGCACTCGGCTGTACAGTAGGACAAGGTTATTTCTATTACAAGCCGATGACAATAGAACAGTTAGATGCAATACTCGATAAATAATCGCTATTATATGTAGCAAACATTCTTGAAAAGGAGTTGTCCCAAATTTATTTTTGAGACGACTCCTTTTTTCTGTTATACTAGGTGAGATAAAAATGAAATCCGAACGGTTAGGAGAGAATCCCTTTGAGCAAAGTATACGTATTTGATCATCCACTAATCCAACACAAGTTAACTTATATTCGTGATAAGAAAACAGGAACAAAAGAATTTCGTGAGCTAGTAGACGAAGTTGCAACATTAATGGCATTCGAAATTACACGTGATATGCCAGTAGAGGAAATTGAAATTGAGACACCTGTTACAGTTGCTAAAACAAAAGTACTTTCTGGTAAGAAAATTGCGATTGTACCGATTTTACGTGCAGGTATTGGCATGGTAGATGGCGTATTAAATCTAATTCCAGCTGCTAAAGTTGGTCATATCGGTCTTTATCGTGATCCAGAAACTTTAAAACCTGTAGAATACTATGCAAAACTTCCTGCAGATGTTGAAGAACGTGATTTCATCATTGTAGACCCAATGCTTGCAACAGGTGGATCAGCAGTGGAAGCGATCAACTCACTGAAAAAACGTGGTGCGAAAAGCATTAAATTTATGTGCTTAATCGCTGCGCCAGAGGGTGTAAAAGAAATTCAAGAACAACATCCAGATGTAGATATATATATTGCTGCACTTGATGAAAAACTAAATGACCATGGCTACATTGTCCCTGGTTTAGGTGATGCAGGCGACCGCCTATTCGGTACAAAATAATACTGAACAATATTCAATGGTATTAACAAAATTCACCAACGGAAAATAGGGATGACATTTTGTTAAAACGTATATCATGATGATAAGTTGATTGGAGTGGAGACTGGGCGACTCCTCGGGGATCAACGTTACAGATGAGACCCTGCAGCGAAGCGAAGCGGCTCATCGGACGCCCCCAGGAAAGCGCCCAGTCGGAACGGAAATCAACCTCACGTTATGATGATAAGCCAATGAAAAATAGATTTAGTATGTAATTTTTAGGAAACTTAAAATTTTTGGGAGCGTCCTTCAATATTGAAGGACGTTTCATAGTATGTTAGGCGAATTACTTCTCTTGAAGTTCGACACTTGCTTCATATGATGACGATCAATGGGGGTAACCACTTTTCATACAAATAAAACAAAGGACGGTGCAAATCGTTTTGACGAAAAAATGGAAAGTAATGACGATTTTCGGTACGAGACCAGAGGCAATTAAAATGGCTCCACTTGTATTGGAATTACAAAAGTATCCTGAGCAAATAGAATCGGTTGTGACGGTAACAGCACAACATCGCCAAATGCTCGATCAAGTTTTAGAAACATTTAAAATTACACCAGACTATGATTTAAACATTATGAAGGATCGTCAAACATTAATTGACGTGACGACTAATGCATTACAAGGCTTAGACAAAGTCATGAAAGAAGCGAAACCGGATATTGTTTTAGTACATGGCGATACAGCAACAACTTTCATTGCAAGTCTAGCTGCATTTTATAACCAAATTGCAATCGGGCATGTAGAAGCAGGTCTTCGAACTTGGAATAAGTATTCGCCATACCCAGAGGAAATGAACCGCCAGTTAACAGGTGTTATGGCTGACCTTCATTTCGCACCAACGGAAGTATCAAAGAAAAACCTTTTAGATGAAAATAAAAATCCTGACACTATTTTTGTTACGGGTAACACAGCTATCGACGCATTAGCTACAACAGTAAGTGAACATTACACACACCCTGTGTTAGAAAAAATAGGGTCAGATCGTATGATACTATTAACAGCACATCGTCGTGAAAATCTAGGTGAGCCTATGCGTCATATGTTTAGAGCAATTACTAGAATTTTAGCAGAGTATGAGGATGTACAAGTTGTTTATCCAGTTCATATGAACCCAGCTGTAAGAGAAATAGCGAATGAAATTTTAGGAGATCATAAGCGTGTACATTTAATTGAACCTCTTGAGGTCTTCGATTTCCATAATTTTGCGGCTAATTCTTATATGATTTTAACTGATTCTGGTGGCGTTCAAGAAGAAGCCCCTTCATTAGGTAAACCAGTTTTAGTACTTAGAGATACAACAGAGCGTCCAGAAGGTATTGCAGCAGGGACTCTTAAGCTAGCAGGAACAGAAGAAGAAACAATCTACTCTTTAGCTAAGCAATTAATAGAAGATGAAAATGCCTATGAAGCAATGGCAAAAGCATCAAACCCTTATGGTGATGGACATGCTTCTGAACGTATTGTGAAGGCCCTTCTAGGATTTTTACAAAAAAGCAAGTAATATCCCCTTTTTAAAACAAAAAATGAGCCTAATGTACTAATTGTGATGGGTGGGCTAATTTACGAGCATATATGCGTCGTAAATTAGCTTTTTTTTGCACAAACGTGAACCATGATTTTGAAGCTATGAATTTTCATACACAAATTTGTCAACAATTTGACAAGAGTATAGTGGCTGTGAAGTTTTTCTCCTTTACTAATTGACTTCAAATATCTCCTATTGTATGCTTACAAAGGGTAATAATGATAAGGGTTTCTAATCGTAAATATAGGTTGAAACACTTGTTACATCAAGTTTCTACTAAATTGACAGTTCAAACCAAAAACTGTCGATTTGCAACGTTTTGTGCGTTTCGGGGTGTAAGATATTTTTTGGGATTTACACCTGTAATTTCAAATTAACGCTCTCCCGTTACTATTCCGCTGTGAGTAGTGTTTTTCACTGCTCTTTTCTGATTTCACATAGTGGTCAGCAAACGTTTCTTTACTCGAAAAAATGATTCAGGAGATTATAAACCAATGCTAGATTTGCATCACATTTTTGCTGTGCAGAAGAGAGCGTTATTTTTTTTGCTCGCACTCTGTGCATTAGGCTGGGGATTTACACCCTATCAGACGGTTTTTGCAGGCATCGCAATCGGTGCATTCTTTGGTACGTATAATTTTTGGATTTTAGTTCGCCGTATGGAGAAGTTTGATCGATCCATTAGTGAAGGGAAGAAAGTAGGCTCACTTGGTACAGCGCTTCGCTTTGCATCAGGTGTAGCGGCAGTCGCTTTAGCCATTTCGTTGCCAAACTATTTTCACTTAATTAGCACGGTCATAGGGCTAATGATTCCGTACGTTTTTCTCTTTGTCGAGAGAATAGTGTCACATGTAAGGAACCGCTAATGTGCTTTAAATTAGAAAGAGAGGTGAAAAATAACAATGAATCATGAAGCTCCATTAAAAGTAGTTGATTTTGGTTTGTTCAAGCTAACGTTCAACCTTTCAACTGTTATGATGTTACTAGTTGCGGCCGTAATCGTTTTCTTAATCGCTTTTATTTCAACTAGAAGCCTAAAGTTAAAACCTACAGGTATGCAAAACTTTATGGAATGGATTATGGATTTCGTAAAGAACATCATAAAAAGCAATATGGACTGGAAAACTGGTGGGCGATTCCACGTATTAGGTATCACACTAATTATGTTTATCGCTGTATCTAACTTATTAGGTCTTCCATTCTCGATCGCCTATAACGGCGAACTTTGGTGGAAATCTCCTACAGCTGACCCAACTGTTACAATGACGCTTGCAGCAATGATTTTAGCCTTAACACATTTCTATGGTATTAAAATGAAGGGGACAGGCCATTATGTTGGTACATTCTTCAAACCAATGTCATTCATGTTCCCGCTAAAAATCGTTGAAGAATTTGCGAACACTTTAACATTAGGTCTTCGTCTTTACGGTAACATTTATGCAGGTGAGATTCTACTTGGCTTAATCGCAGGTTTAGCATCATCTGGTGCTGTTGGATTCATCGGAGCAATTGTTCCAATGATGGCATGGCAAGGTTTCTCAATTTTCATCGGCTTTATCCAAGCCTTTATCTTCACAATGTTAACAATGGTTTACATGGCTCATAAAGTGAGCGATGACCATTAATATAAAGCATACACCTTATGCTTGAACCCAAAAAAAAAACAAACAATTCCAAGGAGGAAATTTTCAAATGACAGGTTCATTAGGTTTATTAGCAGCAGCAATCGCAATCGGTTTAGGTGCACTTGGTGCAGGTATCGGTAACGGTCTTATCGTTTCAAAAACAGTAGAAGGTATCGCTCGTCAACCAGAAGCTCGTGGCGTTCTTCAAACTACAATGTTCATCGGGGTTGCATTAGTTGAAGCCCTACCAATCATCGCAGTAGTAATCGCATTCATCGTAATGAACAAATAATTCAGTTGTACACTGAATTCTAGTGGCGAAGCAGGAATCTCCAGATGAAACTTCGCCATTCATTTTGGAACTGATAAAAGCTATGTGTAAATATAGCTTTTTAAAATAGGTAGTTTTTCAAGTAATTAATTTATTATGTTGAAGTCAAAGCTCTTGAAGGGAGTGAAACAATCGTGTTTTTAGATAATCTTGTACTAGGCAATGCTAGTCCTGGTTTCAATAGTGGTGATATCGCCGCAACATTAGTTATCTTCTTATTACTAATGCTATTACTTAAAAAGTTCGCTTGGGGTCCACTTATGGGCATCATGCAACAACGTGAAGAATTAGTAGCTAGTGAAATCGAAGCAGCTGAAAAAGCGCGCAAAGATTCGCATCAATATTTAGAAGAACAAAAGAGCCTTCTTAAAGAAGCTCGTACGGAAGCACAATCGATTGTTGAAGGCGCTAAGAAGCAAGGCGAAGTGCAAAAAGAAGAAATTCTTACTGCAGCTCGCAATGAAGCAAACCGCTTAAAAGAATCGGCTTTACGTGAAATTGAGTCTGAAAAAGAAAAAGCTATTGCAGCTGTACGTGATGAAGTCGTTTCATTATCTGTACTTGCAGCATCTAAAGTCCTTAGCAAAGAGATTTCTGAGGCAGACAACCGTGCTCTAATTGAAGAGACGATTGCGAAGGCAGGGGAAGCTCGATGAGTAATTCAACTGTAGCAAAACGTTACGCACAAGCGCTTTTTGAATTAGCACAACAAAAAAACATTCTTGCTGAAGTTGGAGCAGACTTAAACGAGCTAACAAAAGTAGTCAAAGAATCTCCTGATTTTTTAACACTTTTAAATGCTCCTAAGTTCTCTATCGAACGTAAGAAACAAATGGTAGCTGAAATCTTTGCAGGTGCAACTCCAGATGTTTTACACACAGTTCAACTACTTGTTGAGAAAAAACGTGTAAACGAAGTGAAGCTTATTGCGAACGCATATGCTGAGCTTGCTGCACAGGCACAAGGTACCGCAGATGCAACAGTATTCTCTACACGTGCACTTTCTGCTGAAGAAAGCGCTAATATTTCTACAACATTTGCGAAACTTGTAGGGAAACAATCATTAAACATTACAAACGAAATTGATCCATCGCTTCTTGGTGGTATTCGTGTTCAAATCGGTAATCATATTTATGATAGCTCAGTAGCGAACAAGCTTGAGCGCCTAAAACGTGAATTAATCGGTTAATAATTTAGAAATGTGAGAGGTGACATACATGGGCATCAAGGCTGAAGAAATCAGCAGTCTGATTAAACAACAGATTGAGAATTATGAATCTGAACTTAAAGTAAGCGAAGTTGGTACAGTTATCCGTATTGGTGACGGTATCGCTCTTGCTCATGGCCTCGACAACGCCATGGCTGGAGAACTTCTAGAGTTCTCTAACGGTGTTATGGGTATGGCTCAAAACCTAGAAGAAGGTAACGTTGGTATCGTAATCTTAGGTCCATACGCTGACATCAAAGAAGGCGATGAAGTTCGTCGTACAGGTCGTATCATGGAAGTACCAGTTGGTGAAGAACTAATTGGCCGTGTTGTAAACCCACTTGGTCAACCAGTGGATGGACAAGGTCCAATCAACACAACAAAATCTCGTCCAATCGAAAGTCCAGCTTTCGGTGTAATGGCTCGTAAATCAGTACACGAACCACTACAAACTGGTATCAAAGCGATTGACGCTTTAGTACCAATCGGTCGTGGTCAACGTGAGTTAATCATCGGTGACCGTCAAACTGGTAAAACATCAGTAGCAATCGATACAATCTTAAACCAAACTGGTGAAAATATGATTTGTATCTATGTTGCTATCGGTCAAAAAGAATCAACTGTACGTGGTGTAGTTGAAACGTTACGTAAGCACGGTGCATTAGATTATACAATCGTTGTAACTGCTGCTGCGTCTCAACCAGCTCCATTACTATACTTAGCACCATTTGCTGGTGTTTCTATGGCAGAAGAATTCATGTTACAAGGTAAGCACGTATTAATCGTGTATGATGATCTTTCTAAACAAGCATCAGCTTACCGTGAACTTTCACTTCTTCTACGCCGTCCTCCAGGTCGTGAAGCATACCCTGGTGACGTGTTCTACTTACACAGCCGCTTACTTGAACGTGCTGCGAAGTTAAATGAAACATATCAAAATGGTTCTATTACAGCTCTTCCATTCGTTGAGACACAAGCTGGGGATATCTCTGCATACATCCCAACTAACGTAATCTCAATTACTGATGGACAAATTTTCTTACAATCTGACTTATTCAACTCAGGTGTACGTCCAGCGATTAACGCCGGTCTTTCTGTATCACGTGTAGGTGGATCTGCTCAAATTAAAGCGATGAAAAAAGTTGCGGGTACTCTACGTCTTGACTTAGCTGCATTCCGTGAGCTTGAATCATTTGCTCAATTCGGTTCAGATTTAGATAAAATCACACTTGCTAAACTTGAGCGTGGTAAACGTACGGTTGAAGTGCTTAAACAAGACCTAAACAAACCACTTAAAGTTGAAAAGCAAGTTGCTATCCTTTATGCATTAACTAAAGGTCACTTAGATGATATTCCAGTACAAGATATCGTTCGCTTTGAAGGTGAATTCTTAAGCTGGTTAGAAACAAACCACACAAACGTTTTAGATCACGTTCGTACTACAAAAGAACTTGCTCCTGATGCGGATTACGTAGCAGCTTTAACTGAGTTTAAAAAAACTTTCGCTAAATCAGAATAAGTTCGAGCTAGTCACTTGATTAAAAAACAAAAGGTGGTGAAATACCAGTGGTAAACTTACGCGAAATAAAAGGTCGTATTAATTCTACAAAGAGTACGAAACAAATTACGAAAGCAATGCAGATGGTTTCTTCTTCCAAGTTACGTCGTGCAGAGCAAAATGCTAAAGCGTACGTTCCTTACATGGAAAAAATCCAGGACGTAGTAGGCGCAATCGCTTCAGGAACAAAAGACAGTGGACATCCAATGTTAACTGCTCGTCCTGTTAAGAAAACAGCTTACTTAGTCATTGGTTCTGACCGTGGTCTTGCAGGTGCTTACAACTCAAGTATCCTACGTCAAGTACAACGTACAATTGACGAGCGTCATAAATCAAAAGACGAATACGTTATTTTAGCAGTAGGTCGTGTTGTTCGTGACTACTTTGTGAAACGTGATCATAATGTCATCAGCGATGTTATCGGTCTTCCGGACCAACCAACATTTGCTGATATTAAAGAAATCGCTCGTAAAGCTGTTGGTATGTTCACTGATGGTACGTATGATGAACTTTATATGTACTACAATCACTTTGTCAGCGCTATTGCTAGCGAAGTGACAGAGAAAAAACTTCTTCCATTAACGGATCTTGCACCTGCTAGCAGTAATGCTTCTTACGAATTCGAGCCATCTGGTGAAGCAATTCTAGAAGTATTACTTCCACAATACGCGGAAAGCTTAGTTTACGGCGCATTATTAGATGGAAAAGCAAGTGAACATGCTTCTCGTATGACGGCTATGAAAAATGCAACTGATAACGCATCTGATCTTATTTCAGACCTTTCATTGCAATATAACCGTGCACGTCAAGCGGCGATTACACAAGAAATTACAGAAATCGTTGGTGGAGCTGCAGCCTTAGAATAGGCCCAGCTTCCCAATGTCGTATAAGAATACGATAGGAGGATACACAGTAATGAATAAAGGACATGTTATTCAAGTAATGGGTCCAGTTGTTGACGTAAAATTTAACAATGGCCAATTACCAGCAATCTATAACTCATTAACAGTTAAGATTGAACGTCCTAATGAAGAACCAACAATTCTTGCATTAGAAGTTGCTCTTCATTTAGGTGATGATTCTGTTCGTACAATTGCAATGTCATCTACTGATGGCTTACAACGTGGAGCAGAAGTAACAGACTCAGGAAAAGCTATCTCAGTACCAGTTGGTGAAGTTACTTTAGGTCGTGTATTCAACGTACTTGGAGAAGTAATCGACTTAGGTGAAGAGATTCCAGCTGACGTTCGTCGTGATTCAATTCACCGCGAAGCACCATCTTTCGATGAACTTTCAACTACAGTTGAAATTCTTGAAACAGGTATCAAAGTAGTAGACTTATTAGCACCATATATCAAAGGTGGTAAAATCGGTCTATTCGGTGGTGCCGGTGTAGGTAAAACTGTATTAATCCAAGAATTAATCAACAACATCGCACAAGAGCACTCAGGTATCTCTGTATTCGCTGGTGTAGGTGAGCGTACTCGTGAAGGGAACGACTTATTCTTCGAGATGAGCGATTCAGGCGTTATCAAGCAAACAGCGATGGTATTCGGTCAAATGAACGAGCCACCAGGTGCACGTATGCGTGTAGCTTTAACTGGTCTTACAATGGCAGAATACTTCCGTGATGAGCAAGGTGCTGACGTACTTTTATTCATCGACAATATCTTCCGTTTCACACAAGCAGGTTCTGAGGTTTCTGCCCTATTAGGTCGTATGCCTTCTGCGGTAGGTTACCAACCAACACTTGCAACTGAAATGGGTAAATTACAAGAACGTATCACATCTACTAACAAAGGTTCTGTAACTTCTATTCAAGCGATCTATGTACCAGCCGATGACTATACTGACCCGGCTCCAGCTACAACTTTCGCCCACTTAGATGCAACTACTAACCTTGAGCGTAAATTATCAGAAATGGGTATCTACCCTGCGGTTGACCCATTAGCTTCGACTTCTCGTGCTTTATCACCAGAAATCGTAGGCGCTGAGCACTACGCAATCGCTACTGGTGTACAACGTACAATCCAACGTTACCGTGAATTACAAGATATCATTGCTATCTTAGGTATGGATGAATTATCTGATGAAGATAAACAAACAGTAGAACGTGCTCGTCGTATTCAATTCTTCTTATCTCAAAACTTCCACGTTGCGGAACAATTTACTGGTCAAAAAGGTTCTTATGTACCTGTTAAAGAAACTGTTCGCTCATTCAAGGAAATCCTTGATGGCAAATGGGATCATCTACCAGAAGATGCTTTCCGTCTAGTTGGATCTATTGATGAAGTAGTTGAAAAAGCGAAAAGCATGGGCGTAGAGGTTTAATACTAGGGACGAGGAGGAAAAAATATGAAGACAGTTCTAGTCAATATTGTCACTCCCGACGGCCCAGTATACGATTCTGAAGTATCAATGGTAATCGCTAAAACAACTTCAGGTGAAATCGGTGTTCTTGCAGGCCATATTCCTATGGTTGCTCCACTTGCAATTGGTGCAGTGAAGCTTAAAAAAGAAGACGGTTCAACTGAACTAGTTGCTTTAAGCGGTGGTTTCATTGAAGTTCGCCCTGAAAAAATCTCAATTTTAGCGCCATCTGCTGAAATTGCTGAAAGCATCGATGTTAAACGTGCTAAAGAAGCCGTTAAACGTGCTGAAGGTCGTCTTCAAGATAAACAAGATAACATTGATTTCAAACGTGCTGACCTAGCATTAAAACGTGCGTTGAATCGTATCAACGTTCATGAGGGTAATATCTAATTCAAATTTTAACGGGCAGATTCAACATCTGTCCGTTTTTTAACATTATGCTACCGTTTGAACGTATCGCTAAAGGAATTAATATGGAGGAACCGACATGGAAATATATGAGGCAATAGGGCAGGAAGCTTTAATAGGGATTTTATCGCATATATTTTTTATCGCTATTACTTTTTATGCACTACAAGCGTTTATACTAGAAAAAATCTTTAAGAAGAATAAAGTTTTTCAAATCCAATTAATTTATATTTTATTAAGTATTGCGATAGGATCAGCCGTTTCTAATTTCTTTCTGCAAATTTCAAACTGGTCAGGGAAGCTTCCGTATTTATTTTAATAGCCCCTTATTACTATCTTTACGTTAGTAATTGAACTACATATTTCACAGGGCTTTATAACATAATTTATGCGGTCCTTTGAAATATGTAAATATTAGTTTAACTTTTTTTAACGGATGTCTTTTGTACTGAAAGCAACGTAGCGACAGGTACAGAATTCTCCCATCTCTTAAGGTGATGAGATGAATTCGGACGCAATTATTCCTTGGAATAATTGATATAAATCCATTAGATTTGGTTTTTGTTCACAAATCTTTGGGTAGATATTAGAAATTAACGCTTTTCTTCCGTGTTATTGGTCATTCACAAAAAAAAAAATCATGCGTACAATAAATAAATAGCAAAATATCAATAAATGACGTAAAATAGTGATTTGGATGCTTGAACGAGCGTAAGAAAAGTTGTACTATAGAGTTGTTTGTTTACTGATTATGACATTATACTTCTTTTTAAAATAAAATTTTGATAGATTATTAGATTGAATTCGGAGGGACATAGGGTGGAAAAAATAATAGTGACTGGCGGCCAAAAGCTACAGGGAAAAGTGCGCGTAGAGGGCGCAAAAAATGCGGTGTTACCAATCCTAGCAGCGGCTTTACTTGCTTCTAAAGGAGAAAATGTAATTAAAGAAGTCCCTAACTTAGCAGATGTCTTTACTATAAATGAAGTACTTAAAAGTCTAAATGCGGCAGTTACATATATACCTGAGGATAATACAGTATATATAGATACAACAAAAGAACTTTCTAGTGAAGCTCAATTTGAATTTGTCAGTAAAATGCGTGCATCAATTTTAGTGATGGGTTCCTTACTTGCTCGAAATGGCTATGCTCGTGTTGCTTTACCAGGGGGCTGTGCAATCGGTTCCCGTCCAATTGAGTTACATTTAAAGGGCTTTGAAGCTATGGGAGCAAAAATTTCTTTTGGCCATGGATATGTAGAGGCGAAGGCAGAAGGACGTTTAAAAGGCGCAAACGTGTATTTGGACTTCCCTAGCGTTGGGGCAACTGAAAATATTATGACAGCTGCAGCCTTAGCGCAAGGAACAACTGTAATTGAAAATGCTGCAAAAGAACCTGAAATTGTAGATCTTGCAAACTTCATTAATAGTATGGGTGGTCGTGTCATCGGTGCAGGTACGAATACGATTCGTATCGAAGGAGTCGATACATTATATGGAACAGAACATCATATTATTCCTGACCGTATTGAAGCTGGTACATTTATGGTTGCAGCAGCAATTACAAAAGGGGATGTAACGATTGAAAATGCTGTTCCTGAACATATGACAGCATTAATCGCAAAGATGCGTGAAATGGGTGTAGAAATAACTGAGCTAGATGAAGGAATCCGTGTACGTGCTCCTAAAACATTAAAAGCTGTTGATATTAAAACTATGCCACATCCAGGCTTCCCGACAGATATGCAATCTCAAATGATGGCATTAATGTTAACTGCTGAAGGTACGAGTATTATTACGGAAACGGTATTTGAAAATCGTTTTATGCATGTTGAGGAGTTCCGTCGCATGAATGCCGGTGCTAAAATAGAAGGACGTTCTGTGTTTATCGAAGGGCCTGTAAATCTTCAGGGTGCTGAAGTAATGGCGACTGATTTACGAGCTGCGGCTGCACTAATTTTAGCAGGCCTTGTATCTGAAGGTGTGACTAGAGTGACAAAGCTTCATCATTTAGATCGCGGTTATGTTGATTTCCATGGCAAGCTAGCTTCACTTGGCGCACAAATTGAACGCGTACCAGTTGAGGAAGTTATCATTAAAGAAAAAGCAACTGTTGAATTACCAACAAACTAAATAAATTTATAAACCCTTTGCTTACGAGCAGAGGGTTTTTTCTTCGTTAAGCGCTTTGCTACATTCGTTCAGTTTTATCGGAAATATTTCGAGATTTATCGGAACGATTTTATATTTTATCGGAAAGATTCTAAGATTTTTCGGAATGATTTTTGTTTGTATCGGAACAATTACCTTCTGCTTACCTCGCCAACGTCCACATATTTTCAAGAATTCTAGCATATTATTCCTTATGAAAAAATGGATAATGAGTATAGGCATAATTTGTTTGATTGGAGCATTATATATGCTTCCTGTGGCATTTGGTGAAAGACTTACGGTTAAGAATTCGCCTGCAACAACAGAGCAAGCTTGTGAAATATTCATAGAAGTGGAGGGACAACAAGAGAAAATCCCTTTAGAAACTTATGTAACTGGTGTGGTAGCTGCAGAAATGCCTGTTTCATTTAAAAAAGAAGCTTTAAAGGCACAAGCTATTGCAGCAAGGACATACGCGTTGAAATCGACAAATTACGGTAAAATAGCTATCGCTCCTACTGTTGCTAGACAAGTTTTTTACAATAAGGAGCAAAGAAAAGCGAATTGGACTAGCAATTTCCCGGGGAATGAAAAGAAAATTGTCGAGGCTATTAATGAAACGAAAGGACAAGTTCTTCTATATAATAATGAACTAATTACGGCAATGTTTCATTCTACGAGCAATGGGAAAACAGAAAGTGCCTACGATTTTAGTGGCAATGATGTTCCTTATTTACAAAGCGTTGCGAGTAATTCGGATCTATCATCACCAAAGTTTTCAGCGATGAAAGAATGGACATTAGCTGAATGGAATGCGCTATGGCCTGTTAAATGGCAGGTAAGTGACTTCAACCGTGTACAGTTTTTTGTAAATGATTCAGGACGTGTTGAGCGCATGCAGTTAGGTAAGAATGTATGGTCAGGACGAGAAGTGCGAACACTTTTAGAAATATCATCAACGGATTTTAAAATTGCCTATAATTCTGCCGCTGGAAAAGTACAAGTGAGTACGAAAGGATACGGGCATGGGGTAGGAATGAGTCAATATGGAGCAGAGGCTATGGCAAGTGATGGGAAAACTGCTGACGAAATTTTACACTATTATTATCAAGATATTGAAATAAAAAAGATAGACGCATGTTTAAAATAACTTCTAGTTGTTCACACTGCAACTAGAGGTGATGAAAATGAGAGAGGATAAAAATAGTAAAACTTCTCAAAATCAACAAGATGAAAAAGTTCAATTACAGAAGAAACCATGGTTTTGGCCAGCAGTTTACGCTGGTGGGGCTCTAATGCTAGCAGGTTTGCTACTTGGTTACAATAGTCTTGTATCCAAAGTAGAAGAAGCTCCGTCACCAAACGTAGCAGAAGTAGATTCAGGTCCTGTAGTTGAAACAAATGCAAAAACAGAAACAATGAAGTACCCGTTCAAGGAAGCGAATCTTAGTAAGATGCAAGTTTCGCAAGAGTTTTATGAAGTAGAAGCTAATGCAGAGTCGCGTGAAAAAGCACTAATGGTATTTAATCAAACATTTACGACATCTTCCGGCATTACTCTTGCTATGAATGGTGAAGAATTTGAAGTACTTGCTGCTCTAAGTGGTAAAGTAAAACAAGTAAAACTTGATGCATTTACAGGCAATAAAATTGTTATCGAGCATGCAGATGGTAAGGAAACACATTATAGCTCTGTAAAAGACATTGCTGTCAAGGAAGGCGATGAGGTAACTCAAGGTCAAGTACTTGGAAAAGCAACTGACAATGAGTGGAACCAAACAGCTGGTGTTAGCTTGCATTTTGAAGTACTAGAAAACGGAAAATATATTAATCCGAAAAAATTACTAGCCTTTTAATTTATTTCAATGCTAGGACAAAAAGAAAAATGTTAGACCTAGATATAATAGGTCCAACATTTTTTTTGTTAGTGTTACATCATATTTTTCGAAAGTGATATCATTTAGTTAAATGATATCACTATTTTGTCGATATTTTACAGGATAACTAAAATTGAGGAGGGATAATTGTATTTTACACGATATCGTTTTCTCCTCTTATTTAATACTGAATTTTTTCGAAAAAAGAATTCTATGAATGCTTAAGACCAGCGAAAACACGGCTCGGAAAAGAAGGTATAAGTTGTTTTCATAACATTACGAATAGTATATTCACACAGGATTAATCGATACAACAGTTATCTGCTCAAGTTCTTGGGTTTGAATAAATTTGTATAGCAAAAAAATATAAGATAATCAGTTATGAAAGATACAGAGAGGTGATTTTGATGGAAAGTGATCTTCAAGATATTCGCAAAGAATCGAGGCCAATAATCTTTACGCTTATATTAGTCATAGCTACTTTTGCAGTTTTCTTTATTAGTCGTTTCGTGAATGAACCATACCTAACTATTTGTTTATGGCTATTCGCATTAATAGATATTGGATTTATTGTTTCAATGGTGATGGGGATTAGAACTAAAAAAACAAATATTATAATTTTAAGTGTCTTTGTCAATAGTCTATGTTTTGTAATTTTGACTATATTTTTATTATTAGTTAGCTTTGGGATAGGATTTTCTGAAGCATAATAAAAAAGTATGAAAAAATTTTTACAACAGCAGTTCTAGGTATATTGTCCATTTCAATGTTGCTTACGGGGACAGATGCTAAAGCATTCAAATGAAATTAAAAATGAATTCCTGAAGAATCAGCTTTTAGAAAACATTAAAGTCGAGTACCCAAGTGCACAATATATTGATTTGACTGAGGAAGAATTACAAAAACAAGAAGAAGTAAATTTGGGAATCAGAGCTTCAGCTCCATCGTTGAATTATTTAGAAGTTTACGCTACTTATGAATATTTTAGCCCAAGTCAGTTGTCTTCGGTTTATGATCATGGAGGGAACGAACTTTATATAGTTACAGTGGAACTAGGATATGGCCACATTAGATATGCTAAATTTAATGGTCTTAATTTAAAAGAATATATGAGAGAGTCTATAAGACTTAGATGGCGATAATATTGTTGATGGATGGTATATATGGTGGGATGCTAGTGGTACATTTAATTATCAAAACACTTAAGCGGATTTTCAGGGAATACAATGTTCGATTATATTTTTATTAAATAAAAACGTGGCGGAAAGTGGGATTATATGAATGTGAATTCTATTATGCCTCATCAATTAACATCATTCTATTCTAAAAATATTAGTGTGAAATTGGAAGAGTGATCTGTATTCCTCTTAGTGAAACGGTAGAGAATAGGGAGCAAAAAGATTCTTCTGCTATTTATAAAGAACTTTCGGGTAGATATGATGTCAGAAATGCTACCTTTGAAGAAATCATCGAAATGTCAGAAGTGATATATGGAGTAGGAAAAATATCTTTAAAGGACCATGCTGCTTTAACATTTGATTATGACAAAGCCACTAACAATTTAAAATGGCGTGCACCAGGATATATTGCAGCAGATTTTGATATGTATGAAACGTTTGTTAATAGTGATGGGCAAAGAGACTGGATTGCGGAGTTTGACACAAGAGCATCGAAAGATTTTAAGTATGGTAATTTAATTGGTTATCAAAGTAAGATAAAGGTTCTTGATATTGTTGGAAAAAAAGAGTAGCGAGTGCTGCTCTTTTTTGGTTTGGTGGTAACTGGAGGGAGAAGGTAAAACGTGGCGGATGAAGAATGCATAAAAAATCGGTATTTTATCGTGAAAATGTAAAATGTGTTCTGAACAGCTTTGTCCTCACATAAGGTGAAGAAATGCGCAGACGTGCATCTGATGCCATTTGTGAAATTGTGTGGAAAGGACGAAGAACGTGCACGAGCACATTCGGAAGCGCTGCATACGCCTCGGTGAATTATTGATTGAGACGCGTGAAACTGTGCGTGTCCTCGCGAAAATGACAGGTTATTCAAAAAGTACGGTGCACAAAGATTTAACAGAGCGACTGCCAACAATTCATGAAGGATTAGCTGAGCAAGTAAAGGAAATACTCGCCTACCATAAGGCCGTACGTCATATTCGTGGAGGAGAGGCAACGAAAAACAAGTGGAAGGAAAGAACGAGTCAAGATTGATTCGTTCTTTTTTGATGCAAAGGACAAGCTTCCTTACAGTCTCAGCACAAAATTGGGATAACATTGTTACATGTATATTAGTAGTGGAGACTTGGTGACTCCTTGGAGATCAGCGTAACAGATGGGACCCTGAAGCGTGTCGGGGAACGAAGGCTAAAAGCATTACGTCCTGTGATAACACCTTCGTGATCAACATCCTGCTGTTGTTGCTGACGCTACGCTTTCGCACAGACAAAAAATGTTGTTGCTGACGCTACGCTTTCGCACAAAAAACACCTGTTGCCTCGAAGCCCCAGGAAAGCACCCAGTCGGAACGGAAATCAACCCCACGTTAGGCGATGAGTCAAAAAAATGCTGAAACGATTTCTTCTTTTCAATAAGTGTTCATATAATTGAAAGAATGCAGTTCAGTTAACTAAAATTAGGTGTAATTACCAGTTCGATATGATAAAATATTCTAGATAAACAGATAAAAATGAACGTTATGTAGTTGGAAATGGCGGGAAGGAGAAATTATAAAATATGTTTTCGAAAGATATTGGCATTGACTTAGGAACTGCGAACGTATTAATCCACGTTAAAGGTAAAGGAATCGTCTTAAATGAACCATCAGTTGTGGCGATTGATAAAAAAACAAATAAAGTATTAGCGGTGGGAGAAGAGGCTCGCCAAATGGTAGGGCGTACACCAGGCAATATTACTGCAATTCGACCACTACGAGATGGTGTCATTGCAGATTTTGACGTTACAGAAGCGATGCTAAAACATTTCATCAACAAATTAAACGTCAAAGGATTTTTAGCTAAACCACGTATTTTAATTTGCTGTCCAACAAACATTACTAGTGTTGAACAAAAAGCTATTCGTGAAGCTGCTGAAAAATCAGGTGGAAAAAAAGTATACTTAGAAGAAGAACCAAAAGTGGCAGCTATTGGAGCAGGCATGGACATATTCCAACCTAGTGGCAATATGGTAGTTGATATTGGTGGCGGGACAACAGATATTGCAGTCCTATCAATGGGTGATATTGTAACGAGTGAGTCCATTAAAGTGGCAGGAGATATTTTTGATAATGATATTTTACAATATATTAAAAAAGAATATAAATTGCTAATTGGTGAACGTACTGCAGAAGCCATAAAAATTACTATCGGTACAGTGTTTAAAGGTAGCCGAAACGATTCAATGGACATTCGTGGTCGAGACATGGTGACAGGTTTACCACGTACAATAACGATTCACTCAGAAGAAATTGAACGTGCATTACATGAATCGGTTGCTATGATCGTCCAATCTGCAAAAAATGTTTTAGAAAAAACACCACCAGAGTTATCGGCTGATATAATTGATCGTGGGGTCATTATTACTGGCGGTGGTGCATTATTACATGGTATGGACCAGCTATTAATCGAAGAGCTAAAAGTACCTGTGTTCATTGCAGAGCAACCTATGGATTGTGTAGCAATTGGTACAGGCATTATGCTTGAAAACATTGATCGAGTGCCCGCATCCTTATAAAAACATAATGAGGTGATTCCTTTGTTTAAAGGGTTTTATACAGTTGCAACTGGTATGATTGCACAACAAAGACGAACAGAATTACTTACCAACAATTTATCAAATGCGAATACACCAGGATTTAAAGCAGACCAATCAACAATCCGCTCATTTCCTGACATGCTCATGTCAAGTGTAGGAAAAACGAATGCACCTGCTAACCAGCAAGCAGGCTCTCAATATATGAGCCAAGTTGGCGCATTAAATACAGGGATTTATATGCAAGAAACATTACCAAATTACATACAAGGCCAAATCTATAGCACTGATTTCACAACAGATATGGCTTTGATTGATGGAAACTTACCGCAAAATGAAGATGGTACTTCTGGATCTATTTTCTTCCGTTTAGCACATCCAGATGGGGGCGAAGCATATACACGTAACGGGAATTTTACATTAGATGGCCAAGGCTATTTAGTAAATCCACAGGGACTGTATGTGCTATCAGACAGAGGTCAGCGTATCCAGCTACCGAATGATGATTTCCGCCTAGATGAGAACGGAGCAATTTATGTTAATAATCAGCAAGTAGCTCGTGTTGGAGTATCATTTTCAGCGAATCCGAACATGCTAAGTAAACAGGATAATGGCTTAATGCGAACAGAAAATGGTCAGAACTTACCGACAGCTTACGGTGCCAATGGCGTAGCCTTTACACTGAGTCAAAATTATCTAGAGGGCTCAAACGTAGACTCTAGTCGTACAATGACTGATTTAATGACAGCATATCGCGCTTTCGAAGCTAATCAAAAAGTGTTACAGGCTTACGATCGCAGTATGGAAAAGGCTGCAAATGAAATCGGGAAAGTATAATAGGCAAACTGGAGGCGTTTGAACATGCTACGTACAATGATGACAGCAACAAACACGATGGGGCAATTACAAAATAAACTAGATACTATTAGTAATAACATTGCCAATAGCAATACAGTCGGTTATAAAACACAAGAAGCTACATTTAATGAACTGCTGTATCAGCAATTTAATAATGATAAGCAAGACCGTGCTGACCGACAATCACCTGTTGGTATCCGTTATGGCTCAGGTGCAATGCTTGGACAAATCCAATCAAATCAAAAGCAAGGCACTTTACAAACAACAAATCGCGACCTTGACTTAGCTTTTACTAAACCAAAGCAATATTTCAATGTTTTGATGCCAGAAGGTGAAAATGGCACAAAAACAGTGTATACTCGTCAAGGTGACTTTTATTTATCACCATTAAATAATGGAACAGTAATGGTTGTAACTGCAGATGGATATCCATTGGCAAACTCAGCAGGACAAGCTATTACATTACCGGATAATGTAAAAAGTTTTGCTATTAGTAATGGGGGCGTATTAGAGGCATCCTATCCAAATGGAGATATTATTCGTACTGATTTAGCAGTGACAGAGTTCCAAAAGCCACAGCTAATGGAGAAAATCTCTGGCTCCTATGTTGGATTGCCGAATAACTTAGCTCAGCTTGGATACACACAAGCTGAAGTTGTCACTGAATTACAAGGAGCAAATCGTCAGCAAATTGGCATGCAGAGCGGTTCGTTAGAAATGTCGAATGTAGATCTTTCTAAAGAAATGACGGATTTAATTCAGACACAGCGTTCTTATCAATTCAATGCAAGAGCTGTAACTTTAGCAGACCAAATGCTTGGGCTCATTAATGGTATTCGATAGTAAATCCGTTATTACTGTTTAGTAAGTAATGAAGAGGAGTACAATCTATGACAAACGATTCAAGTCGAGGTTCTATGCAAACAAAAGAAACCGATACGCCACCAGAAGAGAAGGAACACGGCTCAAATGGAGAGCAACGAGAGGTTCGCTGGGTGCAAATACGGCTGATTCCGATTTGGCTTCGCGTTGTACTTATTATCATCTTAGTTGTTATTGCCGCAGTTGTAGGTGCAATGTTTGGCTATAGTGTAATTGGACAAGGTAAAGCCATGGACGTTTTCAAACCAGAAACATGGCAGCATATATTTGATATTATGAATGGTAAAGAATAAAATTATTCTTTACCATACTTTGTGTTTACATAAAATATCTTCATTCAGTAAGTGTCCAACACCTACTAAATGAAGATATAGCCTCTGGCGGATGCAATTACGCCAAGGCGAAATAGATATTAAGGGGGAAAAGAAAATGTTAACAGCAGAACAAATTCAAGCAATTTTACCGCATCGTTATCCTTTTTTATTCGTTGATCGTATCGTTGAATTAGAAGAAGGCAAGCGTGCAGTTGGTTTAAAAAATGTCTCTATGAACGAAGACTTTTTTAATGGGCATTTCCCTTGCTACCCAGTAATGCCTGGGGTTTTAATAGTAGAGGCGCTAGCACAAGTTGGTGGTGTAGCGTTATTAAACGCAGATGAATTCAAAGGTCGTTTAGCTTTCTTGACGGGTATTGATAATTGTCGTTTCAAGCGCCAAGTAGTACCGGGAGATCAACTTCGATTAGAGGTAGAGTTCGTGAAACTGCGTGGAGCAATGGGCAAAGGTCACGGTGTGGCCACAGTCGATGGAGAATTAGTATGTGAAGCGGATATTTTATTCGCTATTGGGCCAGAGCAACCAAAACAGCCTTAATTTGCAATTATAGGCTTAAAGATATAAAATAATGATGTCGAATAATGTCTTTACTGTTAATCCTTTTAATAGATTATTACTTTCAGTGACATGAATGCAGTTAAAGATATCACGGATTGAAATGTTTTATAAAAATGCAATGGCGTATAGTGATTGTGAATTGAAATACATGTAATTTTAGTTTTGTTTTTAAAACGTAGGAGGATTATATAGATGTATAAGGAATTGTCTTCAGGGGTTAAAATTAGCATTACGCGTTCGATTTCAACATCTTTTGAATCATACTTAGCAAGTATTGATTGGAAAGAAGAGCGTTTTTCTATGGAAGACTTTATTGCTAGCTGGCAAACTTATTTTCAAGTAAATGCCGCATGGATCGAAAAAATCCCAGCAGATGTTTTGATGAGTACTGAATTCCATGAAGAGATGGCGCAAAAAATTGATGAAGTAATTGCAAAAATTTTAAATGAAGAACCAACAGCTAAGCAAATTGAAACAATCGAGGCCATGCAAAAAGAGCTAGGTACAAATTATAGCTTCAACTGTAAAGCAGAAGCAGCATACGTTGAACACCTATTAAAAGAAAAACAAAAATAGTTTGTACAAAAATCGGATAGTTCCCTCCTTTCCCGGGCAATCTATGTAGGATCACAAATACACACATTGTATTTGTTGACATAGCATCGAGAAAGGAGGATTTTTCTATGTGGAGAATGTCATTTTTGGCAATTATTCTTGCTGCTTTATTCCTTGGAGGTTGTAACTGGGGAAACAGAGCTGTTGAAACAAGACCAGCGGAGAATGTTAAACACGACGTTCGCCGAGGTGTTGAGAAAGTAGAAGACGTTGTAGAGCCGTCTCGAAGAAATGACGTTTACAATCGTGACGTAAATGGTGTTAACCGTAACACTGTTCTTCCTGAAGCTACAGCACCAGGTACTACTACACCAAGAACTACAACACCAGGTACAACAACAGTACCAGGAACTACTACAACGCCAGGAACAAATGCTGATTTAAATGGTACAAACACCGTACCAAATGCAAACGGCGTTGTTAAAGAAAAAATCGTCGAAGAGAAAGTAACGCGATAATATAAAAAAGAGTGTTCCTAACTAATGGAACACTCTTTTTTCGTTTTCGTGTGGGAGAAAATACGCGAATGGAAGAGGGCAATATCCGCAATATTTGCGAGAGAGAAGTGAATACTCGCGGAAGAGAAGTAAATACTCGCGGAAGAGGAGTGAATACTCGCGAAGAGAAGTGAATACTCGCGAAGAGAGCGAATACCCGCGGAGAGAGCGAATACTCGCGAAGAGAAGTGAACACCCACGGGAGAGAAGTGAAATACTCGCGGAAGAGAAGTAAATACTCGCGGAAGAGAAGTGAATACTCGCGGAAGAGGAGTGAATACTCGCGGAAGAGAAGTGAATACCCGCGAAGAGAGCGAATACTCGCGGGCAAGATGGCAATACCCGCGCAAAGGTGAAAAACCTACTAAATATCCTCAGGAAGAGCGGAAAAATGGCTTCATATAATCCACTAAATTTTCTGGTAATTGGTAAACACGATTTTTATAAGAACCTGTATAGGGAAATTGAAATTTTCTAAGTAAACGATTTGCAGCATCAATGGAATGAATACCGAAAAATTCACGTAGCTGTTTATTGGTAATTGTTGATCCAACTAAGTATCGATAATCTTGTAAAGCTTCAGCAAAAATTTCTTCGCTTGCAAATTGACAGTACGAACATTTCCAAATCCCGCGAGCATAGTGCATTTGGGATTTGTATTGGCATTGCGGACAAAGTACACCTTGGTGATATCTTGAGGAATCAATAAAAGCCGTAATTTTCGGTGGCTGATGTCTGCAAAGGAATTGTTGAGCTATTTGAGTTAACTGTTCATCGCTTAAAATGGGTTGTGTATATTTTTTAAAAAGGGAATGAAGATGTTTTTGAAGTCCTGAAACATGGAAAATCGGAATTGTATTTGGATGACTGGCAATAATCGCAGAGGGGTTGGCGATGATAACCGCACCCTCAATGGGGAGAGAATAGTTTTTGGAAATAACTTTAAGAAATTGCATATGTCGCTGGATCTGAGTAATTGCATTGGGAAATCCTTCGACAGTTCCATCTGGCTTCGTTCGAATACATTGATGTGTAATGTCGTCAAAATCAAGACGTCCGTTAATATTTTTTATTTCAACAACTAGCACAAAATTACTGCAAATAAAAAGCGTATCGAGTTGATGTGAATGCTGAGCAGAATTCATCAGAATTAAATTATGTAACACTAAAAAAGTATAGGGACATACTAATTCAAGCAATTCACGGTCAACTTTCCTTTCACCAGCAAAGCCAGCATCGAATCTTCGAAATTGCTCATTATAATAGCTAAAATCAGGGTCCTCTTCGAATAACCGCCTCTTTAAAGCCTCAAGCCACGATAATTTTAATGGCTTTTCCCTAACAGCAATAGTCAAGTGTAGTTACCTCCTATAAATTTTACATCGTATTGTACCTTAAAATCTCTACCTGTCCAATAAAAAAATAACGATGCAAATTTTTGCATCGTTAAATCGAGTTCAATCATTTTTGAGTTTTGGTCGTTCTTTCATACCGTGTGAGAAGCGGTCCAATAGCTTATCTAACGTAACTCCCTCAGCTAGTAATTCGGCTAGTAATTGCTCGGCATATTTCGAGCGTTTTGTCTTTAGCGTCCCTTTTAAAAGGACAGAGATGTGCTCGCCAATTTCTTGAACTGTATGTACGACAACCTGGAAAGGAGCAGGCTCATTATCTGGAAATGAAATAACCGCACGTACATTAAAGACAGTAGCATTTGTTAAAAGTTCATCAAAAATTGAACGATATTGCCGGTCCATAAACAGTTCGAGAATCCAAGATTGATGGCTGTTCTCCTGGTTAATAATAATACCATCGACTAAAGGGAAAGGTTGCATGCCATCTTTTGTGACAAGGTCAAAGGAAAGCATCTTAAATGTTTTCATTATGTAAAATCCTCCTAAGTCGGTCATCCTTTTTAGTATAACATATTCAATTAGCCCTGTTTAACTTCATTCAGCAAGTGTTTTGGTAGCGAAAGCGAAGCGTTAGGTACAGATGTCTCCCGCCTCTAAAGGGGAGGGACTCACTCTAAGAACGCCATGTCCTGTGGCATTACCGAAATGACCGACATCGAGGCCAAAGCTCAAAAGCCGATTTCGGATGCTACGCCGAAGCATAATTGATGATAGGGTCAATACTGTGTTTTCGCACAATTTGCAAAAACAGCGAAATTGTATATTTTAACGATTAGCATTTGCTATTACAGCGAAAAGCATTCAGCCTAAAAAATCTTTCAATAACTGAAAAGTAAAAGCCTCAATATACCCAATTTATGATTAAAAATTAAGGAAAATGTTAAAAATCGACTTTTGCCAATGTTGGATTAATTTTTGTAAGATGAGGGCAATCAAAAGCAAAGGAGGTGAATCAATGAACCAAGTCGGACTGGTCGGAAGGTTAACAAAGGATCCAGTGTTACGACACTTATCTGGAAATCGCGTGCAAGCACATTTTACTCTAGCCATTAATCGCAATTACAAAAACAGTCGTGGGGAAGTGGATGCTGACTTTATTCTCTGTAGTACGCCAAGTTCCATTATAAGCCTGATTTAAAGGTGAAATATGGGGGATTTGCAATCAAAAAAATTCTGATAATTTTTATCTGAATTTCAAGTTTCAATTTCTAACTCTATAATCGAATAGATAGGTGAAATCCCTATCCAAGGTAAATCCTCATTAACCTTGTCTATGATACCCCTGCATGCTGTCATTAATGCAATTGATGATGGTGTGAAGTCAGGTAAGGTCGTAGCCTGATGTCGAGCCACAAATTCGACTATATGGAGCGGTAGTCCTTAAAAACATTACTATGACAACCTAACGGGAACCAGCGTATGTACGCGTCGTGAATAAAGCCCCTTTTAATTTTGTGGTCAAAGAAGGGATACCCATGGGAAGGATATTAGGTTTGCAGGTCCTAATAACCCCTGTATACAGTGTCAACAGTACTGTACACATTGAACTATGTTGTTTGAGGAAGTTCTAACATAGCAAGTACCATCGGCGTAGAGTTGGTGTCTAAGGTTTTGTAAATATAGGGATAGATTATAGGGAACTTGGGAAGCCTCATGGGTTAGCAAGATGATTGTATCATCGTTAAGAGCACTATGAGGTGGCAGCGGTTCCATAGTAGTGCTGAAGCATCTGTAATAGATGTGGAGCGAAGGGAACCAGTCGGAGTTAGGACAGATTAAGTGAATTATCTTGTCTAAACAAACCACAACCTAGTTGTGTGGGCGTCAAACAGTTAATTTATTCTCGCCACTTCTACATGGGGGAATGGGAATGAAGGTTAAAGGACAAGGTATTATAAGCGAAGCCGGACTTAATAATTTACTCGATAATATGTACGCTCTATCGCGCAAAAGGGATGAACCTTTTTACAACTTAGTTGAGTTAGCCATGAATAGGCAAGTTATTCTAACAGCTATACACAACATTAAGAGTAATAAAGGGAGTAAAACAGCGGGAATTGATAAGAAGGACATAGATGTCTACCTCCAAATGGACTTTGAGAAGTTGGTCAGTCTTATTAATAAAACCCTAAGTAATTATAATCCCCTTCCAGTGAGAAGGAAGTATATTCCAAAAAGTAACGGTAGGAGAAGAGCTTTGGGTATTCCTACAATGTTAGATAGAGTCATCCAAGAAATTGTTAAGATTACTATCGAACCTATTCTTGAAGCTAAATTTTTCAAACATAGCTATGGTTTTCGACCGTACAGGTCAGCAGAACACGCCATAGCCAGAATAATCGACTTGGTTAGACGTGGGAAAAACTACTATATAGTAGAAGGTGACATCGAAGGTTTCTTTGACAACATCAACCATAACAAACTCATCGAATTATTATGGAATATGGGTATTCGAGACAAGCGTATGTTAGCTATCATCAAGAAAATGCTTAAAGCGGGCGTTATGGAAGATGATAAATCATACAAAACGGATATGGGAACACCTCAAGGTGGTATTATTTCCCCGTTATTAGCTAATGTATACCTAAATGGGTTGGACCATCTCATTGCAGATGAATGGGAAAATCATTTAGGTAAGGGTACTATCAGTGGAAATCATAGAAACATACACCGTCACTTGCGTTACGGTGGTCATGAACCATGTTGGTTTGTCAGGTACGCAGATGATTGGGTTATATTATGTGATTCGATGGATAGAGCCGAAAGAATTCTTAAGAAAGCCGATAAGTATCTCAATCACGTCTTGAAACTCAAGTTATCACAAGAAAAGACTCTCATTACGGATATCCGTAAGAATAGAGCAAGATTCTTAGGGTTTGAGATTATGGCCGAAAAAGCTAGGATGAGGGACATTGTAGTGGGAAAGGCAATACCTAACATTAAGAAATTGGATGAAAAGGTTGCCGAAGTACTCAAAGATGTCAATAAGCTTAAATTATTCAAGAACGACTATGATAGAGCAGTTAGTATTGAGAAAATAAATGCTAAAATAGTTGGGATTGGCAACTATTATGCAATATCGAATTATTCATATCTCTTTAGGAAGCTAGATGGTAGGTTAGACTACCGAACATTTAAAACCTTTAGGAATATATACGGTAAAGATAAGGTGGAGGCAATGCGTTTTGAAGCAGAACAAGTTAGAAACAGAATTGACAGGCATAAAGGCATTAAAACTAAGGTTTATGCGGTTAATGTTGATGACGTGAACATCGGTTTAACAAGGTTCAGCTTCACTAAAAGCAGAAAAGCAATGAACTTTAATCAAAACATCACTCCATATACTGCCGAAGGTAGAAAAATAAACGAGATAAGGAGTAAGACAAAGCTAAAGCTGGATAGACCAACCATTTACAATGTAAATGACCTTGAATTTGTCGCTCTACATCAAATCAAACCTTCCAAGAAATCCGATAAACTATATAATTTCGAATATATGATGAATCGGGA
This sequence comes from Lysinibacillus sp. RC46, assembly GCF_041262385.1. Classification (NCBI taxonomy): domain Bacteria; kingdom Bacillati; phylum Bacillota; class Bacilli; order Caryophanales; family Bacillaceae; genus Lysinibacillus; species Lysinibacillus sp. RC46. Next base: position 124,624 of record NZ_JBGCCF010000010.1, on the reverse strand, counting down.
ATATGCCTACAATAGAGATAAGGGTAAATGTAAATGTTGCAAAGTTGTAGTTGCTGGCTTTAACGTCCATTGCCATCACATCAATAAATTTTTACCAATGGAGAAAATAAACAAGGTAATGAACCTTGCGACAATCTGTAAAGGTTGCCATTCGGTTATCCATAATAAAAATCTATCAGTCGTGGATGCATCCGTTATGAAGAAGATAAACAAGTATCGAGATAAATTAACTAAAACGAATACTAGCTTAGAAAAATCACTTAAATAGTCGTAAACATTAGACCGTGAGGATAATGTTTTACCCAAGTAATCCAAAATTACTTTCAACAAAGGTCTAATTTCGATGGAACGCCGTGTGCGGTGAAAGTCGCATGCACGGTGTGGGGCGGGGGAAAACCTAGAGATTACTTCAAAGGGTTACCTATCGCCATCAGTATGGGGAAGGCTTGCAGAGCATATCGTCAAATATTGCGGAAAAGGCTCATTAATTGGGGTGAATGGTCGTATTCAATCAAGATCATTTTTAAATGAAGAAAGCACAAAGGTTTTTATAACGGAAGTAGTCGTAGAAGATGTCCGATTTTATCGGCTTAAGCCAAGGGATAGCGATGGGGCATTTGTGCCTCCAAAGCCACCAGATGAGCAGGAAGGCTTAAAGGATTTTGTGCTACCTGAGGCAGAAGTACAATTGCCAGCAATATAGCAGTTCTAGTGGGTACATACGGGGCAAGTGCCAAGTTGTCTGATCCGCCATTCTCCTTCTATTGCTTGCGCCGTAATCATTTTAGAAAGGAATGATGTCTACATTTCATAACGTAGTTCATTGCTGAAGACCGCACAGCAATGAGCAGATTAAACACAACTAAATATAAATATGAAGTAAGTAGGGGAAGAAGTAACAGTAAGATCCACTGAAATAAAAGAGCGCCAAGAACGTTGTGCTCTTGGCGCATCTCACATCTTTAAAAATCGAGCTTCATTAAATCACGAAGTTCGTCATCTTCTAATTCAGTTAACCATTGGCTTGATTGAATTAGTTCTTCTGATAGTGCAGACTTTTGGGCTAGCATTTTATCGATTTTCTCTTCGATAGTACCAATTGTAACAAACTTATGCACTTGTACAAATTGTGTTTGGCCAATTCGATATGCACGGTCTGTCGCTTGATTTTCAACGGCAGGATTCCACCAGCGATCTGCGTGTAATACATGATTTGCCGCTGTTAAATTGAGCCCTGTTCCACCCGCTTTTAAGGAAAGGATAAATATAGGGAAATCTCCTGCCTGGAAAGTCTCTACTAAGCGGTCACGCTGCTGCTTAGGCATTGCACCTGTTAAGAAAGGTGCATCAATATTATATAGTTCACTAAAACAATGCTGTAGTAATTGCCCCATTCCAATATATTGTGTGAAAATGAGGCACTGCTCGCCGTTGTCCACGATTTCTGTAGCCATTTGCACGATACGTTCTAATTTCGTAGAACGAGTAAGCATTGATTCGGCATCCTCGAAAGGTTCTTTTAAATACAAGGCAGGATGATTACATAATTGCTTTAACTTACTGAGCATCTTTAAGACGCGTCCCTTTTTCTGAAAGCCTGTTAATTGCTCCAGCTGATCGAGCGTCTCTAATATATATCCTTCGTATAGAGATGCTTGCTCAGTTGTTAATGGACAGTACTCATGAGACTCTTGTTTATCTGGTAAGTTAAGCTGTAAGTGTGGGTCGCGCTTTGTACGACGAAGTAAAAACGCTTGAATTTTTGCACGTAACTTCTGTTTATGTGACTCAGACTCATCTCGTTCTATCGGTAAAATAAATTCTTCATTAAAGCGACCGAAGCTACCTAAATAGCCTTTATGGATAAAGTCAAAAATTGCCCATAGCTCCGATAAACGGTTTTCCACTGGTGTACCCGTTAAAGCAATATGATGCGTCCCTTGTAATTTACGAATAGCCCTTGATTGTAGCGTTTGCATATTTTTAATATTTTGAGCCTCGTCTAGCACAACGGTTGCCCATTCTACTTCCTGTAAAAACTCTGCATCCTGTGATACCGTGCCATAGGTAGATAAAATCACATGTGGTTTTTCTCTTCCTATTAGCTGTTTGAAAGCGTCCTCCTTTGCTCGATTCGCTTGATAATGCGTATGCACACTCAAGGAAGGAGCAAAACGAGCAAGTTCTTTTTGCCAGTTGCCTAGTACAGACGTAGGGCAAATAATGATGGATGGTTTTGTATCCTCAATTGTTTCATAAAGATGAAGTAAATATGAAATAAGCTGTACCGTTTTACCAAGACCCATATCATCAGCTAGGCATGCACCAAAGCCTTGTTCTCGCATGAAGACAAGCCATTCAAAGCCCTCATGCTGATAAGGACGTAATTCTGCCTGCAAAGATGTAGGAACCTGTACAGTAGGGAGTCCTTTTTTCTCCTGAAGCTGCTCCATATAGGATTTAAGCGATTTTTGCAATTCAAATGCAAAAATCGGGTCATCTCTCATTGCATCATCGGCATCTTCTTCTTCGAGAGGTAAGGATAAATCCTCTGGTAGCTCACGGAATAGTAATTCACGAACGGTCCAGCTTTCATCTTCTGCTTGCTGCATCAATGCACGCATTTCTTGCATCCAGTTCGCATCAACTCGGAACCATTCAGTACCAATACGAATGAATTCGCGTTTCTCATCTACAAGTTTTTTAAATTGCTCAGGTGAAATGGACTGTCCATTCATAGAAAATTGCCATTTGAACGTTAAAATATCATCTAGTCCAGCAACCTTCTTTGTCGCTACATTGCCAGTACTTACGCGAACACGCAATTTTGACTGTTTTAAATCCTTTAGCCAAGCCGGTAATACAACGTCAAAGCCGAGAGCTTGTAATCTTGCTAAATCTTCACGTAAAAATGTTCGAACTTGTAAATCGTCAAGCATAATACGGATAAAAATATCGCTACGTAAATCTTCAATAGAAAGTAGATCTACAATTTGTCCTTGTTGTTGTTCAATAGCATCAGCATACATTTGCCATTTTGTCGGTAGAGCATCAGCAATTGGTAGTGACTGCTTTCGCATAGCTGGCGTCCAGTAGTTTTTGGCTGTAGCCGTACTAAGTACGGTTTCTAAAAGCCAAACATCTGAATCTTCCTCAGGCTCGCCTAAGCGTAGGGAGACAGTAACTGTACCTGCCTGTCGTTCCTGCTCTAGTGGCCAGCCACCACGCAAGAAAAATGGCATTAGCTTTGGTAAATCAGACAGTACAAGACCTGTTTGAGCAAGCTTTTGCTGCACTGCCGTTTCTAATAAAGCTGTATCTTCACCGTCTATAGAGAATGTTAGTGCGGAAAAATCATCTGCAATCACTGCGTGTGACCAGAGCGAAGGCTCCTGCCAATACGTTTGTAAAGCAGACGCTTTTTCTAGCCACACCTGACTTTCTGCGTCTGCACCTTGCCAGTTAATAAAAGGATGCAGATAGCGCTGTGAAAAAATATCAAGGAGCTCAGAGGTTGAAACTTCAATCGTACGTTCTGAACGATTGGTTAATAAACCATAGACATTCGCTTCATAGTTAAAAAATAATGAAGAAATGAGTGAGTCTGCTTCCATTGCTGCACCATCAGCAGTAAATCCCTGTAACGTATAATATCCTTCCTGTGCTGCATGAATACGAAGCTGTTGCTTTTTTGAAAACGGGGAAGGAGCATTTATAGTCATCATACTAAGTTTCCTTTCTCAATTTCTTCCTGTAATGCACGAAGTCGTTTATACTCTGCACGAATTGTTTGCATATATGACTCAAAATAAGCAGTTTTACCAGCACGTTTTGCTGCACTGCGCATACTTTTCCAGATTCGTACAGCCTGCTTATAGTTCATTCGTGATTTTTGTGTAATTTCAGTCATGGCATATAGATGATATAAGGGCAATACTGTTGCAGGCGCAACCTGAAGCACATCTTTCAATCCACACATTTCTAAATAAGAAAGGGAGGAGAGATTTAACTGATGGAGGGCTGCCCATTCACGATAACGTCCTTTTTTAATAAGAAGGAACGAAAACGGTTGAAGCCCATAAACACCAAATGCACTATATAATGTAACTTCCTGTTCTTCCGTAAGCTGTATGTCTTCGTATAAAAGCTGAAATTGCCTTACATATTGAGCACGCTTTACAACTGGCACTGTTAGCTGTAAAAAGTCTTCGGTAAATGGTAGCATCGCACGTAAAATAATGGATTGTGCGTGTGATTCGCCAGCACGTTTTGCAAAAGTAGCCAGCTCAAATAGGTCCTGCATATGTTGTCCATCAATATGTGCAATGCTTTCCTGCAATAAACTTTCTTTTTGTAGCAGTACATAAAATAGCAGTTTTAATGACTGCAAGGAAATCTCATGTGAAGGATTCTCAAGGTTATTTATAAGTGCTAATTCCTGTTCACGACGCGGCTTTTCATAAAAAAGCACTGCCCAAAGTAGCATATATATTTGTAGTCGATCAGCAAATGATCCTTGTCGTTCCAATAAAAACTCTCGAACTAACTCCTGAATAGCATCATAAAATGGATCAGTGGCAAAAAGTCGTGATCGACCCGTTAGCTCTGTCAGTATACTTTCGAATGATTGAACACTTTGATCAATAAAATATTTCATATAAGGAGAATCCAAAGAATGTCCTTTTGTTTCATTTAAATGGCGCCATATTGTATTAAAGATGGATAGCTCCATAAAAAGCTTATAAAGTGGCTGCCACTCACGTTCGAAAGGCATATGCCGTTGAAGTCGCTCCAATGCATCTGTTCGTATAGCAGAAAGGCCATACCCTTCTAGAATTCGCCCAGGTGGCAATAAACGTTTCATGACTTCATCGACCATCAATCTCCAACTTTCTGGACTTCGTTCATCTGCTAATGATTTTAATTGCACTGATTTTTGCGCGCGCCAAGCACTTGACCAATTTTGTACTGAATCAAAATATTGATAAAGAGCAAGCAATGCACCAACCTGATGTCTACACCATTTCAGCTGGGGACAGTTACAGTGCAGCTCCTCTTTGGCAAAATCAATTTCTACAGTAGCAGGTCTTACATCCTGTACGCTTGCATATAATGTAGAACTCGCTCCATTAAAACGTTCAAAGACAACTGATCTATTCCGCACTGAAAAAACAGCACGACGCACTAGCTCTTCGTCTTCAGTAGAGGAAGGATGTAACGCCTGTTCAGCTTCCTGTAATTTGGTAAGGATAAATTCTTGGTGTTCCTTAGCTAATTGGGCAATAGACAATGCCATAACCTCACTCCTTTCAAAATGTATAGCTAGTGAGCATGTGTAAATATGAAGGAAAAAAGACTGTCCTTCCATTATACGATTAAAATGCGTACATGATAAGCTGAATGATTTGAAATAAAAAAATCAAGGAGAAGATAGTTAACAAGATAATCGATATGTGTTAAAATCTGAATAATCAGATAAATAAGGAGGGATAAGGATGATGCAAGTTCAATATATGAAGCCATTTTACACAAAAATCACGGGAGACAAACTACGTCTCGTGTTTGCTTATCAATATTTCTCTATTTTAAAAGAGAATGAGATTTTCCATTTCATTCCCATCGAAGGTAAAGAGATGATTATCAACTTGAATACACAACAAATTGAAAATATATCCGAGGTATTTGTTTTCCAGAAAGGGAATCGTTTTATCCGACTGCCATTATATCAATTATTATTAATTACAAATGTTCATGAGCATCTAGCACCGATTCTTGAAAGCGCTACTCCAAAGCCTCAGTTACCACTTGTATCTTCAGTGACTGTTGGCGAAGTAGATCAGCTCATTACAGAATTGGAGCAGCAAAACATTGATTATTTAATCGATCAGGCATTACTAGATCATAATAAAGATCTCTTTTTTGAACTACTACAACAAAAGAACCATCAACTCGGAGGTTTCGAAAATTGAATACACGGTATTGCAATTAAGCACCTACTTTTCATATGTGAAAAGCAGGTGCTTTTATATATTAGTGGGTCTAAAGTCTGAAATGTGAAAATAAACTAAAAGATATCACTATATAGAACCTACTAAATTAGAATACATTACCAAAAAAGTTTAAATGAATTTAACACAGACCGATATACATAACAATAGGGGGTGGTGAAATGATGCTTGGCAAATGGTCAGCAACGGGGATGTCCATTTTAAATAATATGAATAGACATTACGGTGCAATGAGCAAGGCAATGCTTCGAATTTCTACAGGCTACCGCATCAATAGTGCTGCGGATGATCCAGCGGGACTTGCGATTTCCGAAAAAATGCGTGCGCAAATTCGCGGCTTGAACATGGCAGCGAAAAATATCCAGGACGGTATTTCACTTGTTCAAACAGCGGAGGGTGCACTAAATGAAGTACATGATATGATTCAGCGCATGCGCGAGCTCGCAGTCCAGGCGAGCAATGATACTTTAACAGATAGTGATCGGGAGAACCTCGATAAGGAATTTCAAGAATTGAAAAAAGAAATTCAACGCATCTCGAAAGACACTGAGTTTAACACCAAGACATTACTAGATGGGGATTATGCTACAAACGGTATTAAAATTCAAGCAGGTGCCAACGCAGGCCAAAGTATCGAGCTATTTATTGGCAATATGGGTGCTGGAGCACTTGGCTTGGACGATAAGACATCCATCGCAACTCGAGAGGACGCAAACAAAGCAATTTCCACAATGGACGAGGCTATAAAGCATGTATCAAGCGAGCGCTCAAGACTAGGTGCCTACCAAAATCGCCTAGAACACGCCTATAATGCGACCGTAAACGCTGCAGAAAACCTACAAGATGCCGAATCCCGCATTCGCGATGCCGATATCGCAAAAGAAATGATGAACATGGTAAAAGCACAAATCCTAATGCAAGCAAGCCAATATGTACTAGCAATGCACATGCAACAAGCACAATCAATTCTAAAACTACTCGAAAGCGGAACAACGAGGAATCCCTGACACTAAAGGAGATTCCTTTTTTAGTTGGAGTTAGATCTCTGAGAGGAAAATGAAAACTGCTGATAAAGAAGAGAGCACGCTGATAAAAAGTGAGGACCGCTGATAAGAGTGAGACAATCGCTGATAAAAAGGTGAACATCGCTGATAAGAGTGAAACAATCGCTGATAAAAAGGTGAGGACCGCTGATAAGAGTGAAACAATCGCTGATAAAGAAGTGAGGACCGCTGATAAGAGTGAGACAATCGCTGATAAAGAAGTGAGGACCGCTGATAAGAGTGAGACAATCGCTGATAAAGAAGTGAGGACCGCTGATAAGAGTGAAACAATCGCTGATAAAAAGGTGAACATCGCTGATAAGAGTGAAACAATCGCTGATAAAAAGGTGAACATCGCTGATAAAAAAAGAAACAATTGCTGATAAAAAGTGAAAACCGCTGATAGACATGCTATAATCGCTGAAAGGATCCTAAACTAGCTGATAAACCTATTAAATTTAATATAGAAAAGGAGAGAGTTGATTGATTGTAAAACCCTTCGTACCATCTCCATTGACAAAAGGACTCCAAGCTCTTGTGACTCGGATGCAGCCCACGCACCCACAATATCAAAATTTTCAGCAGGAACTTAAAAATAAAGAAGCTGGTGATTTTGGTGAGCAATATGTTATGAAGGAACTACAGCAAATAGCACTGCTCAATGATTGCTACATTTTCCACAATGTAATACTTCCCTCTGTTCTTCCCATGCAAATTGATATTTTACTCATTGTCCCCAACGCTATTATTCTATTAGAAATTAAAAATATTCGAGGAACTGTCCATTTTAAAAGTGACCCACGCCAGCTCATTCGTACATCGGAATCTGGAGAGGTTCACGTTTTTACGCATCCGGAAATTCAGCTTGAACAGTATATTCAAAGTATGAAATATTTCTTAGACACCAAACATGTATCTATCCCCATTTATGGAGCTATTGTCTTCCCATTTAATAATGTAAATATTCATCGAGAAGACGGACGATTGCCGATTTTAATGGCAAAAGAGCTACCGATATTCCTGCATAAACATCTAGAGAAAAACAAAGAGACGGCAACAATGACAGAAATCAAAAATATTAATTTGTCACATTTGCAGCACAGAACGCCATTTCCACTTTGCCAATACTATCAAATTGATGCCTCTGCTTTGCGACGGGGTGTTCATTGTGAAAACTGTGGGGAGTTTGGGATGGAGAAATTGCGCATGACTTGGTATTGTCAAAGTTGTAAATTTCAATGTAAAAACGCACATATACGAGCACTACTGGATTATCACATGCTAGTAGGAGATACAATATCGAACAGTGAATGTCGTGAGTTTCTGAATATAGAGAGTCAGTATGTAGCAAAACGGCTTTTACAAAAATTAAATTTATCAAGTACCGGGCCAGATCGAATTAGGAAGTACCATTTGTCCAACTTAAATTGGAATTCGCCGCTAAAAGAGTGAGTTGCGCCGCTAATCAAAGGAAGAACGCCGCTAAAACATAAAATTGCGCCGCTAACCAAGCAAAGAACGCCACCAAAACCCAAGATTCCGCCGCTAACGGATAAAACTCTTGCCAAATGACAGACTTAAAATAGAGTTCGCCGCTAAAAGAGTGAGTTGCGCCGCTAACCAAGGGAAGAACGCCGCCAAAACCCAAGATTCCGCCGCTAACGGACAAGCTCTTGCCAAATGACAGACTTAAAATAGAGTTCGCCGCTAAAACATCAAAATGCGCCGCTAACCAAGCAAAGAACGCCACCAAAACCCGAAATTCCGCCACAAACAGACAAAACTTTTGCTAATTGGACACAGAAAACAGCTTCAAAATAACAAATTAATTCACACTTTCATTGGAAAGATGTATACTATAATGCAGAACAAAATGCATCACGCATTTATAGAACATATAACATAACTACTCGTTTTTGAAAACGGAAGGAAGAATAGAGAATGACTAAATCAATTTGTGTCGTTGGACTTGGCTACATCGGTTTACCAACGGCTGTAATGTTTGCCAACCACGGCATAAAAGTACATGGGGTGGACGTAAACCCAGCAGCAGTAAAAAGTATTCAAGAGAAAAAACTGCATATTGAAGAAAATGGATTGCAGGAACGCCTGAACAAAGCAGTAGATGAAGGTTTCTTAACGGCGTCAACGACACCACAGGAAGCGGACGTATTCATCGTTGCTGTTCCATCGCCAATTAATCCTGATAATACAGCGAATTTAGAATATGTGCGTCAAGCTACGGCTTCGATCGTGCCATTCTTGAAAAAGGGTGATCTTGTCATTCTTGAATCGACAGTACCACCGAAAACTGTAGAGCACATTATGCTACCAGAATTAATTAAAGCAAATCTTGAATTTGGTATCGATTTATTTGTAGCACATTCACCTGAACGTGTTATTCCTGGTCGTATTTTTGAAGAATTAGTGAACAACGACCGTATCGTTGGTGGGATTGATGACAAGTCTGCACAAATGACAAAAGAGCTTTATCAAACATTTGTGAATGGTACAATCCACCTTACAGATGCAACTACAGCTGAGTTAGTAAAAGTAATGGAAAACACTTACCGTGATGTAAACATTGCTTTTGCCAATGAGCTTGCAAAATTAGCGGAGAAGTTAGACGTAAACATTTGGGAAGCGATTAAATTTGCGAACTATCACCCACGTGTAAATATTCACTTCCCAGGTCCTGGTGTAGGTGGTCACTGTATCGCGGTTGACCCTTGGTTCCTAGTTGAGCTAGGTGGCGAGACAGCACAAATTATTCACTTATCTCGTAATACAAATGATAGTATGCCAAGCTTTACAGCACAAAAAACACAAGCAATCTTAAATCAAAACAAAATTGCTGGTGGCAAAGTAGCTGTTCTTGGACTAGCCTTCAAAGGTAACGTAGATGATATGCGCGAAAGTCCATCTACAATCGTTATTGACGAGTTACAAAATCTTGGATTAGAAGTTATTTCATACGATCCACACATTAAAGAAAACAAACATGCTACACAAACACAAAGCTTAGAAGAAGCTACAAAAGATGCAGATATCATCGTTGTTCTAACGGATCATAATGAATTCAAAGCATTAGACACTGCTGAAGTTACAGCGAAGTCAAAAATCGTCTTTGATACGAAAAACTGTTTAAAACGCGATAAATGGGAAGAAGCAGGCTTCCAGTTCCACCTTTTAGGAGATGCGAAAAACCGATGAAAGAAACAGTACTTGGCATCAATGTCAATACGGAAGGCTACGATGAATTAATGGAAATGGTATTCGGGCGTATTGAAAAAAAGCAAAAGGCGCTCGTTGTTGCCATCAATCCGGAAAAGATTATCAAGGCAAAAGAGGACCCTGCTTTAAAGAAGCTGCTTAACGACGCGGAATTTCAAATTCCAGATGGCATTGGTGTTATTCTTGCTTCCAAAATTCAAAAAGGGCAAATTCGTGAACGTGTTACAGGCGTCGATATGATGATGAAGCTTTGCGAGGAAGCTGCAAAACGTGGCAAGCCTATTTTCCTTTATGGAGGGAAACCGGGTGTTGCAGATGCGGCAAAAGCAAAGCTAGAATCATTATTCCCTTCTATTAAAATAGTCGGCACACAGGACGGCTATGAAAAGGACGAACAGAAGGTACTTGACCGCATTAATGAAGCACAACCCGATTTACTTTTTGTAGCGATGGGCAGTCCAAAGCAAGAAAACTGGATTAATGCAAATCGCGATCAATTGCATCCAACCATTTATCAAGGCGTGGGTGGATCATTCGATGTGCTGGCGGGTACAGTTAAACGTGCACCAGAGGTTTTCCAAAAATTTGGTCTTGAATGGTTTTATCGATTAATGAAAGAACCGAAGCGTATCAAGCGTCAAATCGCACTTCCATTATTTTTATTGGAAGTGGCAAGGCAGAAACGTCAATAATTTTAAAAATTGGTATTGTCGTTTTAAATTGAAAGTGTTAGACTGTATTTGTATAGGAATTTCCTCTATGAAATAAATAGAATTCCCTGCAAGGAAACAACGGTTGGTAGCCCAAGCGAAAAAAGCTCAAGCATTTATATGCTTGAGCTTTTTTCGTGTCTAGAAATATAATTCTACACTTAAAACATAGATGCATTATCCAAAGATCCCACAGAACATTCACCGGAACGTCTTCTTTTTTTACGCCATTACATTTTCCATAGAACCAAAAAGAATTACCAATTTTCATATCTATATAATTGGATGTTGTACCTATAATTGTTATTTGTTGTAAAAACATTGAACATTTAAGGATTGTGTTCCAAATTATTGTTGGAAAAGATGTGTAATAATACTTGAAAAATCAGCTTAAATAGATAACAATGGTAAAAGAGAGTTGCATGCCCATGTTTTTCCGGAAATGAATTAGAAACTTTCCCAAAATATGATTGACAACTTTTAGGTATGCAACTATACTTTTATGTGTAGTTGTTTATTTACTGCAATTCTATGTATTTGTAGTAGAGACATATTTTATGAACTTAGAGGAGGAAATTTTTCAATGGCTAACCAACCAAAGAAATACAAAAAATTCGTAGCAACAGCTGCTACAGCTACATTAGTAGCAGCAGCTATCGTACCAGTGGCTTCTGCAGCAAGTTTTACAGATGTAACAGACACTAACTCGCACAAAGAGGCAATCAGCTCTCTTGTAGACGCTGGTATCATCAAAGGATATCCAGATGGCACATTCAAACCAGACCAATTTGTTTCTCGTGGTCAAGTGGTTAAATTATTAGGTCGCTGGTTAGAAACTGAAGGTTATGAAATTCCAACTGACTGGAATTCAAACCAACGCTTCAACGATCTACCAGTAACAACTGCTGATAAAGAATTAGTGCAATATGCTGCACTTGCTAAAGATGCAGGCGCATTTAATGGCGTAAACGGCAACTTAAACTACTCACAAAATATGGCACGTCAACAAATGGCAATCGTTTTAGTTCGTGCTATCAAAGAAATCCAAGAAGTAGATCTAGTTAAAGAGTACAAAGATGCTAAATTCACGAGCGAAATCTCTGACTTAGGCGGTCTTAATACTGAACAACGTGAAGCAATCACTGCTTTAGAGTATGCTGAACTAACAAAAGCAGCTACACTACCAGGTAAAGCATTCAAACCAAATGACACAATTACTCGTGCTCAATTCGCTTCTTTCTTAGACCGTACAATGAAACTTGAATACACAGCTCCTGCAAAAGCTGCTGTAAAAGCTATCAACAACACAACTGTTGAAATTACATTTGACAAAGAAGTTGAAAACGTACAAGCTCTTAACTTCGAAATCAAAGATTTAGAAGTTAAAAACGCAGCTGTAAAACAAACTAACAAAAAAGTTGTTGTTTTAACTACTGCATCACAAACAGCTGACAAAGAGTACACTGTATCTCTTGCTGGCGATGAAATCGGTAAATTCAAAGGTGTTACAGCTGTAATCCCAACTAAAGTTGATATCGTAGACCAATCACTTCAAGGTAAACTTGGGCAACAAGTAACACTTAAAGCACAAGTAACTGTAGCTGAAGGTGCTTCTAAAGCTGGTATTCCAGTAACATTATTCGTACCAGGTTCTGCTGATGGAATTAAAGCTCCAGTTACTGTTGAAGCACTTACTGACGAAAATGGTGTAGCAACTCACACTTATACTCGTTATGCTGCAACAACTGATGCTGTAACTGTATATGCAACTGGTGATCGTTCAAAATTCTCAACTGGTTATGTATTCTGGGGTGTTGATACAATCCTTTCAATTACTGAAGTAACTGAAGGTGCTACAATCAACAACGGTGCTAACAAAACTTACAAAGTTACTTATAAAGACGCTGTTACAGGTAAAGCTGTGTCAAACAAAAACTTAAATGTTTCATTCCTAGAAAACATTAATGTTACTCCTGATAAATTACAAAATGTAACAGTTAATGGTGTAGCTGTTAAACAATTAACTAATGATACAGCTCCAGTTGCTGCACAGGTTACAACTGATTCTAAAGGTGAAGCTACATTTACAGTATCAGGTACAAACACTGCTGAAGTAACACCGGTGGTATTTGAAGCAAACAACACAGTAGTAAACGGTTCAACAGTAATTGACTACAAATATGATGCTTCAGATTTACAAGTACGTGGTGCTAAAGTTAAATTCTCAGCTATACAATCAGACTACAAAATCGATGTTACTCGTGAGGGTGGCGAAAATGCAGCTATCGGTTACGAAAATGGTCGTGAATACAAAGTAGTTGTAAAAAATAAAAATGGTGAAGTTGCGAAAAATGAAGTAGTAAACGTTGCGTTTAATGAAGATATTGACCGTATCATCAGCACAAATACGGATGCTTACTTCGTAGAGTTAGATGATAATGACAACCGTATTTATAAAAATGATTTAAAACATATCACTGTTACAACTGACTCTAAAGGTGAAGCAAAGTTCATCATTGCTAATGATAAAGAAAGCACATATGGAACTCCTGTAGTTTGGATTGATATTAACAGTGCGTATGTAAACAAACAAGGTGTCCTTGATGAAGGTGAACCGAAAGCTGTTGCACCAATTACTTACTTCGAAGCAGAAAAATTAGAAGGTGCTTCATTAAAAGTTAAGAATGCTAATGGTAAATTTAAAGCTACAGCAGATTTAAAAGGCAATGTAGCGGCAGAATTTAAAGTAGAACTAGTTAACCAAAGTGGAGAGGTAACTACGATTGGGACACTTGGTGATGTAACTTATACAATTTACAACACTGGTTCTAGTGTACTTTACCTTGGAGACGCTGGTTCAACAACGGTTTCTGATAACGATAAAATTTCACCAAACCGTAGCAAAACTGTTAAATTAACAAGTTCAGAAGTGTTAAAAGTAAGTTCTGTTGATGGTAAATCTGGTTCAGTTAAAGTTGTAGCAACTGGTAAAGCAACTAACGATAAAAAAGATTTCAACTTTATTGCAAAAGAATCAACTGCTAAATTCACTGCAACAACTGATGTATCTAACTTAGAAAAAGGAAATATCGTTTCATTTGATACTTCTAAGAAAACATTAACAATTGAAGGTAAAACTGCAATTAAATTTGCTGGTGAAACAGGTAAAAAATATGCTTACCGTGATGAAGATAACCGACCAGTATCAGAAGAAAACTTCGTAAAAGCATTAAAAGCTGCAGCATTAGCTGGAGGGAAAACTGGTTTAGAAGTTACTTATGAAGTAAAAGGTGATGACATTACTTTCTACCTTAAAGCAGTAAGTGCTGATGCTCCAGTTGATACAGCAACTGTAGCAGATGCTGCAGCAACAGCTTTAAAAGAAGCTAAAGAAAAAGCAGCAACTCATAAAGAAGCTGATTACACTGCAGAATCTTATAAAGCATTAACTGATGCATTAAAATTAACTGAAACTACTACTGCAGATAAAGAAGCTAAAACAAAAGCTATTGAAGCTGCAATCAACGGATTAGTAGCAAAAGCTGACGCTGCAGATACTGCATTAAAAGCAGCTAAAGCAAAAGCAGATGCTCTTAATGCAGCTGATTACACAGCGGCATCTTATAAAGCAGTAACTGATGCAGGTAATTTAGCTGAGGGTACTACTGCAGAAAAAGACACTAAAGCAAAAGCTATTGAAGCTGCTATCAAAGCATTAGTAGAAATGAAAAAAGCAGAAGCTCCAACAGCTACAGCTACAGTAGATGCTGCTGGTAAAATTGTTACAGTTACATTCTCTTCAAACGTAACAATTGAAGATGGTCAAACAATTACTGTTGACACTAAAGCAGGTACTGTTGCTAAAGTAGACACTGCAGCTACTAGTACAACAATTACATTTGCAGATGCTCCAACAGCTGATGGTGAAGGAACAATTACTGTTAAAACTCCAGCAAATGCTACTGAAAAAGCTGGTAACTTCACTTATGAAGTAAAATATGTTGAAGCAACTAAAGCGTGGACAGTAACTTCTAAATAAAACTAAACGAAACGTTACTTTATAAACTAGCTTGCTAGTGAAATAAGTAGATTATGGCCCCGTAGATATAACTTTAATTAGTTTGACTCTACGGGGTCTTTTCTAACTATCGATTTTGTATTCATCAGGGAAGTTCTGATGCGTGGGAACAGTTCCGTTTGCTCACGAGCCTAATCCTCCTGCATCCAGTGCGAGTGTCTATCCGCTTAAAGGGGTGAAGTCAGGTGAAGTCGTACTCAAGGAATTGAGGCGGGGTTCTTTAAAAAATGGCTATGGCTAGGACGACGAATCCATGTAGGCTGTATGTGTCGATTATGTATGCGTAAATTGCTAGGGGTTCATGCATAATTCTTTCATTTGCAATAATGAGGAGATCATCTGCATAATTTGGGAACTGTTAAACAGATGATGGGCATACTGTATAGTGGGAGCCTAAGGTCATTAAAAAGAGGGAACAAGACGATGGAACGTTTGAAGTCTTTTCGGAAGAGGTTCGATAGAAAACCTACGAAGCCGAAGAGATGGCAGCGGGTTCATAGTAGTGTGGATTGCTAGCCGATTGGACTTGTATGGTAACATATGAGAAGGGTAAAACTAGTAGGAGCGAAGGAACCCAGTCAGTAGTAGTTCTAGGAGAAACTTATTTCCCCAAAAATTTGTTTCTTTCAATATGGTATTTTCCAGAGGCAATCATGTATGAGATTGCCTCTTTTTTTAGTTAAGAGAAGTATAAAATAGCCTCTCAACCTGTAACTGGTTGAGAGGCTATTTCTTTTGATATAAATATATTTTGCCTTTGCTTTTATCGTTATGCAAATAAGATGGAATGTGTAATCTCTATGTAGGGTTAATTTGTTTATATGTTATTAATCTGATGTAAATTATCAATTCTCTATAGAATGTGTATATTTCCACTATTACAATTCATTAACATAATATAAATACTATAAAAATAGTGTATTAACAATAATATGTTTACATATATATGTAGTGGGGAAATATGTTTCGAATAGTTTTACTATTGATGGCACGCCGTATGCGATGAAAGTCGCCTGTACGGTGTAGGCCCAAACCGAAAGCCTAGATAGAGATATATGGTATAAGGTGGGAATAGCAAAGATAAGTTTACTTTGTCGTTAATGCATTCAAACGACACTCATGCGAATTTAAATAATATTGCTAGAAAGGTGACAGCAGTTAAGGAGGTTAGAGCCAAAAAACCTGATGCATTACTATTAGATGCAGGAGATGTTTTCTCTGGAACTTTATATTTTAATGAATTTAAGGGACAGGCTGATTTAGCATTTATGAATTTAATGCGTTATGACGTGATGACATTCGGTAACCATGAATTTGATTTAGGTTCGACACCTGAAGGACATCAAGCCTTAGTTGATTTTATTAAGGGAGCACATTTCCCATTCGTTTCAGCTAACGTAGATTTTTCAAAGGATGCGAGATTTACTGGTTTGTTTACAGACCTTATTTCCAGCGATCCTAAAAATGGAAAAATCTATAACGGTATTATTAAAGAAATTAATGGTGAAAAGGTGGGGATTTTCGGCTTAACAACTGCGGAAACAAAAGAGATTTCCTCTCCAGGCAGTGTTGCATTCAAAAACTACATCGAGGAAGCGAAAAAAGCGGTAAAAGCTTTTGAAGATAAAGGTGTCAATAAAATAATTGCCTTAACGCATATTGGCTATGATGATAACCCTGTATATGATAATGATCTTATTCTAGCAAAATCTGTAGAAGGTATCGATATTATTGTTGGTGGGCATAGTCATACACAGCTTGATAAACCAACCGTTGTAAATAAAAATTCGACTGGACAAGCAAAAGATCCAACGGTAATTGTACAAGCATATCAGTACAATGATTATTTAGGTACTTTGGACGTTACTTTTGACCAAAAAGGTGTTGTCATTGAGCATAATGGTGCTTTATTAAAAGTAGCTGATTATGCTGAGGATGCACAAGCAGTAGAAATGTTAAAGCCTTTTAAGCAAAAAGTAGAAGAAGTTTCAAAGAAGGAAATTGGTGCAGAAGCTTTAGTAGCGTTAGAGAATCCACGTACTGGTGGAGATAACACAAAGCCAAGTGTACGTAGAAACGAAACACCTTTAGGTAATGTTATTACAGATGGCATGCTTGCGAAAGCGAAAAAGTATAATGCAAATGTCATTATGGCTCTTCAAAACGGTGGAGGTATCCGTGCTGGAATTGATCAAGGACCTATTACAGTTGGTGAAGTAATAACTGTACTTCCTTTCGGTAATACATTAGCGACAATGTCTTTGACAGGAAAAGAATTGAAACAAGCATTTGAAATAAGCGTTGGGCAATACCCAGCTGAAAATGGTGGTTTCCTACATGTTTCAGGTGCAAAGGTAGAGTTTGATTCTTCTAAAGCAGCAGGTCAACGTATCGTAAAAATTTCATATAAGGATGCACAAGGAAATTACAAAGAAATTCAAGATAACGAGACTTATACAGTTGCAACAAATGCATTCACTGCAAAAGGTGGAGATGGCTTTGATGTCTTTAAAAAGGCATATGAGGAAGGGCGAGTGACAGACTTAGGCTTATCTGACTGGGAAAACCTTGCTGAACAACTTAAGTCCCTAGGCAAAGTCAATCCAAAAATTGAAGGAAGAATTGTAGACGTTGCTAATAGTCAAGTACCTGATAAAAATATCCCAGAGTCAGAATTCTCTGGTACAGCAGACAAACCAAAAGTGTATGAAGGAAATGTAACAGTAGATGTTAACAATATTTCTTTATTAGAAAATGCGGTAGTGAAAGGAAATTTAATTATAACAGGTGCTTTAAAGGATGAATTATCTTTTTCAAACATACAAGTAGAAGGGAATCTGGACCTTTCAAAAACAGATGCTAAAAAAATTAATTTTAATGGAATCACAGTTACTGGAGAAACAATTCTATAATTCTTTTGCAAAGTCTTCTCTTAATAGAGGGAAGGCTTTGCATTTTAAAAACTAACTTTCCTAAATTTGAAAGGAGAATTGACTAGATGCCAAAGAAGAATTGGAAGAAGCCGATAAACGCCTTTTTAGCAACAACCTTAGTCGCGAGTGTTGCCGCACCAGTAGCACCTCTCACTGTACAAGCTGAAACATTAGCAAAGGATTTAATTATTTCAGAGTATATAGAAGGAAGTTCCTTCAATAAAGCGGTTGAAATTTATAATGGTACAGGCGCCGCGGTTGATTTAAGTAATTATACGCTAGAACTTCATACGAACGGGGAAGTTACCGCGAAAAATAAAGTGAATCTGACAGGTATTCTAGAAAGTGGGGCTACCTATGTTTTATATCATAAAGATGCAGCGCCTAACATTAAAGCAAAAGGAAATCTAGAAAACTCAGCTGTTATTAATTTCAATGGAAATGATCCAATTGTATTAAAGAAATCTGGTGAAATAGTCGATTCTATTGGGCAAGTTGGTTCTTCAGCGGATTTTGGTAAAGATGTAACTTTAGTAAGAAAGAGTTCAGTATTGTCGGGTGATACAATTATTGATGATCCATTTAATGCAGCTTTTGAATGGACTTCATATCCGGTAGATGATTTTTCTAATTTAGGCCAGCACGTTATGGATACAAGTTCAGGTGAACCTGTTGATCCAGAAAATCCAGGACCAGTCGATCCGGGGACTCCTGCCGTCCTGTCAATTGGAGAGGCAAGAGCTAAAGGCGTAGGCGAAACTGTTACCATCAAAGGTAGAGTTGCGGCGGGCTTGAAAAATACGTTCTCTGTCCAAGACGAAACAGGTGGTATTGCCGTAAGACCTACTAGTTTAGCTATGACTATTGGTGATGAAGTTACTTTAAAAGGTAAATTAGCTGACTATCGTGGGCTATTACAATTAGATGGTGCTACAATCGTTGAAAAGGTTGAAAATGCCGGTGTACCTTCTCCAAAGGTTGTAACAGGTGCTCAAGTAAATGAAGATAGCGAATCACAGTTAGTAACAGTGAAGAATGTTACGCTTACAGATGTTCAACAAGGAGCAGGGTGGGCAAACTTTACTGCTAATGACGGAACAAATTTCCTTGTACGAGATGAAACAAATTCGCTAGATCTAACTGTCGGTACAAACTATGAATCTATCACTGGTATTGTTCAACAGTTTGATAACGACTATCAAGTCATTCCTCGATCAAAAGCAGATATCGTAGTGGACAGTTCGGCATTGAAGCCTGCTAGCGCATCTCCTGGAAGTGGAACGTTTGTTGGAAAAACAACAGTCACTTTAACAACACCGACAGCCGATGCAGAAATTTATTATACATTAGATGGCACGGAGCCAACTGATAAAAGTCTTAAATATGAGACACCAATTGAGATTAGCAAAAATACTACTTTAAAAACAATAGTTAAAGCTAAAGATGGCACATTTAGCAATATAACTACATTTGATTATAGCATTACAGATCAATTACAAATTCATGATATTCAAGGTGCAGGGCATACTTCTCCATTTGATGGTCAGACAGTTGAAGGAATTGAAGGAATCGTCACGTATTCATTTTCGTTAAATAATAATTGGTATTATACGATTCAAACGCCAGATGAACTGGCTGATCATGATCCGAATACTTCTGAAGGAATTTTTCTGTATAGTGGAAAGAAACAATGGCCAATAAAGGTAGGAGATTTAGTATCTGTTAAAGGAAAAGTAAGCGAATATGCTTACGATGGCTATGATGATAGGCAGCAAACAGATTTAAAAACAACTCAAATTAATGTGCGTGACGATCAAGACGGAAAAGTAGAAGTCATTAAAAGCAGTGTAGCTTTACCAAAAGCAATTGAAATAGATAAGTTAAAAATGTCATTTAGTGAGATCGACAGTGATCAGCTTGAAATTTTTAATCCAACAATCGACGCAATTGATTTTTGGGAAAGTCTCGAAGGAATGAGAGTAGAAGTTGGAAATGTGAAAGCTGTAGGGCCACAGGATCATGGAGATTTAGTAACGGTACTAGAGGATGAACCAACAAACACAATTCACGGTGGGGTATTGTATGAGAAAGAAAATGCAAATCCAAACAGAATTCAATTCCGATTAGAACCGAATGGAGCTGCACGCGATCTTGAAGTGGCAACAGGTGATAAATTTAAAGGGCCAATTACGGGAATCGTAGGCTATTCTTATCAAAACTTTAAAATTTATGCTTCTTTAGATGAGATGAAGGCAGCTTATAAAAAGGGAGATACATCTCCAAAGACGACAAAAATAGAAAAGGCAGAAGATAAGTTAACAATTGCCTCATATAATTTAGAAAACTTCTCTAATAACAAAACTTCTACAACTGATGATAAAGCGAGAAAACTAGCAAGAGCAATTGGTATTGATATGGGCAGCCCTGATATTGTCGGCGTAACAGAGGTGCAGGATAATAACGGGCCATCTCCAGGTGATTCCAAAGCGGATCAAAGTTATAAAAGATTAATTGATGCTATTAAAGGTGTAGGTGGTGTCGAGTATCAGTATGTTAATATCGATCCAATCAACAATCAAGACGGTGGAGCACCGGACGCTAATATTCGAGTTGGCTTCCTTTATAATCCAAAGCGAGTTAAGCTGAAGGAAGGTATCCCATCAGGAGATGCCACAACAGCTGTTGGTTATAAAGATGGGAAATTAACATTGAACCCTGGTCGAATTGATCCGGCAAATGAAGCTTTTAATAGTAGCCGCAAACCTTTAGCAGCACAATTTGAATTCCAAGGTGAAGATGTAATTGTTATCGCAAATCATTGGAATTCAAAAACAGGAGATACTCCTTTATTTGGTGCGATTCAGCCGCCAAAGTATGGAAGTGAAGTGCAACGTAAAAAAATCGCCAACATTGTTTATAATTTTGTTGGGGACATTAAATCAAAAAATCCAGATGCAAATATTGTTTCTTTAGGTGATTTTAATGATTACCAATTTGCAGATGCGCTTAAAATCCATGAAGATCAATTGATGACAAATATGATTAATAAAGTAGATGCTTCTGATCGTTACACATATGTATTTCAGGGGAACTCACAAGTATTAGATCATATTTTAGTGTCAAACAATCTAAAAGACAAAACTGATGTCGATATTCTTCATATTAACGCTGATTTTACAGACATGGCTGGCCGTGCAAGTGACCATGACCCTGTAATGGTTCAAATCGATGTTAATAAAGGCTCAACTGTTGAACCGATTCAGCCTGAAATAGTATATGATTATAAGAACTTCAAAACAAATAAATTGACAATAAATAAACCTAGTATAGCAGTTCATTTAGATGTACAATCTGTTATTCCAAAAGGTGTATTCCTTAAAGGTGCCTATGTGGAGCTACATGGAGAAGGCTTTAAGACGACTGATGTTACCTTTAGTCCAGTTAAAGCAGGGATGATTATCGACCTAAAAGGCACTGCTGTGAAAACAATCACAATTGAAGGTCCGAATGTCAGTGAAATAAGAGGCGCTGAAAATATTGATATTCAGTCGATACAATATAAAAAGGGTGCAGCTCCTGAGCAAATTAAATTTACAAATTCGAAAGGGGATCCCATTGTGGATCCTTCTTTACCATCTGAAAACAATCAACCAATCATTAAAAATCCAATTTCAAACAAAACTATAGCTGTTGGAGAGGAAATTAAAATTGATTTAACAGATCATTTTGCCGATCCAGATGGTGATGAACTTTCATTCACGGCTACAAAAGGCACTATAAGTGGAAAATTATTAACACTCAATTTAGATGAGGGTAGTCATATTGTTGGCGTTACAGCATCTGATGGCAAGAAAAGTGTCACTACAAGTTTCAGCGTTACAGTGATTACTAATGATTATTATGCTGGAGCATATAACAAGGAAGGTCAAGCACTAAAAAAGGCTCTTCATGATATCATTTCTGAACAAAAGGTACTTTCTTATGATGATGTTTGGGATGCATTAAAGTATACGGATGAAGACCCTAATAATTCGAATAATGTCGTTTTATTTTACTCTGGTAAATCTAGTCCGAAAACAAACAATGGCGGCAATGTAGGAAACTGGAACCGAGAGCATACGTGGGCAAAATCACACGGTAACTTTGGGACAAGCAAAGGCCCCGGAACAGATATTCATCATTTACGCGCAACCGATGTACAAGTGAATAGCTCAAGAGGAAATTTAGACTTTGACAATGGGGGCAGTACAGTCGCTGGTTGTAATGGCTGCTTTAAAGATTCAGATTCATTCGAACCACCTAATCGCGTAAAAGGTGATGTAGCACGTATACTATTATATATGGCAACTCGTTATGAGCCTGGAGATAAGGTTGATCTTGAATTAAATGACAAAGTCAATAATAGAACAGCCCCTTATCACGGTAAACTCTCTGTTCTTTTACAATGGCACAAGCAAGATCCTGTAGATGAATATGAAAAACAAAGAAATGAAAGAATTTACGAAATCCAAGGCAATCGAAATCCGTTTATAGACCATCCTGAATGGGTGGAGAAGATTTGGTGATGGAAAGTTTGGTTAATGCAGTGACTTAAACTATTAATATTACTTTCTTCTTTATTAATATGGAAGAGTACTCAAAACGCCACTTCAAAGTATATGAAGTGGCGTTTGTTTAAATTCTACTCATAAAGCTAACGAATTGAAGCGGTACACCGATATGGCTGTGCCTTCTCCGTGGTAAGCGAAGAGGATTTTTCCTTATGTAGGAACTTTTTCAGACAACACCTTGTAGTTCGCTTCCTCTTTTCAACTCAGCCTCATGCGATCGAGCGGGCAGATAATAATTCAATAATGCGCGGTGCTGGCTTTCGTGAATAGCTACTAGTCTGTTTACTTTTTCGTTTGTATCTAAAACAACTTGTTTGATTTGCTGCTACTCAAATTCTACTACTTCAAGACGATTCTCAACCGATTCAATTCGACTATTAATTGAATCAAGACGATGATTAATTTGCTTTAATTCGCTTAATACTTCCTCCATCGATTTTACTTCTCTTCTATTAAATATATCTATTTTGCTTATCTATCTCTCATTAATATAACCTCCTCATTATAGCCATAGATTACAAGTATCACCATTGCATTCATCGACAAACTATGACAGACTTAAATGAGATATAATAGTTTTAGGAGAATGTTTAGTGATTAAAGAGTGGGATTTACTGCGTGTGGTGGCGTGTTTGTCTATTTTACTATTACACACTTCTTCATGGATTATTATGGAGGTAGGTGTAGAGCCAGAGCAGTCGTTTTATCTGTTTTTACGGATTGCGCTGTGTTATGCGACGCCAACGTTTATTTTATTGTCTATTTTAATTTTAGCGAATCGTTATCAGGATAAAATACCGAATAACTTTTGGCCGAATAGAATTCAATATATTTTTCTACCTTATTTAGTATGGGCAATGCTTGATTCGGTAATTGTAGAGTTAATTTATCACAATGGCTTAGTATGGGATAAGTTTGTTAGTAATATTGTTTACGGCGGGTTTGTAGGCTGGTTTGTTGTGGTTATGATGCAGTTATATGTAGTCTTTGCGTTGATGAAGCGTTTTAAATGGTCTATGGCTTGGTTTTTACCGTTATGTGTACTGATTATGTTAATCCATCATTCATTGATTGCCTTGCCATATCCATTTTTTGAAGAGAATGAACTCACGTTGCGTTTACTATTTACGGGTTGGCTTGGTTATTTTGCGATAGCTTATGCGATGGGTGTGTATTATACGCAGATTGCTGCGCTTGCGAAAAAGTATCGTTATGCGACGATTGTGTTGCTTGTGTTATCTGCTATCTTTTTATATATCCGTCTGCAGCTCGGTTATACAGAGACGCATTCGAGACGACTTGATTTAATACCGCTTGTTATAAGTATCGCCTTGTTGGTAATTGCCTGGGGGCAGTCGCTACCTTATACGAAAACGGTTCAATTGCTAAGTCGATATGCGTTTATGATCTATCTCATTCATTGGGAGGTTCTGCGGATATCAACAGGATGGTTTGTGGACCATTTTAATAGTACGTTTGTCCGAGTGCCATTGCTAATGCTGTGGGCGCTAATCGTTTGTATTACGGTGACAAAGTTGATTTCCATTCTTCCATTTAGTCAGTGGGTAATTGGGAGAATAAAAAGACGTACCGCATAGAAAAAGCAGTGATTTCTTTAATTATAGAAATCACTGCTTTTTTTATTTCGGTAGCAAAAAGGAATGCGCCACTAGGAATAGAAGTATCAGCAATAGCATCTACCATTTCCCAGTCTCAATAGATTCACGAATATGACATATGAAACGAGGTATACGTTCCAACCATTTTTATAAGACCCATTTTCAAGACAAATTAATATTCCATAAAAACCCCATGCCATAAATGTCCAGCAAGCTCCGTTCCAAAAGCCCGTGAGCCAAGAATCACTGATACCTACGAGAAGATCGCTGATAAAAAGCTTAGAATCGCTGATAAGCTCAAGAAGATCGCTGATAAAAAGCTTAGAATCGCTGATAAGCTCAAGAAGATCGCTGATAAAAAGCCAAGAATCGCTGATACCCCCAAGAAGATCGCTGATAAAAAGCTTAGAATCGCTGATAAGCTCAAGAAGAACGCTGATAAAAAGCCAAGAATCGCTGATACCCTCAAGAAGATCGCTGATAAAAAGCTTAGAATCGCTTATACTCCCAAGAAGATCGCTGATAAAAAGCCAAGAATCGCTGATACCCCCAAGAAGATCGCTGATAAAAAAACAGAATCACTGATATCCCCCCCAAGAAGATCGTTGATAAAATACCAAATATTGATAGAATTACTGTAATTGCTGATAAAAAAGTGCCAATTCACAAGTCAATTTCTGAACGAAAAATGGCTTATGGAATATACCAAAAAACTAATAATATATAAAACTTATGGAAAATTCTGATAGAATATAGGGAATACAAGAATAAATTACCTACCTAATTGTGACATGAGTTCACGAATTGTTCACTAATGGTTTTTAATCAATTATTGTTTAAAAGTCGAAAATTGTAGAAATTTGGATGGTAAAAATGACATGGGTAAGATGGTATATTTTCCTTGTGACAGTAAGGTTTGTCTGTTAATTTTCGGGATGGTAGCCATAACAATATTTATACAAAATATGGGTATAAAACCTTTAAAACTAAGGTGTTACCACATTTTTCATTCCAGGTATTTCATTTTGAAATTTATTATCTCGTACTCTTATAATGAAGTCGTAGTCACGAATATTGGCTAATTTATCTAGGAGGTAATTTCATATGAAACAGAAATATAGTAAATGGGTTGTAGGCGCAGCTTCAGCAGCCCTAGTAGCATCAGCAATCGTACCAGCAGCAAGCGCAGCAAGCTTTTCTGATATTAAAGGCAATGATCACGAGGACGCTATTTTAGCATTAGCAGACGCTAAAATCGTATCTGGTTACCCAGATGGTACATTCAAGCCGAATGCTGTTGTTACACGCGGTAATGTAACAAAGTTCTTAGGAAAATGGTTAGTGTCAGAAAATTACGAAATTCCTGCAGACTATGCAACAGAAGCTCGTTTCTCTGATTTACCAACAACAACATCTGACAAAGAGTTATTACAATATGCAGCACTTGTTAAAGATACTGGCGTATTCAAAGGCGCAAACAACCAATTAATGCAAGCTAATAACATGAACCGTGAGCAAATGGCTGTTGTTTTAGTACGTGCTATCAAAACTGTTTATAACGTAGATTTAGTAGCTGAGTACAAAGCGGATGAAGACTTCGAATCTGTTATCACTGATTTAGACAAAGCTACAGCTACAGAAAATCGTGAAGCAATCATCGCATTAGAATATGCTGGTATTACAAACGTTGAAAATATACAACAGTTCAATCCTAAAAACTCATTAACACGCGGTCAATTTGCATCATTCTTAAGCCGTTCAATTGATAGCTTTGGTGAAGAAGCATCTTTAACTGTTAAAGAAGTTAAAGTTGTAGATGCAACAACATTAGAAGTAACACTTTCTGATGACAAAACACATAAGGTAACATTACCAACTCCACTTCCAGAAAACAAAGAAACTAAAGTAGAGTTTGAAATCGATGGCAAAACTTATTCTGCTGAAGTTACATATGTAACTGCGGTAAAAGTAAAATCTGTTGATGCAGTAAATGCAAAAACTTTAGCTGTAACATTCAATAAACCAGTAGAAACTGAAAAAGCTAAATTTGAGCTTAAAAAAGATGGCTTCAAATCTAACTTCTCATCTATTACTTGGAACGAAGATAAAACAGTTGCAACAATTGAATTAACAAGCAAAATTACAAAAGGTGAATTCACTGTAAACGTAACTGGCCTTTCAGATGAAGCACTAACTGGTTCTGTGAAAACAGAAGACGAAAAAGTTTCTACTATTGATATTCTTGGTGAAGTAGCTCCATCAACTGGTGATAATACAGCTACAATCGGTTACCAAATTAAAAACCAATATGGTGAAGATATTACAAAATTAAATGCTTCATCTTTAACACTTTCTGCAGCAGGCGCTGATTCTGCAGTTGCAAATGCAGACGGCTCAATCACTATTACTAAAGCTGCTGGTCTTAAAGAAGGCGACAAAGTAGTACTTACAGTGATCCACGGTTCAACTGCAACTACAACAACACAAACTGTAACAGTTTCTGCTAAAACTGTAGCATCTGATGTAACAATTGGAGCTCTTTACAATAAAGATGGCAAAACTTTAACTGAAGATACTACTTTAGCAAAAGATAAATTCTATCTTCCTGTTACTGTAAAAGACCAATACGGTAAAGAAGTTACTGACTTAAACCGTCTAAATGGTGAGGTTCTTGTAACGAATACAAACCAAGCTGTTGCAACATTTGGTGCATTTGAAAAACAAACAATCGAAGGTAAAGATGTAGTTGTACTTCCGGTTACTAACATTGTAGCAACTGGTGATACAAACGTAATCGTTATCGCTAAAGCAACTGGTAAAAACGGTCAAGCAACAGTGAAAGTTGCTGAAGGTTTACGTGCTGATTCAGTAACATTAGGCGCACCAACAAAAGTTGCTACTGCTGGAGCAGACATCCTATTCCCATTATCTGTTTTAGACAAACAAGGTAATGCAATTAAAGATACTGCTGTATTAGGCGGTTCTAAAGGTATCACTATTACTGGTGGTACTTTAGTAGAAAAAGACGGTGAGCTTTATACAAAAGTAGCAGGTGCTAACGTAGTAGAAAACGCACCAGTAACTGTTGTTGTGACATCTTCAACTGGTAAAGTTGCAACTCAAACAGTTATCCCTAAATCAGCTACTGAACCAAAAGTAATCACTGGCTTAAATAGCAAAGTAAGCACAGCTATCCGTGAACTTGCTGATGAAAAAGTAGAAATTGCTGCAAAAGATATCGTAGTTGAAGACCAATTCGGTCAAGTTATTTCAACTGACGAGCTTCTTGCAAAACTTGCAACAGCAGGTTACACAATCAAAGCATTCACAGATGCGGATGCACCATTCACTGTAGCAGGTGAAATTAAAGATGCTGCTAACAACAAAATCACAGTAACATACAAAGCAGGCGCTACTAAAACAACTGCTAATGTAACATTCAAACTTGTAAAAGTTGCGGATGATACTGCAGTTGAAGCAAGCTCTTACTCTAAACAATTCTCAGTTGTAAAAGATAGCTCGTTCACTTCTTATAAAGTAGAAGATATCAAACCTATCTATGTAACTGGTACTGCAGGATCTTTTGCAATCCCAACTGAATATGGAAAAGACATCGTAGTGAAAGCAGTAACTGCTAATGGTGGAGAAGTTACACTTAAAGCTGGTTCTGACTACACAGTAAAATCTGCAGTTCTTACAGGCGTTGAAGATGGTAAAATTACTACTGATGATGCGGCTAAAGTAGAATTCGATAAAGATGCAAAAACTGCAACTGCAAAAGTAACAATCACAATCAATGCTACTGGTGAAGAAATCGTGAAAGAAGTAACATTCTCTAACGTTGCTCCTAAAGTAGAAAAAGTTGCTGTAGTAGAAAACAATAAAGCTCAACAATACATTGATGGTGAAGCTGTTAACTTCGTAACAACTTCTTCTTACAATGTAGCTGCTAACTTCGACTTAGATGCATTCTTCCAATTAGCTGACGTAGTTGTTACTGACCAATACGGCGTAATGGCAACTGTTGCTGAAACAGGTGCAGATAAAGGTAAAGCTACATTTGATGGCAAATTAACTGCTGCTACAACATTAACTTTATCTAAAGTTTCTGGTGAAGTAGTATTCAGCCAAAACGGTACAGCTGAAGCATCTGCTACAGGTAAAGCTGGAGACGTATTCAATGCTCGTGTAAACATTGGTGGTCAAAGTGCAGAGCTTGTAAAAATTACAGCTAAACAAGACTTCAAAAACAACTAAGAAATATTTTATATACAGTGGAGGGTCGAGTTAATCGAACTCTCCACTGTTTTTTTATGGGGAAAATTATGGCGATGAATAGAGAAGCGAGAGTGACGGAAAGAAAAACTAGCGATGGAAAGAAGAGAGAACGGCGAAAAGAAAAGTCAGCGATGGAAAGAAGAGCGGGAACGACAGATAAAAGAGTTAGATCGACGGAAAGAAAAGTCGAAACGAAGAACTGAATCCGCAAAATAACAGATATCATCTCGAACCGACGAACTTGGTAGTCATTAGTAGAAACTTAACATTATACCTCACCCTAACATTCGATATAGAACTAGAAAAAAGAGACTCTTAATAAGTTGATTATGAAATATTTGGATTCCCTTATACGTATTATAATAGTATGATAGACAAAATATGTTAAGGGGTTGAGCCGGTGATGAAGAAGCATACTTTATTTCATGGGGCATTAGTTGCTGCTTTAGCGACAAGTGCGATTGTAGTAGTACCAACTGCACAAGCAACAGATAAATTTTCCGATGTTGATTACACGAAAGAATACGGTGTTGCTGTAAAGGATTTAGCAGAGCGCGGAATTATTAAAGGTTATACAGATGGCACATTTAAGCCATTCGCTGACGTGACGCGTGGACAGGCATCGAAGATTTTAGCAGGTCTGCTAGGGTTGGATACTAAAAATGTAATGGATCCACAATTTACTGATGTAAAGCCGAGCGATGAATATTATGGGGCAATCGCAGCCTTGGAAAGTGAAGGGATTATCTCAGGGTTTGCGGATGGAAGCTTCGGTGTTAATCAAGCGATTACACGTGAACAATTAGCGCGAATGCTAACAACGGCATACCATTTAGAAACTACTGAATTTGGTCAGGCATTACCATTTAAGGATATTGAAAAATATTCAGATGCTTATTACGCAGTCGCTCCATTGTTTGAGAATAATATAACGAAGGGGATTACACCAACTACTTTTGGTTTAAAAGAGACTATCAATCGTTCGCAGCTTGCGTTATTTATTCATCGTCTTGAAGCTATGCAGGCTAAACGAGTGGTCCAAACATTTACTGCACAGGAGTTTAATTCAACTAATATTGATGCTTATTCTAACGATAATATAGCGCCAGATGGAGAGCATGAATTTTTCCGCATTCTTCGAACAAATAACGATGTGAAGATTGAGGCGTTACGAGAGGGGTCTGGCAATTTCATGCTGGTTGGCTACAATATTGATAATGATGAAAATTATGAAATAGTCGACTTGCAAAAATATAAAATTGATGTAACAAAAGTAGATGGAAAATTACAAATTAACTGTCAGCCAACAGATGAAGTTACCCCGGGATCAGCACTGTTTTTAGAGCAAGATTTAGGCTTTGATCCGAAAAATATTCAGCTAACTACAGCTGCTGGACATGCTGTTAGTGATAAAGTTTTCAGCTATAAGCCATATAAATTTGATGGCTGGGAGGAACAATCGATTCCTAAGGGCGGTAACTATGTGCTTTCGTTATCGCAAGCAGGTGACTATATTGCGACTTTCTCTGATAATAAAGGACATTCGGTACGTGTAGGCATCCGTGCAGAATCTGATGGCTATGAATTGTATACAACATCAGCGGTTGAAAAAAACAGCACGTTCATTCCGAAAAATGAAATTGGCTTTAATGTGAAAGATTTCAAAATAGAGCAATACACAGGTGCAATGCATGATTATAAAATAGTTGATGTCGAGCTTTCAGCAGATGGTATAACTGTAAAAAAAGTCGGAAAAGGTAATTCTATTTTTTCTGTCCGTCTAAATGGAGTAAATGGTGAGAAACTATATGTTCATGGCATGGTCTATGAGGTAAGTGGTATAACAGCAATGAACTATGAACTAGCGACACAAGAACAGATGGAAAATTCATCATTTAATTAAGAAACTGGTAGAAAAGAGAACATCGCTGATAAAACCAGGTAAATCGCTGATAAAAATCGAAGAATCGTTGATAAGACCAGGTAAATCGCTGATGAAAATCGAAGAATCGCTGATAAGGTCAGATAAATCGCTGATAAACATCGGAGAATCGCTGATAAGACCAGGTAAATCGCTGATAAAAATCAAAGAATCGCTGATAAGACCAGGTAAATCGCTGATAAAAATCAAAGAATCGCTGATAAGACCAGATAAATCGCTGATAGACACCGAAGAATCGCTGATAAAGCCAGATAAATCGCTGATAAACATCAAAAAACCGCTAACAACACAAAAGCCTCCCCAATTTTTCATTCGGGGAGGCTTTTATATACTAAAAGACAATATATTTCACGTAGTCTTTCCAACCAATCTCTTTAAAATCTCGCCACTCGATTTTTTTAAGAGGTATTGAACGGAAGGAGCGAGCTAAAATATTGCGTTGTTCATTTGCAATAATAGGTGTTCCGGCATCCATATAGCCTGTAAAGATAGTAGAATCTGCCGTTTTAAAGGCAACCTCGATATCCTCAAGGCGTATTTTGCCATTTTCATCAATCGTATAAACGCTATATTTATTATTCTTTCTAGCCTTCACCCATGCGGACTTCACCTTAAGTGCGTTGGATGCCTGATTTACGGTAATAGAAGCCTTACCGACAGTTGAAAATGGTATGTTTTCTAGTATGTCATCTTGATGCAATATTACCTCATAGCTTATAGGCTTTGGTAGCTTCGCAGACTTAGCTAGTGCATTTGCCCAAAGGGATTCATTATTTGTTGGTATCATTTGTTTTTGAAATACAATACCTGATAGCTCATTGTCGTTATGCGGCAATTTAAAACTAACGGTTTGCCCATCTTCAACCTTTTGCCATTCATCCTCGGATAAGTAAGCTAGCATAGACTTTTCAGATGAATAGATTTCAAATGTTACCGCACCAGCTTCTTCAGTGATTTTTGAGATTACACCATCTACTGGGCAAATAACACCTTGGCGCGCTTTAACTTCGCCAATCTGTGCATCCATTAAAGCTATTTGACGATTGGTCTCCGCAATGTGACGGTTCAGTATTGCCACTGCAGTTGATGGAGAAGCTTGCTGACCTAATTCAAATTTAACAGAGACGTTTAACTTCTCACTAATTTGGTCGGTATTAATAGAGCTTTTTGGGTCATTGCCTTCTCCGTATTCAGATTCTATGTCCGCTAAAGCAGATTCTAAATCACTTAATTCAGTTTCGTAAGCAGTGCGTTCAGCCTCAAGCTTTGCTAATTCACCGTCAACTTCCTCTGTTTTGTAGGTAGCTAGTAAATCATTGGCATGTACTTCCTGCCCACGTGTTACATCTATTGCAGCAAGATTTTTCGCATCTGCTGAAATCGTATAGGTTTGCGTTGGTGCAACAATCGCATCCTTTTCCACCGTCTCTACACGATCACCAGGTGTAGCTCTTTGGAATTCATTGATAAAGTAGGATCTTGCTACTTTACTATCATCCTTAAATACAAAATAAGCATTTACACCAATTAATAACGCTATCACAAAAATACTTAAACTTGTCCAAGGTCTGGATTTAATAAAGCGCATCATCCTAACCCCCTTGTAATCCATTCTTGTAGTGGTAACACACTAATCATTCCGATAAAAATCGCCATTACTACATATAGCCCAATAATTTTTGCTAATAATGCCTTTCGATCTGACCATTCCTCCCATTTTGAGAGGAACGTGTATTGCACAATAATTGTTAATACTGTTGCTACGGTTAGTTGATTGATAGCAAATAGTACATAATCCTTATCAATTACTTGCTGAGCTATAGGTGCAAGTGAGAAGAAGGAGAAGTTTGTAGTGTAACCAACTGCATAAAACACAGCAAATAAAATTGTCTTTTCAATAAGTAAAAATACCATTACATAAAGTTGTACCTTCTGAATCCATTTGTAAGGAATGTCTGTTAATAGATGTAACAAGTATGTAACGCCATAATAATGGAAGCAATAATAGATGACTCCCCAGGCAATAACTCCAACCATTGATAGTAAACGGGCTGTATAGTATTCAGTTGGATGATTCGATGCAAATAATGTTGTTAAGCTCTCAGTACCCATGCCCCAAAACTCACGAACGATGAATAGAAGCAAAAAGAGTATAAAAACTGCGAAGGATCGCTTTTTATAGCCTCTTATTTCTCCTTGCTCAACAGCTTGGCTAAAATAAGTGGGATGCATTAAGCTGTGCCAAAATTTATATTGATAAAACATATATAGCTCCCTTTCTCGTAAATTAAATAGTAAAGTTGTAGTATACACCTAATTACTGGAAAAAAATATAGTAGAAATGCTAAGTTTTTCATTGATTTCCCTCGAAAAAGAGAAAATTTAATCGTTATTTTAGACAATTATACAAAGCTTTTATTTACCAATCTGAGTAATGCTTCAACAAAATATTTCCTGGAAAATATAAGGTGTAAGTACATATAGAGTAGCGCTTTCCGCAGACGAGCGCTGATTCCTCTACGCTTCGTTTGTACACGAAAATTGCCGTCAGCTGCACCTATCTTTTAGGTAGTAAATTTGTTCAGCTAAAGTCTATTTAGCATTTTTACTCGAAATTAGTCATCTTTTGCCAAAATTTCTTCCAGATCAATGCACATAAATCAATTATATAGTATCCTAACAATAACTTCCTATAAAAAGACTATTTAATCTAAAAAAATTATCTTTCTGTTAGTGAAGAGGATGAGCTTCTTTAATAGATTAGCTTGAAATAGGATAAAATGCACCGATACAAAAGGTAGCAAATTAGAAATAAATGATACATATCTATTTACCTATAAAAAAGAAAGGGTGGGCATTTTGAAGAAACCACTACAGGTTGGTGTAATAACAAGTCTATTACTAACTCCGACAGCAATTGCCAATGCTCAAGAAGGACAACCTCAAACAATCTCTCAGGCAGATCAAGTAGCTAATGTGAATGTAGCAGCAACAGACGCTAAATCACAAACCATTGCACAATATGGAAAACTATCTGACAGATCGACAGCACCAGAAATGGCTGCTGCAAAAAGAGATTTAGCATTTTTAAGCGATAATTTTGATGAGGATGAAATCAGATTTATTACAGCTAAATACAACTATATAGAACAACAAATAATTTTATTAAGCGAACTTAAGAAAATTGGTACAAGCATTAATGGTATCTCCTATACTAGTAAAACTTTCATTAAGGATGTTAACGGTGCATTTGATAGATATAAGGCATTTTTAGGTGAGAAAGATCCTGTGAAAGATACCTATTTGTATGTTCAAAATACATTTAAAGATGCTGTTATTACTGCGACCAATAATGGGGCTAAGGCTATAGTTAAAGATGTTACAGGCACATCACTCCAATATGAGTTTCCAGAGCCTGATCGCAATACTTATTTCAAAAATAACGGGGCAGATAGTGCAAAACTTTTAAAAATGCATGATGATGCAACTGCAGTGGAAGGAACAGTTATTCAATTAGAAGAACTCGTAACGATTCTTAGCGATAAATCTCCTGATTCTACTAAAATCGCAGAAACTGCTGCTAAAATAACAACTGAACTAAACAAGCTCACAGCTGATCAAAAGAAAATTATTACAGCCTATAATCCAAATAATGCAACGGTAACACCATACAAAAAATATACAGAAGTATTAGCCAACTTATCATCAGCTGATCAAGTAATTGCGAAAATTACAGATCTGACAAACAAGAGCTCAGGGGAATTCGCATCTGCTACAAACTTTATTAGTGCAGTAACAGCGATTGAAACTGCCTACAATAAACTAGATGCTGGCTCAAAGAATTTAGTTACGAATTATGAAACGTTTAAGCTATTTAAAGCTGCCGCTGATATTTCCAAGCAAATTACAGCACTAAAACCGTCAAATAATGCAGATTATCGAACTTCTGTAAAGGCTATTAAAGATGCCTTATCAACATTAGACAAAAAAGATTTTGTAAAAAATAGCGCTGACTTAGACTTAGCTGAAGCAAATATAGCGGCAGCGCAAGAAATTGAGAAACTCATTGCTGGAATTGCTAATGCTTCCGATAAAATTACTCAAATAGAGCAAGCGCGTGCAGCTTACAATACACCAGTATCACCTGATGGGAAGAAAATAGATCCTGCCACAGTCAAAAAAATCGTCAACAATTTGTCAGAACTAACAAGCTCGGAAACATCATATAAAGCAGTTTTAAATGTAATTGCGCTAGTGGAAAAGCTAGACCCAACTGCGAAAGATTATACTAAAAAAGCGAAGGCTGCGAATACTGCTTACCAAAAGCTAGATTCTGCAAAACGCGAATATGTGAAAAGCTATAAATCGTTGGGGGATCAAGTAGAGGCGATGGATATTGTGGCACGCATCATGGCTTTGAACCCATCGCAAAAAACATATACGGAAGCAGTCAAGGCGTTATTTGCTGATTATGACAAACTATCACCTAACGGGAAAAAACTTGTAACGAATTATCCTGATCTTCAAATCGCGGACGGCTATATTACTACAGCTAAAAATTTCGATGATCGTGTTATCGCTTTAGGTAATGAGCCAGATGCTACGTTTGTAGCGAAAGTAGCAGCTATGTCTGCAGAATATAAAACGATGGATAAAAATGCGAAAAAATTAGTAACACAATCCAAGACATTAACAACTTATGAGAAAAATAATGCCAATGTTGTGAAGGTTTTTAATGCAATTGCAGCTTTAAATCCAGCAAATAAGGATTATACAAAAAAGGTTTTGGCAGCGCGTAAGGCGTACAATGCATTAGACTCTGCCTCACAAAAACGCGTAACAAACTACAATCAGCTAACAGCAGTTGAAGATGTTGCTACATTAATAGGTTTGATTGAAACATTGAAACCGACAAGTAAAACATTTTTAAATGATTTAGATTCTGCGCGCAAAAATTACGATGCATTACCACCAGAAAAGCAAACTGCTGTCACAAACTATGAAAAGCTTGTCACAGCTGAGACTGAGCTGAAATCTGCGCATATAGTTATTGAATTGATAGACGCGGCAGTGCCTACTGATCCAGATTATTTAACGAAGCTTATGAATGCTCGCGTTGCTTACGATAAGCTAACATCAGGACAGAAAAAGCTTGTCTCTAATGTGAAGGTGTTAACAGATCGTGAAAAAGAAGTAAAAGCAATTTTAAATACTATGGTGCAAATCGATGGTATAGAGCCGGGCACAAGTAAATTTGTCAGTCAAGTAAACTCAGCGCGAAAAGCGTACGATAAACTGACAAAAGACCAAAAACTATATGTCAATAATATTGCTATTCTACAAAGCTATGAGCCAACTGCCAAAGTGATTGAATTAATTGGCAAACTAAAGCCGTCAAGTAAAACGTTCAATGCAGATACAGTACAAGCTCGAGCATTATACAATGCTCTAAGTAAGGATATGCAGCAATATGTCACAAACTACAATTTATTACAAGCTGCTGAAACAAGCATCTTAGGTGCAGGAAATGTACAGCGCATGATTGATGAGCTTCCGACTGTCCCAGCAAATCAATATATTAAACGTATAGAAGAGATACGTGCAGCATATAATGCATTACCAAAAGATCAACAATATGCGGTTGAAAACTATAAAACATTGCAAGAGCAAGAAAAAATTATTAAGCCTGTCATTAGTGTTGTCAATGAGATTGATAAACTTATGACATCGAAAAATATGGACAGCCAATATCAAAAGATTTTAAAAGCATATGATAATCTTACTGCCACTCAGCGTAAATATGTTTATAACGATCAGCTGCTTCTATCAATAGATAACGTTATTAAAGTTTATCAAAGTATTGCAGCTTTAAAGCCAAGCGACAAATTGTATTTCGGTATGATAGAATCTGTACGAAAAGATTACGATAGCTTAAGTACTACAGATAAGCAACGAGTATCTAATTACAATATTTTGCTTGAAGCTGAGAAAAATATGAGTGAAGTAAAGAAAGTTGTTGAGATTATAGCTGGTCTTAATCCGGCTTCTAGCACATATATTCAAGATGTAGCGAATGCTTCTGCTGCATATAAAGCATTAGATTCTAAAGTAAAAGGACAAGTTCTTAACTACGATACTTTAAAGAAAGCAGAAAAAGATGTAGCAGTAGTGTTAAAAGTAGTAAATGCGATCGGCGAGCTGGATCCAGACGCTAAAACGTTTGAAAAGAAAGTACTGGCTGCACAAAAACTATACGACGCACTTACTCTTGAGCAACAGGATTTAGTATATAATTACCGTATTTTACAGGATCATATAAGAACATTAGGTTTGTAATAAGGAGAGAGGGCAAGTCCCTCTTTTCTTTCTTTATAATAAGGAAAGGAAGCGTTAACTTGTCGACTAAGAAGGTACATAAAGCATGGGCTTTTGCAACTGCGGCAGTAGTTGTTCCCTGTGTTGCAGCCATGCCTGCAGAAGCAGCTGCAATGCCATTTACAGATATAAAAAATAGCGGAAGCGAAGCAGAACTATACAAGGCAGTTAGTGAATTATATAGCCAGGGAATTGTATTTGGGACAACATCGACTACGTTTAGTCCTTATCAAAATTTAACACGAGGGGAAGCGGCATACTTTTTGGCTGAAGCTCTAAAATTGGAGACAAAAAATGTTGTAAATCCTGGCTTCAATGATGTACCGACCTCTCATAAATATTACGGGCATATTGCCGCGCTTGCTGAAAAGGGTATTATCCAAAAAGGTACAAATTATAATCCAGATCATTTTATTAAACGAAGTCAAATGGCAAAGATATTGACACTTGGCTTTAATTTACAGCAGGCAACAACATTATCTGCGACTTTTTCAGATTTTACTAAAGATAATGAAACTAATAAGTATATTCAAACGTTATTAGATTATGGGATTACACAAGGAACTAGTGCGACAACATTTTCACCCTATACAGATGTTCGACGCGGTCAAATGGTTTTATTCCTGTACCGCACTTTGCAAAAAGCTGAAGACGATTTCTATATTATTAGCGTTGAATAAATGCGAAGACTCACTCTTAGGTTATTTTCAATCTTAGAGTGGTTTTTTAAAAATGATAAAGGTGAAATTAGGTAATAATGGAATATGAGTATCTCATAACTAAAGTCGGGTGTCGGACCGGTAGACCTTTAAACTGCGAATTAGAACGATGATATTGCTTTTATTCCCTCGTCACGTGGGCCATGAGGGAAATCAAACATGATACTGAAATGGATACGATCCCTATTTTGGTCGTTAGGAAAACATGTGGTGGCAAATATGTTCCATTAGAGTACTATACATAATTTGAATGAAGGAGGAGGTAGCTATGTTTAAAAAAGTATCTAGTGTTGTTGGTATGTCTCTTATTTTGCTGACTACATCATATGCTGTGCCTCTGACAAACACATCTGAAGAAGTATTGGCAGCTAATATTGCAAAGGATGTTTCACAATCACATTGGGCAAAAAGCGCAATAGAACATATGCTAGAAAAGCATTATATGACAAATTATCAGGATGGCTTCTTTAGACCAGAACAACCGATTACTAGGGCGGAGGCTGCAGCTGCAATTGCTCGTTCCATGAAGCTAAAACTAGATACCGATTACACTCCTAATTTTACAGACTTATCAGCCAATCATCCGTACTATAAAGAAATTTGTGCATTAGTGGAATTAGGGATATTACAAAATGGTGATTACTTCAACCCTGATGCATCTTTACAGCGTGCACAAATTGCCAAAATGTTAACACTCGCGTATCAAATTGAAGTCGATTCTCAAAATCATAGTAAGTTTAGCGATGTTAATGAGGGACATTGGGCAAAAGACTATATTGAATCACTTGCAGATGTTGGTGTTATTAAAGGGATCAACGCACAGCAATTTGCACCAAATCGATTGGTAACACGTGCGCAATTTGCTTCTTTGGTTGAAAGAAGTCTCGACTTTTCA
Source organism: Lysinibacillus sp. RC46 (assembly GCF_041262385.1). Classification (NCBI taxonomy): domain Bacteria; kingdom Bacillati; phylum Bacillota; class Bacilli; order Caryophanales; family Bacillaceae; genus Lysinibacillus; species Lysinibacillus sp. RC46. The sequence goes on along the minus strand of NZ_JBGCCF010000010.1, from coordinate 86,180 downwards.
GCGAAGATAACAAATCTCGAGGTAGCCTACGACTATTTATCCAAGTCTTATATTCCAACAAAAAATTATTCACCAACCATGTCCAATGATGTAATACGATTAGTCAACGTCGAACGACAAAAAAGAAAGCTACAACCCCTAAACTATGATGCAGCTTTAACGCAAATTGCCGTTATTAAGGCACAAGATATGGTGAATCGACATTATTTTGAGCATGAATCCCCTTACTACGGAATGCCCTGGGATTTGGCAACATTATTCGATTATCCATACACGAGCTTAGGAGAGAATATAGGAAGAAAAATTCCAACATCCGAAGCTGCCGTCAAAGCATGGATGGCTTCACCAGCACATCGTGAAAATATTTTACGAGAAAATTACACAAATACCGGGGTAGCAATTGCAGTTGATAGCAATGGATATTACTATTGGGTGCAATTATTTTCTAGTCAATAGCCTATGCGAAGCGGGATAGGGGATACCCGCGCGAAGCAAGGCGAATAATCGCGGAGCAGAGGTAAATACTCGCGAAGAAGGGGCGATTACCCGCGCGGAGCAGAGGCGAATCCCGCGAAGCAGAGGTGAATACTCGCGAAGCAAAGGCAAATACTCGCGAAGAAGGGTCGAATCCCCGCGGAGCATAGGCAAATACCCGCGAAGCAGAGGCGAATACTCGCGAAGCAAAGGCAAATACTCGCGAAGTAGAGGCAAATACTCGCGGAGCAAAGGCGAATGCTCGCGAAGCAGAGGCGAATGCTCGCGAAGCGGAGGCAAATACTCGCGAAGTAGAGGCAAATACTCGCGAAGCGGAGACAAATACTCGCGAAGCAGAGGCAAATACTCGCGGAGCAAAGGTGAATACTCGCGAAGAAGGGTCGAATACCCGCAGAGCAGAGGTAAATACCGTGAAGAAGGGGCGATTACCCGCGCGAAGCAAAGGCAAATCCCCGCAAAAGGTGATCAAATACCACGCGAATCCCTTACATCATTAAAGGGAAATTTGGTTCGTAAATGCTCATATTTAACAGTTGAAAATTGAAATTACACTAAATCTTGTAATCTATTGTGACAAAGCGTAGCGAATATTACAGGAATGTTACAAAAATCCCGAATATCCATTATTTAATACCCATATTTTAGCGCTGATAAACCACGAAACGTTGGTATATCAGTGTTTTTTTGTGCTTTAAAAACCGTTACACAATTGAAAAGTTAAAATAGCATCTTTTATGATAGTCTATTTATAGGCAAAAAAGTTCTGAGAGGGGTATACCGAATATATGAAAAAGAAATGGTTATTACCGATTTTTGCATCTTTCATGTTATTTACAACAACTCAAATAGATAAAGCAGAAGCAGCTACAGAATCTGATGTTACTGATACAGCGTCAAAATATTTAGGTGTTCCATATCTTTATGGAGGTACAACTACTAAAGGGCTCGATTGCTCAGGATATACATCTAAAGTCTTTGCAGATTTAGGTATTGAATTAAACCGTACATCAGGCTCACAATATCAACAAGGTACTGCGGTAGCAAAGAAGGATCTTCAAGTTGGAGATTTACTATTCTTCAATACTAGTGGTAAAGGTGTTTCGCATGTATCTATTTACATGGGTGACGGGAAAATGATTCATTCACAAACAGGTAAAGGTGTTAGTTACTCAAATGTAGATGATCCTTATTATTGGGGTTCTCGTTACATTGGTGCTAAACGTGTAGCAACATTTGATAGTGAACAAGCAGAAGCTGTTAAAGAAGAAGTAAAGGAAGCTGCGATTGACTTTACAGTTTATGCTTCTCGTGCTGAAGTGGCAGTGCAAATTGCTAAAGCACTTAACTTGGATACATCCGATAAAAATACGAATTTTACAGACGTAAAACCAACAAATGAACATGCTGGTGCAATTGCTGCTGTATCGAAGTTAGGTATCTTTGCTGGTGATGGTAGTGGTAAATTTAATCCATCTTCACCGATAACACGTGCTCAAATCTCGAAAGTATTAGTACAGGCCTTCGGATTAAAGCAACAAGGCAATGTTGTAACATTTGCTGATGCTCCTGCAAATCATTGGGCAAATGAATTTATTTCAATTCTTGCTTCAAATGGTATTGCAGAAGGTATTGGAAATGGTAACTTCGGTTACGATGAGATGTTAAAAATTTCTCAACTTCAAACATTTATTGAACGCGCACAAAAATAACAATAATAATCAAATTCCGTATTACTTAGACAAGGGCTACGTTTAAAGTAATACATTGCAAGGAAGTTCTTTTATATAATGTATAAATTGAGGGGAGTTTGCACTTGCAGACTCTCTTCTTTTTATGAAATATACTAAAAATAGGGGTGATGCCTAGAGAACAGTGGAATAGTTACATTCGTATGATAGTTTTGTCGGTGCAGTTTTGCTAAAATGAACACGAGAACAGGAAGGGAGGAAATAAGACATTGAACCTCAAGAAAGTCAGTCTTATATTATGCGTCTTATTCATTTCAGCTTCTATGTTTACAATACATAGTGCCCAAGCAAGTGGTGGGTTTGTAGATGTTCCTAAAGATCATGAAGCGTATGAAGAGATCAATTATTTAGTTAGTTTAGGTGTTATTAAAGGATATACGGAAAACGGCAAAACGTATTATAAACCTTATAATAACGTAACGCGTGGACAAGTTGCCAAAATGGCTGTAATTTCTTCAGGTAACCAGCCACTAGTTGTCAATAAATCAAGCTTTTCCGATGTAAAAGTCGGCACAGAGCTTTCAGGCTATGTAGAACGCGCTATACAGCTTGGTTTCTTTAAAACAAATACTCAGGGGCAATTCTTACCGGATAAGCCTTTAACTCGTGATGAAATGAGTTATGTATTAACAAAAGCCTTTAAACTTGATACAAGTGAATATCAAAATATCGATTCTCCTTTTGTGGACGTAGGGATTACTCATCCATATGTTACATTTGTGAATACGATTTACTATAATGGTATTACAAAGGGAACAGGTCAAAATTATTATCCAAATAAACAAGTGACACGTGCGCAGTTTGCATTATTTATAGCGCGTGCGAAAAGTGAAAAGTATCGTTTAGAGCTACCAGTTAAAGGTGTAGGTGTACCTGATACAAAACAGGTCATTGGCTTAGTTTCTGTAACAACTGACGGATTAAATATTCGTAAATCAAAAGATTCTTCATCTACTGCTAATATAGTAGGTACAGTAAACAAAGGTGGTAAACTATCAGTCTATGCAGTTGAAGGGGACTGGTTAAAGGTTACTTATAAAGGTGCATTTGCTTATATTCATAAAACGTATGCACAGTTTTTAGACGCTGACGGTAACGCATTAGGGAATGTCCAAAAGCAAGTTACTGCAACACAAAATTTAAATGTTTACGTAAAACCAACTTCTTCATCAAAAGTTATTACAACAGTTAATAGCAAAACGAAATTACCAGTTTATAAGACAGTAAGTGGCTACCATCTAACTGTAGTAAACGGTATACCAGGCTATGTCGTGGCTAATAGTACAGAGGACGTTGAAGTAGAAAAACCTTCTAATCCAGATCCAACTCCACCAACAGTTTCTGGTGATGTATTAGGTCGAGTGACGGTTGACAGTTTAAATGTTCGCAAAGAAGCTAACTCAACTTCTACGGTACTAGGTAAGCTGAAAAAGGGCGAATATATTCAAGTAAACAGTATTAACGGTTATTGGGCACAAGTTACTTATCAGGGTCAAAAAGGGTATGTCCATAAATCATACTTAAAGCTACTAAATCAAAGTGGTAATCCATTGAAAAATCGAATTATCATTCTTGATCCAGGTCATGGTGGTAAGGACCCTGGAACTGTTTTAGGTTCTTATTCCGAAAAAGCTATCACATTAAAAGTCAGCACACTTGTGAAGCAAAAGCTAGAGGCTGCAGGTGCGAAGGTATATATGACTCGTACAGGGGATACGTATCCTTCATTACAAGACCGCGTTGATTTTACAAATGCTAATTACGGTGAAATCTTCGTAAGTGTCCATGTAAACTCAGCAGCAAATACTTCTGCACAAGGTACTGAAACATATTATGCAATTTCAACAGGTGATATGTATCAAGAAGACATTGATCTTGCGACATTTGTAAATAATCAAATTGTTAATAACTTAAATATGAAAAATCGTGGTGTTAAAGAAGAGCAATACTATGTTATTCGCAACACGATTATTCCAGCCATCTTAGTCGAGCTAGGCTTCCTAACAAATGATGAAGACCGCGGTAAAATGACGACTGATAAATATGTTGAGTTATTTGCTGATTCTATCTACAAAGGAATTTCACAATACTACGCGAAAAAATAATAAAACGGGCTACATTGTTCAATATGAACGATGTAGCTCTTTTTTTGATGCTTTCAATACTATGATAAATTCTATTATTTAGAATTTAAGTTGTAACAGTTTCATCTATATGATAGTTTTACCTGTGAAATTTTGCTAATATTAATGGTAGAACAAGAAGGGAGGAAATAAGACATTGTATTTCAAAAAAATTAGTCTTATCTTATGCGTCCTTTTCGTTTCTGCTTCAATATTTACAATACATAGTGCACAGGCAAGTGGCGGTTTTGTAGATGTTACGAACAAGGATGACGCATATGAAGAAATCAATTATTTAGTTAATTTAGGTGTTATTAAAGGGTATACAGAAAAGGGCAAAACGTATTATAAACCTAACAACACCGTAACGCGTGGACAAGTTGCCAAAATGGTTGTTGTTGCTTCAGGTAACAAGCCACTAGTTGTCAATAAATCAAACTTCTCAGATGTAACAGCCGGCACAGAGCTTTCAGGCTACGTGGAACGCGCTGTACAGCTTGGTTTCTTTAAAACAAATATCAAGGGACAATTCTTACCAAACAAACCTTTAACTCGAGATGAAATGAGTTATGTGTTAACAAACGCGTTTAAGCTCGATACAAGCGAGTATAAAAATATCGATTCTCCTTTTGTAGACGTAGGTATAACTCATCCGTACGTTTCATATGTGAATACGATTTACTACAATGGTATTACAAAGGGAAGTAATCAAAATTATAATCCCAATGAACAAGTGACACGTAAACAGTTTGCATTATTTGTAGCGCGTGCCAAAGAAGAAAAATATCGTTTAGATATCCCTGTTAAAGTTGTAGCTACACCTGATTCATCACAGGTCATTGGCTTAGTTTCTTCATCAACTGACGGATTAAATATTCGTAAATCCAAGGATTCTTCATCTAATGCTAATATTGTAGGAACTGTCAACAAAGGTGGAAAACTATCAGTCTATGCAGTTGAAGGAGACTGGTTAAAAGTTTCCTATAAAGATGCCTTTGCTTATATTTATAAAACGTATGCACAGTTTTTAGATGCAGATGGTAACGCATTAGGAAATGTTCAAAAGCAAGTTACGACAACACAAAATATAAATCTTTACGTAAAACCAACCTCTTCATCAAAGGTAATTTCGACTGTGAATAGTAAAGTGAATTTACCTGTTTATAAGACGGTAAGTGGTTACCATCTAACTGTAGTGAACGGTGTACCAGGATATATTGTGGCTAATAGTACAGCGGATGTTGAAGTAGAAAAACCTTCTACTCCAGATCCAACTCCGACTCCAAATCCAACACCAGATCCAAAACCAGATCCAAAACCAGATCCAAAACCAGATCCAAAACCAGATCCAAAACCAGATCCAACACCACCAACAATTTCTGGGGATCTATTAGGTCGAGTGACAGTTGATAATTTAAATATCCGCAAAGAAGCTAACTCTACTTCTGCAGTAGTAAGTAAGCTAAAAAAAGGCGAATATGTTCAAGTGAACAGTATTAACGGTTATTGGGCTCTAGTTACTTATCAAGGTCAAAAAGGGTATGTCCATAAATCTTATATAAAGTTATTAAATCAAAGTGGTAATCCGTTGAAAGATCGAATTATCATTCTTGATCCAGGTCATGGTGGTAAGGACCCAGGAACCAATTTTGGTAAAACTATTTTCGAAAAAGACATTACATTAAAGGTTAGTACTATAGTCAAGAACAAACTGGAGGCTGCAGGGGCAAATGTATTGATGACACGTACGGGTGATACATTCCCTACTTTACAGGGGCGTGTAGATTTTACAAATGCTAATTACGGTGAAATCTTCGTAAGTGTCCATGTAAACTCAGCAGGAAATACTTCTGCACAAGGTACTGAGACATATTATGCAGTGACAACAGGTGATATGTTTAAGGAAGATATTGATTTAGCGACATTTGTAAACAATCAAATCGTAAATAACTTAAATATGAAAAATCGTGGTGTCAAAGAACAGCAATACTATGTAATTCGCAACATGCTAATTCCATCTATCCTAGTCGAACTGGGCTTCCTATCAAATAATGAAGACCGCGCTAAAATGACAGATGATCAATATGTTGAGTTATTTGCTGATTCTATCTACAAAGGAATTTTGGAATATTACTCAAAACAATAAGAATGAAAAGCTACATCGTTCAATAGTAGACGATGTAGCTCTTTTTGTTTCATTTAGCACTTTGCGTATAATGATCATTGTAGATTAAACTTCTATTATTTAGAATTTTAGTATAATAATAGTTTTAACTGAGAAATTTTGCTAATATTAATGGTAGAACAAGAAGGGAGGAAATAAGACATTGTATTTTAAAAAAATTAGTCTTATCTTATGCGTCCTTTTCGTTTCTGCTTCATTGTTTACAATACATAGTGCACAAGCAAAAGGCGGCTTTGTAGATGTTACGAACAAGGATGACGCATATGAAGAAATCAATTATTTAGTTAATTTAGGTGTTATTAAAGGGTATACAGAAAAGGGCAAAACGTATTATAAACCTAACAACACCGTAACACGTGGACAAGTTGCTAAAATGGCTGTTGTTGCTTCAGGTAACAAGCCATTAGTTGCTAATAAATCAAGCTTCACGGATGTAACAGCCGGCACAGAGCTTTCAGGCTACGTGGAACGCGCTGTACAGCTTGGCTTCTTTAAAACAAATATCAAGGGACAATTCTTACCAAACAAACCTTTAACTCGAGATGAAATGAGTTATGTGTTAACAAACGCGTTTAAGCTCGATACAAGTGAGCATGAAAATATCGATTCTCCTTTTGTAGACGTAGGCATTAATAATCCGTACGTTTCATATGTGAATACGATTTACTATAATGGTATTACAAAGGGAAGCAATCAAAATTATAATCCAAATGAACAAGTGACACGTAAACAGTTTGCGTTATTTGTAGCGCGTGCAAAAGAAGAGAAATACCGCTTAGATATCCCTGTTAAAGTTGTAGCTGCACCTGATTCATCACAGGTTATTGGCTTAGTTTCTGCAACAACTGACGGATTAAATATTCGTAAATCAAAAGACTCTTCATCTACTGCTAATATTGTAGGAACTATCAACAGAGGTGGAAAACTATCAGTCTATACAGTTGAGGGAGATTGGTTAAAAGTTTCCTATAAAGATACTTTTGCTTATATTTACAAAACATATGCGCAGTTTTTAGATGCAGATGGTAACACATTAGGAAATGTCCAAAAGCAAGTTGCGACAACACAAAATACTAATCTTTACGTAAAACCAACCTCTTCATCAAAGGTAATTTCAACTGTGAATAGTAAAGTGAAATTACCTGTTTATAAGACAGTAAGTGGTTATCATCTAACTGTAGTGAACGGTGTACCAGGTTATATCGTGGCTAATAGTACAGCGGACGTTGAAGTGGAAAAACCTTCTACTCCAGATCCAATACCACCAACAGTTTCTGGTGATCTATTAGGTCGGGTGACGGTTGATAATTTAAATATCCGCCAAGAAGCTAACTCTACTTCTACGGTAGTAAGTAAGCTGAAAAAGGGCGAATATGTTCAAGTGAACAGTATTAACGGTTATTGGGCACAAGTTACTTACCAAGGTCAAAAAGGGTATGTCCATAAATCTTATTTAAAGCTATTAAATCAAAGTGGTAATCCGGTAAAAGATCGAATTATCATTATTGATCCGGGTCATGGTGGTAAGGACGTAGGAACCCATTACGATAAAATTTACGAAAAAGATATAACATTAAAGGTTAGTACTCTAGTAAAGGATAAACTAGAGGCAGCAGGTGCAAAGGTATTGATGCCTCGTACTGGAGATACGTACTCCCCGCCACAAAAACATGTTGATTTTTCACATGATAATTACGGCGAAATCTTCGTAAGTATCCATGTGAACTCAGCAGATAGTACTAAAGCAAAAGGTACCGAAACGTATTACGCTAAAACACCAGGTGATATGTATCAAGAAGATATTGAACTTGCAACATTTGTAAACAACCAAATTGTTAAAAACGTAAATATGGAAAATCGTAAGGTCAGAGAAAAGAATTACATCGTAGTTGCAAATACGAATATTCCAGCCATTTTAGTCGAGCTAGGCTTCCTATCAAATAAAGAAGACCGTGCTAAGTTGACGGATGATAAATATATTGAGTTATTCGCTGAATCTATCTACAAAGGGATTTTGGAATATTACTCAAAACAATAATAATAAAGAGCTACATCGTTCAATAGTAGACGATGTAGCTCTTTTTGTTCGATTAGTATTAAAAGTGATTTTTCCATCGCAAAAAAGCGATCTATCAGCGATTTGGTATTTTAGCGGCGGAAAACACAGGTTTAGCGTCGAACCGAGCACTTTTAGCGGCGGAAAACACGGGTTTAGTGGCAAACCGAGAACTTTTAGCGGCGGAAAACACGGGTTTAGCGTCGAACCGAGAACTTTTAGCGGCGGAAAACACGAGTTTAGCGGCGAACTGCACTTTTAGCGGCGCAATACACAGGTTTAGCGGCGAACCGAACTTTTAGCGGCCGAAAACACGAGTTTAGCGTCGAACCGAGCACTTTTAGCGGCGGAAAACACGGGTTTAGTGGCAAACCGAGAACTTTTAGCGGCGGAAAACACAGGTTTAGCGTCGAACCGGGCACTTTTAGCGGCGCAATTCATGGGTTTAGCGGCGAACTGAGCACTTTTAGCGGCGCAAAACACGAGTTTAGCGGCGAACCGAACTTTTAGCGGCGGAAAACACGGGTTAAGTGGCGAACCGAGCACTTCAAGCGGCGCAAAACACGAGTTTAGTGGCGAACCCACTTCAAGCGGCGCAATACACAGGTTTACCGGCGAACCGAACTCCAACCGGCGCAATACATGTGTTTACCAACGAAAAAAAGCATCCCAAACAGCGCACTAAAATCAACTTTCACCTTAATAGCTATTTTGCATTTGCATAAAGTGTTCTATTTACGAATTGAGCAAAGTTTTGACGTGTTACTGTACCATTTGGTTTAAATGTATTATCGGCATAGCCTGTAGTGATGCCAAGTGCATATAAGGCTTGAACATCTTTATAATATGCATGAGATGTCGGCACATCAGAGAAAGTATTTTTCGTATAACCTTGTAGCTTGAAGCCGTTGACAAGTGCTCGTGCCATGGCAGCGCGGGTCATTGGCTGGTGGGCATTGATTTTGCCATTTTCTACTGCAATAATGCCGTAGCGTAGGCCTGTTGCTAAAACAGCATAGCCATAATCACCTGCTTTGATGTCACTTGCATTTAAGGTAGCTGAGCTGGATGCTGGAATCCCTAATGCTCGTAAAATCATTTCTGTTGCTTGTAGGCGAGTTAATGTACCTTGTGGATTAAATTTTCCATTCGTTCCTTTCACAATGCCTAGTGCATATAAGTTTTTAATATCATAATAGGCACCATTCGACGAAGATACATCTGAGAAGAATGGAGCGGAAGCAATTGTCGCTTTGTTGGAACCTTTTGCGCGTGTGAGCGTTTTAATTTCTGCAATCGTTGCAAATTTTTCATCAGCATTTTTGCGATCATCGCGCCCCTCTATAAAGGATGTACGTATCGTATATGTTCCGGTAGCTAAATCGCCAGGCATAGAAATCTGATATTTTTCCGCATGCGTACTAATGTCTTTTTGATCAGCATTGTTTGTTGAGGAATCCGCAGCAAGTCCTGGAATGTAACGTTCATGTCCATTACCAACAACTTTATCGTTTGCGTCTAAAATTTCTACTTTCAATGTACCGCGTGCAGGCACATTACCATTGTTTTTAACCGTTACAGTGGAGTAGAAAACGAATTTACCAGACGGTGCTACATAACTTTGCACCCCGTCAGAGTAAAGCGAAAGGTTATAACGGCGGGGCACATAGCCATTATGTTTTTCGGCTACCCAATTTAAAGCATGCTTCATAAATACTTGTGCATCTTTGTCACCATTAGCTGTTGAATAGGCAGCACCATTTTCGTTATCTTGCCAATCCGTTTTATCATTAATATTTATATAATCATAGATTTTGAATCCAATTTGAACAACTCTGCCTTTGCCGTATTCGATCGCATGGGCTGCGCCAAATTCATTTTTTTTCATTGTTTTAGGTTTGTCTGTGTAATTGTAATCTGAGAAATATAAAATAGGTGTTGCAGATCCACCTTGCCAAGGCTTCATGACTTCTACCCAATCACGATCTGTTTTTGTTAGATTAAGCTTGCTTTTGCCAAGCTCTTTTGTTGTATTTTGAATAATTGGGTGAACAGTATTTATATTGCTTATTGCAGAGTTTCCTATCACAATATCGTCAATAAAACGGGAATTGAAGACTTCAGTTAAATTATCCCACTCCATTACCCAAGAATCGACATCGTAGATCAATGGAGAGAGATCCATTTGACCGAGTTTAGGGAATTTTGCGGATTCATTACGGGCTGTTTGGAAGGCAAAAATTGCACCACCGCCATTTCGAACGTATATTTTGACATTTTCGCGTTGCTGATGATTCATCATGACTGTATAGGCAAAGACGATTGCATCATATTGACTTAAATTTTCTAAATTATTTAAGTCTTTCTCATAAATTTTCTCTACTTGGAAACCTTGTTGCTGATAGAGAAGAAAAGCTTTTAGTTCCTTATTATATGTGGAGCTATAGTCAACCTTTTCAGAAATAAGTTGGCCATTAAATGTTCCACTAGGGTGTGTAGTATTGGCATATTTTTCACTACTTTCAGAGAAAACGACACCGATTTTCTGTGCAGCTTTAGCTTGTGTTGGTGCTAAAAAAACTACGAGCATAAAAGAGCATGCTACGAGTAGTGAAACGAATAATTTCTTCATTAAATCCACATCCTTATTTTTGTATTTTTCTTCAATTTCGCGATTGCGTCCTATTTTGAATTGTGCTCAAACCGTGAAATTTGCACTACTTATTTATCATACAACTAAATAATGGATAAAACATTAAAAATTGGTTGTTGTCGTATGGCGTTTTGAATTAGATTGTCGATTAATGTGAGGCTAAAATTGTGTGTCCAGAGCGAAGAGGGACAACTGTTGGGGAAACTTACGTAGTAGATTTTGGGTATAAACTCATAATTTAGGAAAAAAAGAAAAACATTGCATAATTATATATAAAATCAATTCATTCCTTTCTATAAGTCTACCTGTATTTATGATATAATAACTCTTGTTTTGCTTAGTAAATAAAAGAATAAACAATTTTGATTCGCGATAGAGGAGGGCAATCACATCTTCTGAGATGTATGACATTTATGAATAAACTGAAACAAACTTTTGCAAAGGTCAACAAAATTGATACGTTTTCGCCGTATTTCTTTTTACCTTTTATATTAATGCTCTATTTCTTTACAAGTCTATTTGATTTCCATCGATTTGAATTATTTAATTTACGTGTATCAATTTGGCCAGCAGTAATTTTAGCAGTACTATGCTATTACATTGGTGTGTACATTATTGATAAGTTAAAATGGACAATCCCATCATTTGGTTTATCCTTCTTAGGGAAATATGTTGTTCATTTTATCGTATTTTTAACTTTACTTGGTTTAGTTGCATATGTATTAATGATGATTAAAGGTGGTGGATTGGGGATTTCTGATGAATCTAATCGACGTAACCTTGATCCAAAATTAAACTTCTTTGCTCAATTATTATGGTATGGCGTTTTACTGTTATTATCATATAAAATGATTTTAGAAAAAAATATAACATGGAAAAAAACATTAATCTACGGCTCCATTTATGCTGCAGTAATGTTCTTATTCCTATTAATGGGTTATCGTACACCATTAATTATTATGTTATTTACTGGTATTATCATCTTCCATTACGTTGTAAAACGAGTGAAATTAACATGGTTCCTTTCAGCTCTGTTTGTTATCGGAGTAGCCTTCTCAATGTTTGGCTTCCTTCGTGTTGTATCAGAGGATACAACGAAAGAATTTAATAGCCGTGAACAACCAGATGTAGAATTGACTGAAACAGAAAAGGAAAAGCTGTTATCAGTAGAGCAGCAAGTTAACTTAACACCAAAATGGATTCGTTCAATAAATGGTGAGAGTGTAACAGGCCATATTGTTTTAAGTAAAATTATCGAATATACGCAGGAGGAAGGTTACCTAAATGGGGAAATCCATGCTGGTATCTTCAGTACAATTTTACCGGGTGAACAAGTTTCACCACGTATGAAAGTAACAAAAGTTGTAAACTCTCTAGCTGAATCTGAAGGTAAATATATTACACGTCCTAACAGAACAACAACACCAACATTTATTGGTCAATTATTCTTAGACGGGGGTTATCTGCTTGTAGCGATAGGCTTCTTCTTATATGGTGTATTAATCTCATTAATTTATAATAAAGTGAAGCAAGGCGGTATTCGTAGCTTCCATTCAGTAGCTTATGCATTTGTCATTACCTTATTTACAGTGTCTATGCATACAGGCTTACTTGATTTAATCTTTATTTTAATGCTTGGCTTTGTCATAATTGCGTCAGCGATTATGAAAACAGATAAGAAAAAGCTTTCATATTAACAATAATAGTGATGTCTCAAATATTATTTGAGGCATCTCTTTTTTATTTGGTGTTCCTATCCGTCAGTTGGCAGGTGGATGGCGATAAAACATGAAATTGTTTCGATAAAATTAAAAAGTTGGATGACATTTTGTTACCCCTTGTTTTGCAGAAGGGCAATAAACATTGCCATAATAGCCTTTTCAACAACATAAAAAGTCGCCCTACGTTATAGGACGACTTCTTTTTTTATTTTACTGTATTGATCACTTGTACATAGTCTTTGCTAACGAAAGCTTTTCCTGTATACAGTTTATCAGAAAGGACCTCATACCAGCCGTTTGTCGCAGAGCTTGTGATGATCACAGGCATGCCACTTCGTGCATATGTGAATAGTGGGCTAAAGCTAGTAGCTGCGCCTGTACGAACGTTTAAGCCGGTTGTTGTTGTTATACCGATTGTGTATGGATTTTTGGCATCCTTAAAGCCTAATGCTTTTTCAGCACGGTAATAGTGTCCTGCAATTTTTGCACCCCAGTATGGATCAGAAGCGTATTTCACGTTAAAGCCAAGAGCTTTTGAACCTACTACTGCACCGTTAGCAAAGTTTTTACCAGTTGAGCCCCCTGGAGTAATGTAGTTTGGCTGTAGGAATTTTTCAACAAGCTCATTGATATTGTCAACTACACTATCAAACTTTTTGTTTTTTGGGTTCGTATCAGTCACGTACAAACCAAATAAGTTGTTTAAGTCTTGTGCCTGATTACTCATACCATAAGCACTTTCATGCTGAGCAAGTGCCAAAACAAGCATTGCGTTAATTTGAGATTTTTCTTCCACATCTTTCAATGTTTTCCCTAAACCTATTAACTTACTTTTCTTTGTAGCATCTTTATAACTGCTAACTCCTGTACTCTCAACCTCTGCTAGCTTATTCATTATATAAGCATCTAGTTCTTGTGCCGTATATTGTGTTTGGGCACGGGCAGGTAAAAATTGATAATAGTTATAGGCCTCACCTTTAGAGGAGCCGTTGCCGTTTGTGAAATAAATACCGTCCCAGCTATAGTATTTTTCGCCTTGCTTCATAAATGATGGCGCTTTTCCGAAAACATAGCTAGAAGAATACTTATTTGTGTTGTAATCGTAAAGTGTATGTTTAATTTCACCATTTACATTTTCGTAGTAAGAACGACCTTTGCTCATTGAAAATGGGATTAATGTAACATCAGCGTGTTTTAAGTAGCCGACTTGACCAGCTAATCGAACTTTTACTTGTGTTGCATCACTGCTGAGGTATTCCATTTCTGTATTTGCCGCAACACCAAGCGAGTCATTAATTGTTTCAGATTTTAGTGCTACATAATTATTTGTAACAACGTAGCCTGAAGACATTTTCACAATTTTATCACTTTGGACAATAACCTGTGTATTTTTTGTCACAGCTTTTTCAGCAGCTTCAAAGGTAGAGAATCCTTGATTACCAACTAATGTGCCGTTTGAAATTTCCTTAACAGCATATTTAGAAGATCCGGTATTTGTATCGCCACCGTTAGTATTACCGCCGTTAGAATTACCACCGTTTGGTTCAGCAGCGTCTGGATCACCAGCAAGTTGCATTAGACGTACAATAAACGAAGATGCTTGTCCAATAGTTGCATTTTTTTCTGGCATAAAGTAACCATTTGCGCCTTTAATAATTTCTAGTTGTGCACCTATAGCTACTGCTTGACGGTAGTCTTTTAATATAGCTGCATTATCCTTAAAGGTAATAGAAGAAGTACCTTTAGGAATGTTTAAATAATTGATAGCTCTCTCAATCATAACCGCCATATGCTGTCTTGAAATTGCGGCATTAGGCTTAAATGAACCATCTCCGTAACCTGTAATAATACCAGCTGAAGCAGCAAGCTTAATATCCTTTGCATGTACATATGTATCCGGGATATCTTTAAAGACTATGTCGCTTGTCGCTTCAAGATTCATGGCTTTAGTTAAATAAGAAGCAAATTCTCCGCGTGTCACATTGGCATCTGGACGATAACTTCCTTTTGCATCTTTTACTAATGCATTTTTGGAAATTAAATAACGAAGACCCTTTTCATGTGAATGCCCTGTTAGTTCGTCAGCAGATGCCAGTTGGGGTTGCCAAAGAAGCATGCCGATTACTGTCATGAGCAAAGCAATGATTGATAGTTTTTTCATATTTTACCCTCCTAGATTTCTACACCATTTTACCAAAATTATAGAGTAACGATAAGGGTCAAATGTTAGAAATATCATAAAATGAGACTATATAAATAGTTTTCATGACAATTCATATAAAACTGGAAAATAGCATAAATGTTCCATGGATATTTTGACATATTTTTGATAGTGTTGTAGAAGTAAAACATGTGAAGGGAGAGTTGAAGGCTCCATTTTACTCAGGAGCGCAAAAAAAATGAAAAAAATAGCGAAAAATTTACTAGTTTTAGTTGTATTATTGTCAATGGTTGTTAGTCCGTTAAATGCCTATGCAGCCCAAACGGTCAAAAAGGATTATAAATTATCACATGGTGTGCAGTATAAACAATATACATACAGCAGTACCAATACAAATTCTATTAATCATCTTGCTATTAATGTAGACGAAACGACGGAAGTACAATTAGGTATGCCTGCGAATGTCAATGGCAGAGAATCGACAGTAGCAAATGCTAATCGTAATTCACGTGAAGGGAATCGTGTAGTTGGTGCTATTAATGCAAGTTTCTTCGATATGTCTGCAGGTTACCCATTATTTTTATTAAGTAAAGATAATGTTATTTTAAATGGTGGTGCTGTTTCAAACGGCTCCGATGAATATATGAATGTCCCTACAGCTTTTGGGGTTGCAGCAGATGGCAGTGGTGTCATTGACTATTTTGATTTTAATGTAACCCTTTCTCACAAAGGTAAAGACTATGAAATGACAGGTATGAATCGTGCACGTAATATATATGAAGCGATTGTTTACACACCACAATTTTATAGTAAAACAACAAATACAAATGAATATGGTTTTGAAATCGTAGTAGATACTGGAGCTCCGATTACTGAAAACAAATTCGGTCAAACATTAACAGGGAAAGTTACACAAATTACACCTTATGGATCAAAAGAAAAAATATCCATCCCGTCAACTGGCTTTGTCGTATCTTTACAAGGTGGGGATTGGCACAGTAAGCTAAGCCAAATTGCAGTTGGAGATGAGCTGAGTGTTAACTTCGCTATTGATAAGCTTTGGCAGGATGCGAAATTTATTATGGCAAGTGGTCCGTATTTAGTAAAAGATAATAAACCTTACATTATGATGGGCACATCTAGTGATCGTGCAAAAGCGGTTACTGCACGTACTATTGTAGCGACAAGTAATAATGGAAAAACAGTACACCTTATTACGGTTGATGGAAAACAGAAACATAGCGCAGGGATGAATATGGTTCAACTTGCGAACTATTTAGTGTCACTTGGTGTTGATCGAGCAATTAACTTAGATGGTGGCGGCTCAACAACGATGGGTATTCGAAATCCCGGTAATAATAATGTCATATTAGCGAACCTACCTTTAAATGCAGGCAATGCGCAACGTCTTGTGTCCGCAACATTACAAGCTGTAAGTACGGCACCAACTGGCAAAGGTACACAAATTAAATATACGAATAGTACAAGCTATGCAACTCTTTTAGCAGGTGCTTCGTCTAGTATAGCAGTACAATATATTTTAGATGATAACTATAATGCGCTACCATTAGACGGTCATGTATCGCTAACATCTGAGAATAATACTTTAAAAGTTAACGGCTTGAACTATACTTCAACGACAGCTGGCAATGATCGCATTTTCATCAACCACGATGGCTCACCTGTTGAATCATTCCAAGTAAAAGTAGTAGATGCTCCAGCAGTATTGGACATTGCACCAAAGTCAAAAACAGTAGGAGCAGGCGAAACTGTTAAATTTACTGTAGATGCAAAGGATGACGGTGGCAAACCTCTAGTTTACAATGCATCACAGGTGAAATGGTCTGTAGATGGTAATATCGGTACGATTACTAGTGATGGTAAGTTTACAGCTAAAAATCCAGGTGCTACTGGTAAAGTAGTAGCGATTTTAGGAACAAAGCGTGTAGAGGCTACTGTAACTGTAGCAAAGGCTGCGTTGTTTAAAGATATTCCAAGTAATTATGTGTACTATAAAGAAATTGAGTATTTAACAAAAAATAATATTATTACAGGCCATCCAGATGGCACATTTAGACCAAATGACAAACTTACACGTGCACATGCAGCAGTTATTATTAGCCGCGCACTTGATTTAAAAACATCAAACGTCAAAAATCCAGGCTTTAAGGATGTTCCAGCGAATCACGATTATTATAAACAAATCGCAGCTGTAGTTGAGTCTGGTATTATGAGTGGTAAAGGCAATAATGTCTTTGATCCAAATGGTACTTTAACTCGTGCACAAATGGCGAAGGTTGTAGCATTAGCTTATAATCTAAAAGGAACAAGCAGCACAAACTTTAAAGATGTATCGAAGAATCATTGGGCATACACATATGTTCAACAGTTAGCTGCAAACAAAATTACAACTGGTTATGGTGATAACACCTTTAAGCCAGATGAAGCGATTAGTCGCGCTCATTTCGGATTATTCCTTTATAGAGCAATTAATCAATAATAGTCGTCCTTAAAGAATGGCTTAGCATTTAAAAAATAGCAAACTAGTAATGTTACCTAGTTTGCTATTTTTCTCTTTAAATAAAAAGGTTATAGATTGGGCAGTTAGGCTTGTATACCTTGCAAATCGATAGTTAATTGATATTTATTTATAACCATATAAGTTGATTAGCGTCCCCAGGAAAGCGCCAAGCCGCAACGGAAATCAACCTTACGTTACGTTGATGAGCAAACATATCACAAAATTAGTAGCGACTTTTGAAGCTCATCTTATTTTTACTAGTTTTAAAAGAACGGAAATGTGCAATTGTGGTATAATCTCAGTATTAAAAAGTAAAAGGATGTTTTTTAATGAAAATAGGCATTGTGGGGAATTACGGCAATGATAATAATGGTGATGAATCAATATTATACGGCATTCTTCAACAAGTAAAACAAACATTTTCGGTAACTAGTGATGACATTACCGTTTTTAGTAATAACACACAACAAACATCCGAACGTTATGGGGTACATAGCTATCCATTGTATTACAGGAAGAGTAATTTATTTAAAACGTTTATCCATACTTATAAAAACAATAAACAATATGTATCAACATTTGACCTCCTCATCATTGGTGGTGGTGGTATTCTTATGGATTTTTATAAACGTGAGGCTCACCTGTATGGAGCGTATGCAATGATGGCAAAACAAAGTAATGTTCCCTACATTATTTACGGATGTGGCGCCGGACCACTTGATACGATTTCCGGGAAAATTAGTATTCGCGCAATGTGTCGTTATGCAGCAAATATCTCTGTACGTGATCCTCAGTCTAAAAAGCTTTTGCAAAGTATTGGGGTGAAAAAGCCAATAGATATTATTGGTGATCCAGCATTTACATTAAAAGGTGATCGTCAACATTACGCCGAAAAACCAATTAAAATAGGTGTATCAGCGGTTCCGTACTATAATGCAAACTATTGGCCAGAGGGCAATGTTGAAAAATATGATGCGTACATTACAGGCATGGCGAAAAATTTAGATCATGTAATTTCTGAACATAATGTCGAAATTACATTCTTTGCCACAAAATTCCCGCAGGACGTCACTGTGACGAAGGATATTCAGAAAAAAATGCAACAACATGCACATACAAAAATTATTGATGAAAATTTGGTGCCTGAGCGATTACTTGATGTAACTGAAGAACAGGATATTATTATCGGTACACGTCTGCACTCGCTTATTTTGGCAACAAATTCAGAAACTCCGATTATTGCGATATCCTATCATACAAAAGTACAGGATTTTATGTCCTTTGTGGGCGCATCAGATCGTTGCTTACAAATGCAGGATGTAGAGGATGATGTGAAGGCTCTATCCACATTAGTTGGCAAACTAAGTAGCAATTGGGATCAGTCGATTGCGGAGACGAAACAAATTGCTACCCATATTCATAAAGAGGCCATGCGTGGTCAGGAATTAATGAAAAAGGCAGTGACACGTCTATGAAAAAAATACTCGTCATTAGTAATATGTATCCAACATCTGATCATTTATCATTCGGTATTTTTGTGAAAAATCAAGTCACTGCACTTGAAAAAGCAGGACTAGACGTAGATATATCTGTTAATACTAATCCGTCAACAGGTAAGAAAAACACCATTATGAAATATACAAAATGGGGTTTATCGACATTGATGAAAGGCTTAAAAAACAGAAAGTCTATTGATGTCACACATGCACATTATGTGTTTCCATCTGGTATGCTGTCGCTCCTATTAAAGAAAATGTTTGGTATACCATTTATCGTTACAGCTCATGGTGGCGATATTGAGCGCATGGCGAAGAAGAACACAAGAATTCGCAATTGGACAGCGAGTATTTTACGTGAAAGTGAACATGTTATCGCAGTAGGTCCTGTCTTAGCTCAACAAATTGAACAAGATTTTGGGATTGAAAAAGGTAAAATCTCTGTTGTTAGTATGGGTGTGAATCGTGAGGTTTTTACAAAAGGAAATCAAGTAGCAGTGTGCAATGAACTACAATTAGCTACTGAGCCATTCAAATTTTTATTTGTAGGAAATGTTATAAAACAAAAAGGCGTTGAAGAGCTGTTACAGGCTTTCCAAATGCTAAAAACAAAAGTATCTCGGCCTTTAGAGTTAAATATTGTAGGTTCTAGAAGAGACCAGGCATTTTTCCAATCTTTGCAACCATTAATCAGTGAAGACGTCAAATTTATAGATCCACTAAAACAACAAGAACTAGTAAAGTGGTTCCAAGCAAGTGATGTCTTTGTATTACCATCCCATTTAGAAGGTTTTGGATTAGTGGCATTAGAGGCATTAGCGACAGATACACCTGTTATTGCTTCAAATGTAGGCGGACTTGTATCTTTGCTTGGAGAGGGCGCAGGGCATTTAGTGGAGCCCGAAAATGCGATGGTTTTATCTGAGGAGATGCTGCGTGCCGTGAACACGCCAAAAGAACAATATATGAATCGTGAAGCGGTCGATGAAGTATTATCCATTCACGATGAAAAAAATATAACAGCTCGCTGTATAGAGATTTATAAGTCGGCCATTGAAGGTGGGGATGGCCTATGAATAAGTTTATAAAAATAGTTGGGGCAGTTGCGATTATTAATGTCGTGGCCCGTGTATTCGGATTTTTACGTGAAATGATTATCGGATACCAATATGGTAGTAGCCATATTGCTGATAGTATTTTCACAGCTTACACAATTCCAAATTTTTTATATCTAGTCGTAGGTGGTGCATTTACTACTGCTGTTATCTCAATTTATAATCGGGAAACAACGGATCGTGCGCTATTTGTTAAACAGTCCTTCACAATTGTCTTGTTAACGGTTTCAATAATGACAATTCTAATGTTAGCGTTCACTAACCCAATTATGGAGATGTTTAACCAAAGTAAAGATAAAAAAACGTTTAGTCAAAGTGAGCTAGATTTAGCTAAAAATCTATATTATTGGATGATGCCTTCGTCAATTTTACTTGTATTGTCCTCATGGTATAGTGGATTGCTAAACGCAAATCAAAAATTCCATTTGTCTAGCTTTGCCATTTTAATTTATAATGCAATCTTTTTAGTGATTGCTGTAGGTTTATCTAAAATTCCAAGCATCGACGCAATGGGATATGGTATTAGTGCATTAGTCAGTGCGGTAATAATGGTATATTTCCTAATTATTGGATATCGCAAGTTGGATTCACATAAGGTTGGTTTTTCATTTGAACGAAATATTGCATCAAAGCAATTGTGGATAATGACTTTACCGATTATGCTCGGTGGCGCTACCATTCAAATTTATGCATTATTACAGCGTGTTTTTGCAGGAATGTTATCTGAAGGGGCAGTAGCTGCTGTAAACTATGCATCAAGGCTTATGCAATTCCCGCAAGCAATTTTAATTACAGCAGTAACGACAGTTATCTTTCCAATTTTGAGTCAAAAAGAAGCAGAGAATGACCTTACTTCCATTAAAAGCCTATACACAAAAGGGTTACATTATCTATTGTTGTTACTTTATCCTGTAACAGTCTACTCATATTTTTACGCAGAGAATCTTGTGCAGGTTGTTTACCAACGTGGTAATTTTGATGCAGCTTCAACTGCAATTACTACACCAGTACTGGCAATCTTCTGTTTATCGATGTATTTTTTAGCTGCAAACGGGTATATAACGCGCTTTTACTATGCAAAGGGTGACTCTATGGCACCTGTTATCTTCAGCTTAATAAATGTATTTGTTATTAACATTGCCGTTATTATGTTACTTGTCGATAAGTGTGGAGCAGAAGCAATTGCATGGGGTACATTAGTGAGTTCAGTAACAAACTTTATTATGCTGATTATTTATGCAGCCTATAAATATGACTTGAAAATGGGGATCTTTAGCAAAGAACTTCAATTTTTCAGATCAGTTCCACCAATGATTATAATCACGATTGTTTTGTATTTTTCAAGCAAGTTTTTAGTATTTGACAGCATATGGATAACTTTCATTGTAGGCATTGTTATTTTTAGTGCAGTTGTTGTTGGCTCATACTTATTATTTGGCGTGAAGGAAGTAAAAGAATTTAGTGATAAATTAAAACGGAAATATTTAAAACAATAAGGAAAAGTGGGTATCTTATAAACTGGATACCCACTTTTTTATTTTTCAGGCATGTTGATTAGGAAATATGTGCTTATTGTTGTTTGATAAAGGGATTTTTCGTTTTTACTAAGGTGCACCCATTTGATTCCACTACGACTATGGAAATAAAACTTCATTGGACACTATAAGATCTATCTGCAAAAAAGTTGTTATATTTATAATATTTTATAGTGAAAAAATAGGAGCTGTATTATAATTAGTTTTATTAAAAGCGGAATTTTTTATGAAGATATGGATAAATTGGCATTATTCAGTGATGCCTAAAGGACTATGTCTACTGCAAATTAGATAAGGGGGAAGTATGGCGAGAGGTAGGAAGGTTAATTCAAATGGTGAACGAAGTAAACAATTATTGCTTGAAAAGGCTTTAGAGATATTTTCTGAAAAAGGTTATCATGGTACAAAGGTTAGTGACATTGTAAAAGCCGCTAATGTAACACAGCCAACTTTTTATTTATATTTTGAAAGTAAGGATTCTCTCTACACCGATCTGAATAAACGATTTCAGCATGGGTTTGATGAAATTATGAGTAAACAATCAGAAGAAGTTGAAGAGGGATTAGAAGGCTTTGTTAGAGAGCTAAAGCAAAAAGTACATATGTTATTCGTTTATATAACTGATAATCCTAAATTAACAAAAATCGGATTATTCGAATCTGAGCAGTCACTTGTAATTAAATCTCGACTTACACAGCAATTTACTCACCTTATACATCGTTATGATTGTACCCACATATTACAATCATATTGTGCAGACATAAACATAGTTGTAGATAGTTTTGTAGGGTCCTTTGAGCGTTTAATATTAACTAATTTACTTGAACAAAAAAAACAGCCATGCGAGTTGGCGAGCGATTTGGTTCATTTATACTTTGTAAGAGAAGCAAATTATAAATAGCTCATAACCAAAACGTGTGGTTGATTTCCGTTCCGACTGGGCGCTTTGCCGCTGGCGCTTCGCTTTCGCACAGATAAAACATTTGTTGCTGACGCTTCGCTTTCGCACAGATAAAACATTTGCCGCTGTCGCTTCGCTGCAGGGTCTCGGGCCAACAGATGTCTTTTGCGCGAAAGCGTAGTGCTAACGAAGCGTCAGCAAAAGGGTTTCATTCTGTGCGAAAACGTAGTGCAACGAAGTGACAGCAACAGCACCGATGTTGGTCACGAAGGCGTTATCACAGGATGTGATGGTTTTAGCCTTCGTTCCTCTATTGCTAATCCCCAAGGAGTCGCCCAGTCTCCACTCCAATCAACTTAGATAAATGGCATACGTTAAAAAATGTCATCCACAATTTTTGGTAATGAGCCTTATAAATTTGAAAAAAAGATGCTGGGGAAAACTGGTCAAAATCTAAAAAAGCGCGAGAAATCAATTTTAAAAACGTTGATTTCTTGCGCTTTTCTCATGTGAAATTTTAAAATTATGCTTCAAAAACTTACTAATGTCCCATCCTCTTTGTTATTTCTTAACTGTAATATGAAGATAAACGCCTTTTTGAAGCTTATTGCCTGTTTCTTTTTGAATAGATGGATGAACGAGTAGCATATACTCTTGCCCACTGTTTAACGGTTTTGATGGGGTAACAAGTAATGAACTACCATCAACTTTTGTAGTAATCGGTACTTCGTTACCGCCTAAAGCGACAAGTTGTACACTACCTTCAGCAATTTGCGAAGAGAGAGCTTGTGAGAATTTTACAGTAAATGTTTTAGAAGTTGGTACATTTTTTAAGCTTGCAAGCTCTTTATAATTTGTATATTGTGCTTTAATTGCATCATAATGTGCCTGGAAAATAGGAGCAGTCTTTGTTTGGACGTTCGGTTTTACCCCAACCTCATTAATCGTTTTCCCTAATGGACCTGTAAAATTACCAATCGTAAGCTTTAAATAGCTACCATCCTGCAGTTCAAAAAAGCCTTGCATACAGCCTTTTCCATACGTAGTTTCTCC
The DNA here is from genome assembly GCF_041262385.1 of Lysinibacillus sp. RC46. Classification (NCBI taxonomy): domain Bacteria; kingdom Bacillati; phylum Bacillota; class Bacilli; order Caryophanales; family Bacillaceae; genus Lysinibacillus; species Lysinibacillus sp. RC46. The sequence continues at coordinate 62,417 of NZ_JBGCCF010000010.1, read as the reverse complement.
GTATAAAATAGCAGATTGCTGATCTTGTAATGTTGCTGATAACATTTCAGAGGCGCTAGCGCTATAACGGTTTACTAGAATACGTGTATCAGCTGGGAATTTTTCGTTTTGTTTGACTGCACGTATTTTATAAGAGGCATGTGCTTCTTCCAGTAAGTAGGCAATTTTTGCATTCGGGAAAAGCCCTGCAATCTCCTCAGCTGTTGATACATAGCCGCCACCATTGTTTTGTAAATCAAGTATAAAAGAGGTTGCACCACGCTGTTTTAATTGAATAAGCGCATCCTTGACAAGCTTTGCACCATCTTCTGAGAAGGATGACATAGCAATATAGCCAACATCCCCAAATAGTAACGCAGATTCCACATTCGGTAATGTGAATTTTTTTCGTGTAATGGTTGTAGTTGAAGTTTTACCATCTGCATGCTGGAGTTTCACTTCAATTTTAGTATTTTCATCACCAGTTAATAAGGACGAGACTTCTTGGGTAGAGCTTCCTACTACGGATTGTCCGTTAATGGCGATAATAATGTCTCCAGCAACTACACCGGCATTAGATGCACCGCTATCCTCAAACACTTGTAAAATATGAATGCCATCTTCATGTTCTTCGATGATTACACCAATCCCAATAGTTGATAGATCGATGCTATTGATAAATTCTTCAAATTCCTTCTTCGTAAAATATGTAGAATAAGGGTCTAGCATATCAATGATTTCAGGAATTGTTTTAGCTTTTTGCAAATTTCCATGGATGGTTCCAACATAGTTTTCCTCAATAATTGCCTTGATTTCCTTTACAAGCTGTTGTTCATTGCTTGCAGCAGAAGCGTTTGTAAATGGAATGATGAAAAAGCATAGAACGAATACAAAAGACCACAATACTTTTTTCATAGGACACCTCTTTTCTAATTACCTTCATTATACATGAATTTCCATATAACCGTGAATAGGAAAAGGAGGGGATTACCTACAAAAAAAAGAATCTACTAGCCATTTGCGAAAAAATAAGTTTATGCAAGATTCCTAGACAGTCGTTGTCTAAAAGAAGCTTGAGGCTTATTCGCAAAAAGCAAGCAGATTCTAGTTAGATGAAGAGCTTTATTTTTTTATTAGCTTATGAATGATGAAGCCGACAAGCGCACCGATTATTGCAGGTACAAGCCATGCCAGACTTTGCTCGTATAATGGTAAAGCTTTTAAAATGTTCACATATGGTGTAATAGTAATCTCCATTTCCTTTAAACCATCATTCAAACTAACAAAGAATGTAGGAATTAATGCTAAAATGTAAACAATTTTTCCACCTTTAAAGAAGTTATCGAAAAGCGACAGCACCATTAACACTATTGCTAGCGGATAGATGATTAATAATACAGGTAGTGATGCACTAATAATTGTTTCAAGACCTACGTTTGTAATAGCCGCACTGAATATTGTGAAAATTATCAAAAACGTTTTATACGAAACACTAGGAAATAGTTTATTGAAAAATTGAGCATTGGCAGTCAGTAAACCTACAGCAGTAGATATACATGCTAGTAAAATTGTGGCAGATAATATAATAGTCCCGAGTGTACCAAAAAGAGCTTCAGCTGACTTCGCAATTATAGTACCACCATTATCAAAAGCACCAATTGCACTAACACTAGTGTTACCAATTTGTCCAAGTGCTATATAGACAAATGATAAGCCAATAGCCGCAATAATTCCTGCGAAAATTGTCGTTTTGACTTGCTTTTTAGTATCTGACATACCCATGTCGCGCAATGCTTGCAAAATAACGATTCCGAATACGAGTGCACTTAGTACATCCATTGTTAAATAGCCTTTAACAAAGCCTTCAGTCAATGGTGACGTAGTGTATTTTCCTATAGCTGCCCCTGGTTCACCCATTGGGGAAATAAAGCTTTTAATAGCTAGTAATAGAATAACACCTAATAGAACAGGCGTTAAAATTTTCCCAACACGATCGACAAGTTTTGAAGGGTTAATAGCTAATAATAGTATTAAGGCAAAAAATATGACAGAAGTAATGAAAAGTGGTGCCCAATGATCTGCTACTCCCTCTGGAAGAAATGGGACGATCCCGATTTCATAGGATACAGAACCCGTACGCGGCACTGCAAAAAATGGTCCAATCGCTAAATAAACGATTGATGTAAAAATAATACCAAAGGTAGGGCCGACACGATTTGCTAGTATTTGTAGATCGCCACCCGCCTTCGCAATTGCAACGATTGCTAATAGCGGTAATCCGACACCAGTTATTAAGAAACCAATCATTGCTGTCGTTATATGTTCACCAGCTTGTTGGCCTAATAATGGGGGGAAGATAATATTTCCGGCACCTAAAAATAAGGCAAATAATAGTAAACCTACTGCCAAATTTTCTTTGATGAAAAGCAAGATGTTCTTCATAAAAATTAAAACTCCTTTAGATTGAAAAGATGAAACTTTCTAAAAATTTTAAATACAGAAGTGTATGTTATCACATGAATACTAATCTTGCAATTAATATTCTATTACAATTTGTAAGAATCTGTCGGAATCAGTAATTTTCATAAATTGTTTGAAAAATAGTCAATTTATCTGATATCTGATTTCTAAAATATCTAGTATGATAGACACACAAGGAAATATTTTAGCACGAACGGAGGCAAATTGATATGAAAAAGACAAAAAAATTAAGAATCCTTGCTTTAAGTACTATTGCTACTTCTTTTTTAGCATTTCAGACCGCAGAGGCAGCTACATATACCGTGCAAAAAGGAGATACTTTAACTAAAATCGCTCAAAACAATAAAGTAACAGTACAAGACATAAAAAGCTGGAACAATTTAAAGAATGATCTGATTTATGTCGCGCAAAAGCTTGAAGTTTCAAAACAAGCTACTAATGATGCGGTAAAACCTTCAAATCCATCAACAACAAATCCATCAACACAAAAGCCGACAACACCATCAAAGCCCACAGCTGTTTCACATACAGTCGTTAAAGGCGATTCATTATCCAAAATCGCTAAGCAATATAATGTGACAGTAAAGGACATTAAAGACTGGAATGGACTTACGACAGACACAATTTACGTTGGACAGGTGTTAAAATTATCTCCAGTAGCTTCAATACCCGAGAGTGATACAGTACATAATAACGGATCTTCAGGTGTGGGAACATCAACAGAAACAACTAAAGATCCTACAGCTAATGGACAAGCTATTTATAAGAAAACAGTAGACGTAGCTAATTCATTAGTAGGAACACCATATCTCTATGGTGGCAACACATCCGAAGGCCTAGATTGCAGTGGCTTTATTTACTACGCCTTTAATCAAGGTGGTTTAAAAATTGGAAGAGACAGTAGCGAAGGATATTTCTACGGTAACACAACACAAGTTAAAAATCCGACAGCGGGAGATTTAGTATTTTTCCAAAATACGTATAAAGATGGAATATCTCATATGGGTATTTATATAGGTAACAATAAATTTATCCATGCAGGATCAGACGGTGTTGAAATTTCGGACGTTACATACTCTTACTGGTCTACAAGATTAGTAGCTTATAAACGATTCGACGCTATTAAATAAAGTAAAAGTGATATTTGCAAATATGCAAATATCGCTTTTTTATGTTAGGTAAAATGCAGGTATGAAGTCAAACAATCGCTGATAAAAGGTTGCGCATCGCTGATAAAAGTGCCGGAATCGCTGATAGAACCCAGAACATCGCAGATAAAAGAGGTAGAATCGCTGATAAACCCCAGAACATCGCTGATAAGAGTGCCAGTCAGAATCGCTGACAGAAAACGGAACATCGCTGATAAGAGTGCTAGAATCGCTGATAGAACCCAGAACATCGCTGATAAAAGTACTAGAATCGCAGATAAAAGTACTAGAATCGCAGATAGAACCCGGAACATAGCTGATAAAAGTGCCGGAATCGCTGATAGAACCCAGAACATCGCAGATAAAAGAGCTAGAATCGCTGATAAACCCCAGAACATCGCTGATAAGAGTGCCAGTCAGAATCGCTGACAGAAAACGGAACATAGCTGATAAAAGTGCCAGAATCGCTGATAGAAAACGGAACATAGCTGATAAAAGTGCCAGAATCGCTGATAGAACCCGGAACATAGCTGATAAAAGTGCCAGAATCGCTGATAGAACAAGGAATATCGCTGATAAAAGTGCCAGAATCGCTGATAGAACAAGGAACATCGCTGATAAAAGTGCCGGTCATATTCGCTGATAAACATCAAACAACGCCGTTACACCGAGAAGAAAATAAACAAATAAAAAACCCTTCTTTCTATAAAAAGAAGGGTTTTCAACACTTTATTGCGTTACGCGTGCTGTCCAACGAGAAAGGTCGGCATCTTTCGCGTCAACAAGCTCTGCAGGGAAGATAAATGTCCATGGCTTTGTTGAGTTTGGTTGCACAGTTAATATTGGATCCATTTTAAATGAACCTTTTGCAATTTGTTTGCCTGTTGCGTCAATAATTTCTAGTGGTAATTGTTCTAGGTTAATAGCTTTATTATGTCCGTTACGAATGAAGATAGACACATTAAAATTACCGTTATCAGCAAGTTTCGCTTGTAGGCCGGTGAAGTTTACTTCTGTTTCACCTAACTTAGGTAAAGTTTTTACGATTTTTGCAAGTTCCTCTTTTTGTGCTTCAGGTAGTTGTTTTTCCCATGATGGGTCTAATTCTAATTGGTGACCGCGAAGGGAAACAAGGTTAAATGCGATTTTCCAGCCATCTTCTGGTATTTCATCGACTTTTATCGTTGATTTTTCAAATTCAAATACCCATGGACGAGCACTTTCTGCTGGAATTGTGCCAAGTGCTGCAAAGTCGAATTTTTTAGATGCTACAAGCTCGTCATTTTTATCCATAATAAACAGCTCAATTTCACCAAGCTCAATTGCTTGAGGTAATGATGAGCGGAAAAATGCACGCACATGCCATTTTTTAGAGCGCATATCTTCTTCTATACTAATAGAAGAAAGTGATAATTGATTTGGCTTTAATGGTTCTAGCTCATTAGCAAGGAAATTAAATATATATTTTTGCTCTTGAGGCACTTCCCAATCTGGATGATAAGATAATTTCGTCACAACATCCTGATTATTGTCTGTATTTTCTACTTCGATGTTTTGAAGTAGATCCTTAGAATCGATTGTATTTTCTTGCCCTAGTTTGTCTGATTTTTTAAAGAATGAGAATAAGCCCATTATTGTACCTCCATTTGTGCTTCAATCATTTTCATGAAGCCTGTAATTTCAATAATAATAGAACGACGTAATTCTTGGAAATTCATTCCAAATAACTCGAGGCCTTCACGTTGGTAAATTCGCATCGGGTCTTCTTGTTGGTAATGACGTAAGCCGATTCCTTCTTTTAAATGTGCCATGTTTTCTAAATGTTTTACCCAGCCATTGTCTAGGTAGCTTAGCATCACTTGTGGAATAACATTCATTACTTTTGCGTTGTCAGAAAATTTTTCCATATGATCAAGCAACTCTTGTTCAGAAGGTTGAATATCAGCTAAAATTTGTTTTACTTTACCCACTTCACGGTCTATTGTGACAGGAGTAATAAATAGTGAATTGAGAGAGCTTTCCATTTGATCGTAATCCCATTCCACTGAAGGGAGTTCATCTGGAGCAGCTTCGCGAACAGCAAAATCAACCGTTTCACTTAGCATTTTTTTTAGCTCACCCATTAAATCTTCACCAGCTAAAATTTTATCACGTAGACCGTAAATAACTGTACGCTGGTCATTGATAACATCATCTAATTTTAGGTTGTAATCACGCATACCGTATTGAGAGCCTTCAACAATACGTTGTGTACGGTTAATAAGTTCTTGAACCTCTTTATTTTGGATAATGCCTTTTTCATCAACAATCATTTTTTCTGAGAATTTTTCAACCTCTTCTTTTGCATAACGGCGGAACATATCATCTTCAATAGAGAGAATGAAGAGGCTTTCACCTATGTCACCTTGGCGACCTGAACGACCACGTAGCTGATTATCTACACGGCGGCTTTCATGCTTTTCGGTACCGATGACATATAAGCCTCCAAGCTCGTGAACGGCTTCATCTAGCACAATATCTGTACCGCGGCCGGCCATATTTGTTGCTACAGTAACACGACCTTTCTGACCAGCTTGTGAAATCAGCTCAACCTCTTGCTCAACTGTTTTAGCGTTCAGTAATTGGAATTTTAAGCCTGCTTTCTTTAAGTATTCGGCCACTGTTTCAGATTGCAGTATTGACGTTGTCCCAATTAAAACAGGTTGTCCCTTGTCGTGACGACGTTTAGCTTCAGCTGCTACGAACTTATATTTATCTTCTTGTTTGTTGAAAATAATATCAGGCTGATCGACACGTTGACGTGGACGGTTTGTTGGAATTTGAATAACTTCCATGCCGTATACTTCACGGATTTCTTTTTCCTGAGTTTTCGCCGTACCCGTCATCCCAGAAAGCTTCGGATACATACGGAAATAGTTCTGAATTGTAATCTGTGCCTGTGCTTTATTTTCTTCAGTAATCGTTACGCCTTCTTTTGCTTCAATTGCTTGATGTAAGCCATCAGATAGCGAGCGACCTTCTAAAATGCGACCTGTGAACATATCAACAAGCTCGATTTTGTCATCTTTTACGATGTAATCAACATCACGCTTGAACATTACGTGTGCACGAACTGCTTGGATCACATAATGGTAAAGTGTTTGGTGTTCAAGATCATAAAGATTATCAACATTGAAGGCAGCCTCAACCTTTTCAATGCCTTTATCTGTTAAAGAAGTAGCTTTTGTTTCTTCATCAAAATCGTAATCTTCTTCTTCTTTAAAACGTTTTGCTAGCATAGAGGCAATGCGATGTAGTTCATCATTCGCAGCCATTTTCCCAGCGATAATAAGTGGTGTTTTTGCCTCATCAATAAGGACACTATCGACTTCATCGATAATGGCGAAGTGATAAGGACGCTGTACTTTATCAGCTAAGCTATGAGCCATGTTGTCGCGTAAGTAGTCAAATCCGAACTCAGTACCTACACCATATGTAATATCGGCGTTATAGGCTTCTTTTTTGGCATCTGGCTCCATCATCGGTATATTTAAACCAACTGTTAAACCAAGGAAACGATGGATTTGACCGACAAGCTCGTAGTCACGCTTAGCTAGATAGTCATTAACGGTAATAACGTGAACACCTTTACCTTCTAATGCGCGTACATATGAAGGAAGAGAAGCGACAAGCGTTTTACCTTCACCTGTAGGCATTTCTGCAATATTGCCTTCAGTTAAAACAAGACCACCGATAAGCTGTACATCAAAATGACGCATACCTAATACACGTTTTGAGGCTTCGCGTACAACAGCAAACGCGTCTGGGATGATAGATGTAATTGGTTCGCCTTGTTCTAAACGATCCTTGAAAATAAAAGTCATTTCTTTTAATTCTTCATCTGACTTATTTACATATTTTTCTTCAAGACTATTGATTTGATCTACTATTTTATAGTAGCTTTTTAATTGACGAGCACTAGTTTGCTCATTGTTGCGTTTGAAAATTGAGAACATGAAATATACGCTCCTTTTAAGTTGTCTAAATGCTAGACACTACATTATTTTATCAAATTTTACGAATGATGACTACATTTGACATGCAGCATTCTTCCAATTTGAAAAAGAAGAATAATATTTGTGAAATGGTGGAAAATAAATAGAAAAAGTATATTTCGGCGTCTGTTCGTGCTATAATCAATTAGAATTTAAATGTAGATTATTTTTTTGAGGAGGAGAGACATGCTTTACGTGTCTTTAATAGCAGCATTTGTTGCTTCAATATTGTTAACTCCACTAGTTAAACGATTAGCATTCAGAATAGGTGCTGTCGATGCACCAAACTATCGAAAAGTACATGCACGAATTATGCCAAGACTTGGGGGATTGGCGATTTTCCTTGCGTTTTTAATAGCTGTGGCTATATTCCAGCCGATTTTGATATACAATGAAAATGGTAGCGATTTTTTACTGGCAATTATAATTGGAGCTTGTATTATCGTAGCAACAGGTGTCATAGACGATATGCGTGAAATTTCCGCAAAAGCAAAATTAATTGGTCAGCTTGTTGCGGCACTTATCGTTATTTTTGTAGGTGGAATTCAAATTGAAATGGTGAATTTACCATTTGTAGGTGAATTAAATTTTGGATTACTAAGTATTCCTTTAACAGTTCTTTGGATTGTTGGTATTACAAATGCCATTAATTTAATCGATGGCTTAGATGGCCTAGCAGCAGGTGTTTCAACGATTGCCCTTATTACTTTAGCGGTTATGGCATTAATCATGGGCAATATGTTCGTTTTAGCAATCGCAGCCATTTTAGCAGCAGCAACATTTGGATTTTTATTTTACAATTTCCACCCAGCAAAAATCTTCATGGGAGATACAGGAGCCTTATTCCTTGGCTTTATGATATCAGTGCTCGCATTGCTTGGATTTAAAAATATAACAGTCGTAACATTAATTATCCCAGTTATTATTCTAGGTGTACCGATTTCTGATACATTCTTTGCGATTGTTCGTCGCGTACGCATGAAGAAAAAATGGTCTGATCCAGATAAATCACATTTGCATCACCGTTTACTAGATATGGGCTTCACACATCGCCAAACAGTACTCATTATTTATGGGATTGCCATCATGTTTGGTTTAGCAGCCATCATTTTCTCAATGGCAAAGGTATGGGGTGCCATTTTACTCGTAGCTGTCATTTTAACTGCAATTGAAATTTTGGTTGAAGTCATCGGACTCGCGGGTAAAAACTATAAACCACTATTGAATTTTGTGCGGATATTTAATAAATAAAACATTCAAGCAATCATCCATTTTACGGATGGTTGCTTTTTTACTTTATGTGATCTTACTGAGGTGGCATAGAGGGAAGTGGGCTTGTAAGAAGTTCGAATCTTTGCGAAAAAAACCTCAGGTAGAGTGGAGAATTGCTCGGGTGAGGTGGGGAAGTGCTCAGGTGGGTCGGAGAACGGCTCGGGTAAAGAGAAAAACTTTTATGTTATGGCAGCGTTCCTTGCTTGGTTAGCGGCGGAATTTCGGATTTTAGCGGCGATATTTGCCTGATTAGCGGCGCAACTTTATGTTTTAGCGGCGTTCTTCCTTAGGTTAGCGGCGCAACTCACACTTTTAGCGGCGAATCCCAATATAAGCTGGACAATTTGACAAAACTAAAGTCAGGGTTGAAAAACTTTGTATAAAGTTTTACACAATATTAAGGACATGACGAAAAACTACTCAGGTAGGCTGTTAAACTCCTAGGGTACGGTGGAAATCTGCTCAGGCAAGGAGGAAATTCGCGTAGGTAAACCTCAGAACTGCTCAGGCAAGGAGAAAATCTGCTCAGGTAGACTTAGAACTGCTCAGGCAAGGAGGAAATCTGCGCAGGTAGACCCCAGAACTGCTCAGGCAAGGAGAAAATCTGCGCAGGTATGCCTTAGAACTGCTCAGGCAAGGAGAAAATCTGCGCAGGTAGACCCCAGAACTGCTTAGGCAAGGAGAAAATGAGAAAATCCGCTCAAGTGTAGAACTCAGAACTGCTCGAGTAACATAGAGCAAAACTCAGGTCAATAAGTGCTCCAATCTATAATTTCCACGTTAAGCAAACATCACGAAATCATGCCAAACAAAAAGCCTTTCCACAATTTAAAGTGGAAAGGCTTTTATAGTTACTGAGTGCTATCTTTATCTGTTGAATCTTCGCCAGCAGCGTTATCTTTATCAGTATTTTTATTCGTTAAGCTACTAGATGCTTTATTTGTGTCAAGATGGTTTTTTAGCGTTTGTGATACTTCATCAACCGATTCTTGATTTAATTGGTAGTAGTAAATACCAGTAGACATATCATCTGTACCATCTAATGTTAAAGAATCGATACGTGGCATCCCTTGTGATAAATAAGATAGGAATGACTTCATTTCGCTAAATGTCATATTTGTCTTCATGTTATCACCAAGTGCTCTAATGACATCATCGTATTTTGTAATGGATTCTACCGAAGAAACTTTATTGATGATCGCTGTTAAAATCTCTTGTTGACGTTTGCCGCGTTCAATATCATTGTCTTGCTTACGTGTTCTTGCGAGTGCAAGTGCTTGACTTCCGTTTAAATGCTGTAAACCAGGCTCTAAGTTGATGGCATTGCGATCGAATTCGTCTTTTTCGTGTAACTTGTACGGTACATCAGCTTCAATTCCACCTAATGCATCAACAACGTCAATAAACGCATTAAAGTTCATACGAACATAGTAGTCAATTGGCACATCTAATAGTTTTTCTACTGTATCAATTGTTGAAATTGTTCCACCATGAGCATGTGCATGAGTAATTTTATCATTACGTCCCATTGAAGGAATATATACATAAGAATCTCGGGGGATACTCAACATTTTAATTGTTTTTGTCTTATTATTTAATGTTGCTAGAATAAGGGCATCTGAACGTGAGTTCTCAGAGCCTTGCCCGCGATCTTCACTATCATCAACACCGACAAATAGGATTGAAACGTTATCGTGTACTGGTTCAACCTTCTCATTACGAAGTGCTGAAATGTCTCGACCTTTTAATTCTTCATGTGCTGAGTCAGCTGCATGCTTTACTTGCTTCGTAATATATACACCATAAGCAGTTGCGCAAATTAGTAAACTAGCAACAAGAAGAAGGGAAACTTTTATAATTATGGAAGCTTTGGAAGACCTCTTTTTGCTTTTAATTCTATTTTTCATTTTTAATATATTCTCCTCTGAATTTTGGGAATAATAAAGCGATTAAACTAAACTTATTCAAGTAATCTTAGAAAATGTGTAAAAGATAAAATAGCTCAATATTAAAATTATACTATGGATATTTAGCATTCGACAATTAAAACTATTTATTTCACAACAAATTCAATAAATTGAGCATTCTCAAAAGCAATATTTGCTTGTCCGTTTGTCATTTCTGTTACCCAGTTTTGGAATTGTTCTTCTTCCTCTTTTAATACGGATACAATAATTTCGACGCCTTCTAAATAGCGAATTTCTTCTAAAGTATATGAAGAACCTCGAATTTCATTTTCTACTTTACCTAGCCAAGTGTAATCAATGGAAATGTTCATAAAATGGTGAAGCTTGCGTTCAACTACTTGGGCAGCAAGTAATCCTTCTGTTGTCGCTTTTCCATACGCTCGAATAAGACCGCCACCGCCAAGCTTAATGCCACCAAAGTAGCGTGTGACGACAACGACCGTATCTTTTAACCCTTGTTTTTTTAGGACTTCTAACATAGGGACGCCAGCTGTGCCACTAGGTTCCCCGTCATCATTTGCTTTTTGAATATGATCATGCTCTCCAATAATATAGGCTGAACAATTATGTGTAGCATTATGATGCAATTTTTTTATGCGTTCAATAAAAGAAATTGCATCCTCTTCCGTTTCTGCACGTTCTATATAAGTAAGGAAGCGAGATTTTGAAATAACAATTTCACTTTCTCCGTATCCTTTTACAGTTAAATAGTTTTCTCTCATCAGTATCAATCTCCTTTAAAGTAGAGTTCTATTCTATAATTTTCATAAAGAAAAAGCATTAAATTTTAACATGAGAATGCTATAATAGGTGTAGACTATGTAATTGGTCTATTGAAATAGTAAGTAATCATAAGACATTAGACTGGGGAGTATACTATGTTTTCAAATGATACCTTCGATTTAAAGTCGCTTGATGACATATTTAATCGAATGTTAGAAACAATCATGAGCTCAAAAGATGATATCTTTATTATAAGCGAACAAAGCCGAAGAAATTTCGAAGATATGAAAATAGAGCTAGAAATTGTTCGAAAACAAGTTTCAATTGTTATTGATGAAGGCGATGCTTTAGAAAAAAGTACACAGCTCGCTAAGCAAAGACTTGTGTTAGTAAGTAAAGCTTTTGATAATTATACCGAAGAACAAGTTAGAGAAGCATATGAAACTGCACATGATTTTCAAGTGAAACTCTCCGTTATTAGAACACAAGAAAAGCAACTACGTGATAAAAGAGATGATTTAGAGAGAAGATTAAGAGCGTTACTCGATACGATTGAACGTGCAGATCATATTGTCAATCAAGTAAATGTCGTTTTGAATTACTTAACTTCAGATTTAAAAAATGTTGGTTTGGCACTTGAACAAGCAAAAATGAAACAAGATTTTGGTATACGAATTATTGCAGCACAAGAAGAGGAGCGCAAACGTCTATCTAGGGAAATTCATGATGGACCTGCTCAAATGCTGGCAAATGTACTGATGCGCACTAATTTAATAGACAGAACGTATCGTGAAAAGGGCATTGAATATGCTTTGGCTGAAATTGCTGATTTAAAGAAAACGGTGCGTAATGCATTATCAGAGGTGCGACGTATAATCTATGATTTAAGACCAATGGCACTTGATGATTTGGGAATTGTTCCGACATTAAAAAAATACTTATCGACAGTGACTGAATATAATCCTGGAGTTGAAGTTCATTTCCAATCGAGAAGCACCGAAAAGCGTATACCATCAAATTATGAAGTATCTATTTTCCGGTTAGTGCAAGAATGTGTTACAAATGCCATGAAGCACGGGAAATGTAAAGATATTTGGGTAAAACTGGAGTGGTTGAAAAATGCCGTAAATATCGTTGTAAAGGACGATGGTATAGGTTTCAATCCACAGGAGGTTAAAGACCATTCCTTTGGGATTTTAGGTATGAAAGAACGTATCGAAATTTTGGATGGGACAATCTCAATTAAAAGTGAGATAAATCGAGGTACGACGGTTTTATTTAAAATTCCGTTAGAAGTAGTGTAAAACGATTGTTGGAGAATTTTAGGGGGTAAAGACAAATGACGAAGATTATAATTGTAGACGATCACCAGCTATTCCGCGAAGGAGTAAAACGTATTTTAGATTTTGAAGATACATTTGACGTAGTAGCAGAAGGTGACGATGGTACGGATGTGGTTTCTTTATATGCTGAAAATCAACCAGATGTTGTACTAATGGATATCAATATGCCGGGGAAAAATGGAGTAGAGGCAACGGCAGAATTAATTAGTGAATTCCCAGATGCGAAGGTTATTATGTTATCCATTCATGATGATGAAACATACGTAACACATGCGCTAAAATCTGGATCACTTGGCTATATGCTAAAAGAGATGGATGCTGACGAAATTGTTGAAGCCATTAAAGTAGTTGCGAATGGTGGATCTTACCTACATCCAAAAGTAACTAAAAATTTAGTAGCGGAATTCCGTCGTCTTTCTGAGCATGAAAATAAAGGTAACTTCCATCAAACAGAAATTCGTCGCCCATTCCATTTACTAACAAAACGTGAATGTGAAGTATTACAATTATTAACAGATGGACAATCTAACCGTACAATTGGTGAGACCCTGTTCATTTCTGAAAAAACAGTTAAAAACCACGTTTCAAGCATTTTACAAAAAATGAATGTAAACGACCGTACACAAGCTGTTGTTACAGCCATTAAAAATGGTTGGGTTGAAGTACGCTAATAACATATATTGAAATTAAAGCTGTTTTTAAAGGCTACTATCTTATTTAGTAGTTTTTAAAGCAGTTTTTTTAGTGAAAGTTACCCACAATAGCCAAATGTCATATAAAAGGTGTAACAATTTATACATAGTAATAGTGCAACATTTTAAAACCATGGGCGTCATAAGGAAGGCGTAACACCTAAATGTTGAAAATGCACAACAAAATTCCTACAACGGGATTTATATGCTACAATATGCGCGGGAGGTTTTTTGATGTTAAAGAAAAGTTTTCTAGCAGTTTTTACCCTATTAATGTTAACTACATTAGTGTTAACTGCCTGTGGTAATAAAAAAGATGATGAAATGAGTGCAGAAGAAAGACAAAAAATCATTGATGATGGAACCGTCGGGTTTGAAAAGAATGGTGGGGAAATAACAAAGGCAGAAAATATCCCTGCTGAAGAAAACAAAGCGATATTAGCAGCCTTTAATGAATATATTACGGCTTTCAATTCAAAAGAAATTGATCGTTATATGCAAACACTCTCAAAGAATCCAAAAGGTTTCAATTATGAGGGAGAAAAGAACTACATTAAAGAAGTATTTAAACAGTCAGACGTTAAACGAGATGCTAAAGATACTACGATTATAAAATATAGCGAAAATGAAGCACAGGTCTATTCAAATTTAACATCGCATATAGTACAAACTACAACAAATATAAAGCATGAAAGTGCAGGACAACAAGTGACAGTATTCGTCAAAGAAGATGGACTCTGGAAGGTTACTAGCGTCTTCTATACTGGAGATGAAACGAAATCAACTACTGGCAAATAAAATGAGGATATCTTCATTCAGGCTCATCACTAAGAGTTGAGGTTGGGTGATTTTCTGAGATTAGCGTCAAGAGCGAGCTAGATAGAGGAACGAAGGCAAAAAGCATCACGCCCAACAACTCATTGGACTTGCCTAGCTGGAACGGAAATCAACCCCAAGTTATAGTGATGAGCCTGTATTTATTTAATAGAAGGATTAATTGAATGAAGATAAATCTGTATACATAGAAAATGAATGTGAAATGGAAGCTAAGTTTAACAATTTAGCAGATGTCTAGAAGGTTGAAAAAGGGGAGTGTACTTACTTCTATTCGACATTTAGACGAGATTACGTAACGTCGTAATTCATTTCACATTCATTTCTTTTTATCTGTAGTAAAAGCGAAGCGACAGCAACAATTTTTTTATCTGTGCGAAAGCGAAGCGACAGCAACAATTTTTTTATCTGTGCGAAAGCGAAGCGACAGCAACAATTGCGCCGAGGCGCAATTGCATGTAAACTATTTAGAATAGGAGAGTGGACATGGATGAGGACAGCAATCGTAACAGATAGTACTGCATATATTCCGGCTGAGGAACGAGAACGCTTAAACATTCATATGATTCCGTTAAGTGTAAATATCTCAGGGCAACTATTTGCAGAAGAAGTAGATATCACAGCATCTGAATTTTATGATAAAGTACGCGGGGCAAAAGAATTCCCAAAAACAACGCAGCCCCCAATTGGAGAATTTGCCTCTCTCTTTGAAGAGCTGGCAAAAGAGTATGATGAAGTAATATCAATTCATTTATCAAGTGGAATCAGTGGAACATATCAAGGTGCAATTCAAGCAGGCGAGATGGTAGAGGACATTGATGTGTACGCTTTTGATAGTGAAATATCCTGTGCGGTACAGGGTTTTTATGCTTTAAGAGCAGCTGAAATGGCGGCTCAGGGCTCTTCTGCAAAAGAAATTCTCGCTACATTGGCAGACATGAAGCAATCAATTCGTGCTTACTTCATTGTAGATGACTTAGCGCACTTACAACGTGGGGGACGTTTGTCTTCAGCAGCGGCATTAATTGGCGGCTTATTACAAGTAAAGCCAGTACTGCATTTTGTGGACAAAGTTATTGTACCTTTTGAAAAAATTCGTACGCGTAAAAAAGCATTAAAGCGTGCGGAGGAGCTACTAGCTGAGGATGTTCAAAAGTATGAAGCACTGGACGCTGTCGTGATCCACGGCAATTGCCAGGCTGAAGCAGAAGAATGGCTAGCACAACTAGCAGCAACCTACCCGAGCGTGAACTTTAAATTAAGCTATTTCGGTCCCGTCATTGGCACGCATTTAGGTGAAGGCGCAATGGGGCTAGGCTGGACAAAAAAATAATATTAAGTGAGACAGTCTCTACAGCAAATTTGTAGAGGCTGTTTTTTTATTTTTGGGTATACCGTTTTGTCGGGTGAAGCGGGGGATCGCCTGTAATTCTTCAACATCGCTGATAAAAGTAAGAGAATCGCTGATAAACCCGTGAACATCGCTGATAAAAGTAAGAGAATCGCTGATAAACCCGCGAACATCGCTGATAAAAGTAAGAGAATCGCTGATAAACCCGCGAACATCGCTGATAAAAGTAAGAGAATCGCCGATAAACCTGTGAACATCGCTGATAAAAGTAAGAGAATCGCTGATAAACCCGCGAACATCGCTGATAAAAGTAAGAGAATCGCTGATGAACCCGTGAACATCGCTGATAAAAGTAAGAGAATCGCTGATAAACCCGTGAACATCGCTGATAAAAGTAAGAGAATCGCTGATAAACCCGTGAACATCGCTGATAAAAGTAAGAGAATTGCTGATAAAAGATCAGAAATCGCTGATAAAAATCACTCACATGAAAGGAGCAAAGCAATGACATACAAAGGTTGGTTGTTGCCACCTGCATTACGAGATTTTCATGAAGGACGTATTTGGTTAAAGGAGCATGCCCCATTTTCTAAGGAAGATATCGAGAAATCAATCAATCTTCAATACTTCCATATAATAGAAGGGATTCAAAAAGAGCCACATCTAAAATGCAATCGTTGCCATAATGAGCATCCTCAGCAATTTACAACGTTTGATTGTTCAAAGTGCCAGCAGCAATGTGTATATTGTAGACATTGTCTGAATATGGGCAGAGTGAGCAGTTGTACGCAATTGATGATTTGGACAGGCCCTCACGCAATTAGAACAAGAAAGCATGCACTCAAATGGGCGGGGCAATTTACAGTGCTCCAAGAGCAGGCGGCAAAGGAAATGCTAGAAAGTGTTAAAGTACAACGTTCCCATCTTATCCATGCAGTATGTGGGGCTGGAAAAACAGAGCTACTTTTCCCGTCTGTACATTATGCGTTAGAGCAGGGCTTACGGGTATGTATCGCTACTCCACGTACAGATGTAGTGCTAGAGTTATATCCTCGCTTTCAATCAGTTTTCCCGCAAACGATGATCCATGCTTTATATGGTGGTTCACCAAAACAGGTTGGTTATGCCCAACTTGTTTTGGCGACAACTCATCAGCTGTATCGGTTTGAGCGGGCGTTTGACGTCATGATTGTTGATGAAGCTGATGCATTTCCCTATACATTTGATGAAACCTTACAAAGCGCAGTGCAAAAGGCAAAAACAGCAAACGCACCAATAATGTTGGTCACAGCAACACCTTCGCATAAATTACTTACTCAATATCAAAATGAAAGCTATTCATTTATCCCAAAGCGCTATCATAATCGTCCATTACCGGTCCCTCGATTTCATTCTCTTTGGAACTATGAAAAAAGTTTAAAACGAGGAAAAATCCCACGAAAGCTGAAACAATGGACAGAGGAGCGCCTTGCACGGAAAGAGCCTTTTCTATTATTTTTCCCAAAAGTAGAGTTAATGAAAATAGCTACACCTCTTTTTCAATTATTAGATGACAGCATCATGGCAGTACATGCTGAGGATCCTGGACGTAAAGAAAAAGTGCTTAAATTACGAAATGAAGAAGTTCCGGGTTTACTGACTACGACCATTTTAGAAAGAGGGATTACGATCAAGAATGTACAGGTTGCAGTGATTGGGGCAGAATCAACCATTTTTACTTCAAGTGCACTTATACAAACTGCAGGACGAGTTGGTCGAAATGCTGATTTTGCAGATGGAGACGTTGTATTTTTCCATCATGGTATTACGATTGAAATGGATGATGCGCGTACTAAAATTCTTTATTATAATAAGAAAGGATTTTCACAATGAATAAAATTGAAACACTGTGCTTATTATGCTCACAGCCTTTGCAATCAGCAATTTCATGGAAAATGCTTTTAACCAAACAATTTCACCCAACCATTTGTGATAGATGCTCGGCTCGATTTGAATATTCCTCAACAGTAACAGCACTTTACCAATATAACGATGCGATGAAAGATTATTTGCATCAATATAAATTTCTACAGGATGTAGCTCTCGCTAAAGTATTTCGGCAGGAACTATATGCGCGCTTCAAACATGAAAAAGCAACCATTATACCGATTCCTATGCACCCACTTAAGCAAAGGGAACGTACCTTTTCGCATATGGAGGAGTTATTAAAGGCAGCTAATATTCCTTTTTTGCAACTCTTAGAAAAGACGACGACAGAAACGCAAAGCTCCAAAAATAGAGAGCAGCGTATCCATGCAGCTTCTCTTTTCCGTTTGATGGATGGAGCACATGTAGAGCATAAAGAATATCTTCTTTTTGACGATATAAAAACGACAGGAACTACTTTACAGCATGCCAGCGAGATTTTAATGAATGCGGGTGCTAGAAATATCAAAAGCTTCACACTAATTAATGGATGAAAATGCTAATGCATTGTGTATAATAGATTACGAGTAAATAAGATTCGTATCTAGCAGTTATATGTAAGAG
Source organism: Lysinibacillus sp. RC46 (assembly GCF_041262385.1). Taxonomy (NCBI): domain Bacteria; kingdom Bacillati; phylum Bacillota; class Bacilli; order Caryophanales; family Bacillaceae; genus Lysinibacillus; species Lysinibacillus sp. RC46. The sequence continues at coordinate 44,064 of NZ_JBGCCF010000010.1, read as the reverse complement.
GAGGAAGAGTGATGGCAGAGGTTCGTAATTGTCCGAAATGTAATGAGTTTTTTAATTATACAGGGGTCAGAGAAGTATGTCATAAGTGCGCTCAATCTGAAGAGGACTTATATCAAATCGTTTATCGCTTTTTACGTAAACGTGAAAACCGTGCTGCGACAGTAGAACGTATTGTTGAAGCAACTGGAGCTGAAGAGGAGTTATTGTATAAATGGGTACGCAAGGGACGCTTACAGACTGCGATGTTCCCTAATCTTGGCTATCCATGTGATAACTGTGGTCATCTAACGACTAAAGGCAAGCTATGTACAAAATGTCAGGATGAATTAAAGTCGGAGCTACGTACATTTGAAGCGGCAAAGGAGTTCCGTGATAGTGTTGCAGAACGTGATCGTGTAACATATCACGCAGAACGAAAACGCTAAAGGCCTAAAGTGTGTTAATTTTAAACAAAATTAGCACACTTTTTTATATTTGAAAACTTAACATTATGTGAGACAATCCGAAATAATAGGAAGATAAGCTTTTTAGATAGGGGGTTATTAAATGAAAATTACATCTTATGGGATTAATGCAGTGAACGCCTATAAAAATCAGGTGCGCGATGTAAAATCAAGCGCTAACAAGGCATCTTTTGCAGATAAAATCGAAATTTCAAAAACTGCACAGGAGATGCAAGGAGTTTCAACATACAGCACAGAGCGTGCAGAACGCGTACAACAACTAAAAAAAGATATCAATTCAGGTGAATACAAAGTGGACGCTCGCAAAGTTGCAGAAGATATGCTGAAATATTATCGTTTCTAAGGAATATCAGAAAGGGTGCTTAGCAAAATGTCTACAGAAGCGATCTGTTCTACATTAACAAAGTTAGAAAGAATGCATAAAAGCTTACTTGAACTAGCCATTAAAAAAACCGAAATCATTACAGCTGGCGATATCGAAGCACTAGACCAAATGCTCAAGGATGAGCAGGCACATGTAGCAGCCATCGATAAGCTCGAGCAACAGCGTCAGAAACAGGTAACGGATTACCTTGGGGCAAAAGGATTTGCTTCAACTGACAAAGCAACTGTCGCAGATGTCATCAAGGCTGCTGAACAACAGACTGAAAAAGACACGCTCTCAGCTGTTCGCAATAGATTATTGCAAATTATCAATGACTTAAAAAAACAAAACGATTTAAATCAAAAACTAGTGTTCCAATCACTACAATTTGTCAATCTGACATTGGATAATGTACGACCTCGGACTGAGCAAATGAACTACTCTGGCAGTGAGGTTCGCGGCACAAATTCAATGGCCAAAAAATCATATTTCGATTCTCAAGCATAGTTTCTTGCACCCATGCAAGAAACATTTGCTTGAAATTAAAAACGTTATAAAAGGGAGGAAAAAAAATGCGCTCAACATTTATGGGCTTAGAAGCAAGTAAACGCGGTTTATTTACACAACAAACGGCTTTATATACAACTGGACATAATATTTCCAATGCAAATACATTAGGTTACTCTCGCCAACGAGTAAATATGCAAGCGACGCAAGGTTTCCCACAAGCAGGTTTAAATCAACCTAACTATCCAGGACATCTCGGAACTGGGGTAGAAGCGGGATCGATTCAACGTGTGCGTGACGAATTTATCGACCGTCAAGTCCGTCAAGAAACAAACAAGTTAGGCTATTGGGAATCACGTTCAAATGCGATTTCTCAAATGGAAGATATCATGAACGAACCGTCTCAATATGGTTTAAACGCAGCATTAGAACAGTTCTGGAAAGGACTTCAAGATGTCAGTACAAACCCAGAAAATGCAGCCTCTCGTCAAGTAGCGATCAAACGCGCTGAACACCTAGCTGAATCATTTAGATATATGGACAAGCAGCTGAAAACAATTCAGGGTAATTTAGGAAACGAAATTAATGTAGCGACGGATCGTATCAACTCACTCTTAAAGCAAATTGCTGCTATCAATAAACAAGTGCAGGAAGTAGAACCGAATGGTCATGTACCGAACGATTTATACGATGAACGTGATGTGTTAATCGATGAATTAAATAATTACATACCTGTATCCATTAAACGTGTCGAATCTGGCGGAAATGCTAGTGCTGTGGCTGAAGGAAGCCTTACAGTTGTGCTCAAATATGGTACAGAGGAAATTGAACTAGTGAATGGTAGAGACTTCGCTACTATCGAAGTAAATGGCACTGTCGCAGATCCAAGTGGTTCCAAGCAAATTAATGGCAACGACTTGTCCAATGTGTTCTCATCTATTCAAGTAAGTGGACTTGGTAAATCAGAATCCATTACATATGACCAGTTAGAATCAGGTAAAGGGAAACTGTTATCTCTTATTGATTCGTACGGATATGATAGTCCAGATGGGCCAAAAGGTTATTACGTTGAAACATTAGAAGACCTTAATGATTTGGCAGCTAAATTTGCTAAAGCCTTCAATGACCTGCACAAGGAAGGTTATGATTTATCAGGTGTTAAAAATAATGATGATTTCTTTACTGGGGAAAACGGAGCAATAACTGCAGGCAATATTAAGGTAAACGATGTTTTCATAAAAGATCCTTCTAAATTAGCTGCTTCTGACGCAGCAAATGAAGAAGGAAATGGTAAATTTGCACTTGAACTTGCTAATCTTCAATCCAAAAGCCAAGCTGATTTAAATGGTGCGACATTTAACTCTTTCTATCAAGGAATGATCGGTAAACTAGGAACAGATGGTGAAGAAGCATATCGCTTAAACATGACTTCAGAAAAATTATTAGTAACACTTTCTGGTAATCGTGCCTCAGTAAGTTCAGTGTCCCTTGATGAGGAAATGACAAATATGATTACGTTCCAACAAGCATATAATGCCAACGCACGTATGATTACAGTTGTCGATGAAACATTAGACAAAATCATTAACGGCATGGGCCGTGTAGGACTATAGAAAATACTCTAGTATTATGATAGAAAGGGGCTTTAAAAAAATGCGCGTAACGCAATCCATGTTATCGAATAACATGCTTTTAAACTTAAATAACAGCTACGGTAAAATGTCTAAGCTACAAGACCAAATCACTTCAGGTACAAAGATAACTCGTCCTTCCGATGACCCAGTTATTGCAGTAAAAGGAATGGGCTATCGCCGTGATTTAGGTCAAGTAGAACAATATACACGTAATATGAATGAGGTTAATAACTGGTTAGATACAACAGACGAATCGCTCAACCAAGTTGGTGAGCAGATGAAGCGTGTGCGTGAGCTAGTGATTCAAGCGGCCAACGATACGAACACACCGGATGAACGTGCGAAAATTAAAGCTGAAATCGATCAAATTCGTCAGCAAATTCAAGATGTAGGAAACACAAAGATTGCTGATCGTTATATTTTTAGTGGTACGAAAACAGGTCAGCCGCTTTTTGAAAATGGCGCACTTAATACAAATTTAAATTCTGAAGACGTAAAGATTGAAGTTTATGATGGCATTCAGATGAACGTGAATACTCCTGGAGCTGAACTATTTCAAAATATTGATGATATGATGGGGGAAATTTCAGATCTTTTAGATCCTGAACGTCCTGGTGGTCCAGCTACTGGTGAAGAAATCGGTAATGCGCTTGGAGGAGTAGCTGAACAAAGCACTGGAGATGATATTACTGCAATCCATAATAAAATTCTCGAGGCTCAGGCTGATGTCGGGGCACGTCAAAATCGTGTAGAGTTAATGGAGAATCGTCTTGCTATCCGAGAAGTAAGTGTAACAAAGCAAATGTCCGATAATGAAGATGTTGATTACGCAAAAGCAATTACAGAAATGATCACTCAAAATTCCATTCATCAAGCAGCATTATCTGTAGGTGCACAGATTATTCAACAAACATTAGTAGATTTTATTAGATAAAATAGTCTTTCAATTTGATTCAGATTTGAGAGATCTTAACGAATAAGATTAAAAGAAGCGTTTGGACATTTTGTTCAGACGTTTTTCTTGAAAGGAGAGATGTAGATGAGACTCCCACAAATTCAAATTCATACAACAGATGCGAAAATAGACCTTAATATATCAAAGTCACAACAGTATATTAAACAACCAAACGCAACACAGCGTATTAAACAACCCGCAGCCATTCTCGAAATAAATACAACTCGCAGTGTACTAAAAATCGATTCTTCACAGGCTAGACGCGATTTAGGATTAATCGGCCCCTTTGAATCAAGCGCAAACTACGCAGAACAAGGAAAACAAGAGGTTCTTAAGGGGATGGCGCGAAGAGCAAGAGAAGGGCGTCAAATGATGGATAATGCTGGTAAAGGACATGGGCGTGCGACAATTCAGGGTATTGCAAAACAAAACCATGGTCCTCACCAAGTGCAATTTAATATTAAGTTTGTACCATCTGTAGGATCAGTCAAAATCGACTATACGCCTGGGGCAACGGACGTTAATATCCAGCGTAGAGAACCAATTATTGACGCAAAGGTGAACAAACCAATTCACGAATACACGCCAGGTAAAGTAACTGGTACAATGGTACAAAGACCAGATGTTAACATCGATGTCATCATTTAAAGGAGCGTATGAAATAATGAAAATTGCTACAAAATTTTTAGGTGAAGTCGAACTTGGGGAACAGGATATATTAACGTTTGAGCATGGATTACTTGGATTAGAGAATGAAAAAAATTTTGTATTATTACCTATAGATGCAGATCTTCCTTTAGCGATGCTGCAATCTGTTGATAATGTGGAAATTGGTTTTGTAGTTGCCTATCCGTTCGCCTTCAAAAAAGATTACAGCTTTGATATAAGTGAAGATGATCGTGAGCAGCTAAAAATTGGAAAGGAAGAGGACGTACTTACATACGCTATTGTAACAATGAAGGAAACATTCCAAGAATCCACTATGAACTTGCTTGCGCCTTTAATCATTAACATGGATAAAAAATGCGGTAAACAAATTGTTCTTCAAGATAATAAATCTTATCCATTACGTTATCCAATGCAAACATTGGAAGGAAGTGCGAAATAATGCTAGTCCTTTCTCGAAAAAAAGATGAATCTATCATGATTGGCGATCAAATCGAAATTAAAATACTAGCTGTCGAAGGTGAGCAAATTAAAATCGGCATTGTCGCGCCAAAAACAGTTAAAGTACACCGTTCCGAAGTTTTTGAAGCTATCCAAGCACAGAATAAGGAAGCTTTATCAGCATCATCAAGCTTCTTAGAACAGTTAAAGAAGAAATAAAGTATATGTGCCGTAGTTATAATTGCAAACTAGTAATTTATTACATAAAAAAATAAAAAAACTTTAAAAAAACTATTAAACATTTCCAACTAATTACGATATATAGATTGTGAGGGGCAGGAAGTACATAAATACTACCTAATCCGAAATTCCACACGGATGTGGAATAACAAAACAAACATTCAAGGAGGAATTCCAAATGAGAATTCAACACAACATTTCAGCTTTAAACACACACCGTAACTTAGGCTTCAACAACGCTCAAGCTTCTAAAAACCTTGAGAAATTATCTTCTGGTTACAAAATCAACCGCGCTGGTGACGATGCTGCTGGTTTAGCAATCTCTGAAAAAATGCGTGGACAAATCCGTGGTCTTGACATGGCAACTAAAAACGCTCAAGATTCAATCTCTTTAATCCAAACTGCTGAGGGTGCTCTTAACGAAACACACGCTATCCTACAACGTATGCGTGAATTATCAGTACAATCTGCGAACGATACTAACGTTAACGCTGACCGTGACGCACTTCAAAAAGAAGTAGAACAATTACGTGAAGAAATTACTCGTATTTCTACAGACACAGAGTTCAATACTCAAAAATTATTAAACTCTGATTTCAAAGATAAAGTATTCCACATCGGTGCTAATGAAGGTCAAAGCATTAAATTATCTATCGCAGACACTTCTTCTAAAGCATTAGGTCTTGAAGAAGGTGCACAAGTAGTAACAGCAGGTGCTGGTGCAACAGCTGGTGCTGGTTCAACTGGTGCTACATGGTTCTCAGCAGGTGCAACTATTGTATCAGCAGTAGCAGCAACATCAGTAGCAGCAGCTATTGATGAAGTGAAAGCTTCAGCTGATGGTTTCTACAGTGACACAACAAGTGCTTTAGTTAAATCAGCTGCTAGCGGTCAAGCAGTTACAGTTGGTGGATTGGATATCTCATCTCAAACTTCAGCTGACAAAGCAATTACTACATTAGATGCAGCAATTAAAACAGTTTCTGATACACGTTCTAACCTAGGTGCTGTTCAAAACCGTTTAGAACACACAATTAATAACTTAGGTGCAACTTCTGAAAACTTAACAGCTGCTGAATCACGTATCCGCGATACAGATATGGCTGCTGAAATGATGTCGTTCACTAAGAACAATATCTTAATGCAAGCTGCACAATCTATGCTTGCTCAAGCTAACCAACAACCACAAGGTGTTCTTCAATTATTACAATAATTGAAATAATGGAAAAGCCAATCCTGGAATATGGGATTGGTTTTTTCTATTTTTACAATTAGAAAAATATGAAGCTGTATTTAAAAGAAAGTAGCCATATACATAAAAGTATTATCTTGATTGTCGATATAATATAAAAAGAATGATAAAAATTTTAATTAGAAAGTTGGTCAATATATGCTAATAGATCAGAATATAGATATTCTTATTAAAAACAATAAACATTGGATTGGGAATAAAGAAAATATTACACAACCTATTCATTATTTGATGACAGATATAGAATTAAATGTGGAGTATTTTGAAAACAATACAGGGAAAATTTATGAAGTAAAAGATGTTTATGATGATAATTTTCAAATAAATAAAGAATTAAGACAAATTATTTTTATTATTGGTATGAATTCTTTAAAAGAAATTGAAGAGCTATACAGAAAAAAACATGAAGATACATATATTATTGTTATAGAGCCAAGTCTTTCTATTTTTAATTATAATTTGAATTTTAAAGATTTATCAATTTTTAAAGATGAGAAAATTTTTCTATTTGCAGATGATGATATAACTATGATTAATGAATTTTTAAGAATAATTTTTTCTGATTTCAAAATGCTGTGTCTATTAAAAAACAGTGAGGTATATCTAACCTATTTTTATCGACATTTTGAAATTCAAAAAGCAAAAAACTGTGTGAAAGATATTAAAGAAATAATACGTAGTATGGTGTTATCATATGGTAATGATGTTAAAGATAGTTTAATCGGCTTAAAACAAAATCTAGATAATCTTAAGTTTATTCCTAACTCAAGAAATCCATTAGGTGTAAAGGATAAACTAAAAGGCTATCCAGCAATTGTTGTAGCAGCAGGTCCTTCATTAAATAATAATATACAACATCTAAAATCTGCTCAAGGAAAGTCTGTAATAATAGCAGTAGATACTATTATTTCTAGACTTTTAAGTGAAGGTATAATCCCGGATTTTGTATGCTCTGTAGAAAGGGACCATTTAACTTATGAATATTTTTATAAGGATAAGAATTTCCCGAAAACAGTTACGTTAGTTGGACCGTTATTATTGGATACACAAGTATTTGAAACATTTAAAGGCGAATTTTTATTGCCTTTTAGAACAGAGGTAAAAGAGTATCAGTGGCTTCAAAATAAACTTGAAATCGATGGAGATGTGGGAATGCTGATGGGGATGTCCTGTGCTCATGTTGCATTTGGTGTAGCTCATTTACTTGGATGCTCACCCATTACGTTAATTGGCCAAGATTTAGCATATGGTGAAAGTGTGACGCATGCATCGGGAACACTGTATGATGATGTAACTAAAAGAGTAATGAATACTAAAGATGATGAAATTGTAGAAGGTTACTATGGTACGCCTGTTCGTACGACGAAGATATGGACTATGTTCCGAAATTGGTATGAAAATAAAATACTAATGCTTAATTTAGATGTAATAAATGCAACCGAAGGTGGTGCTAAAATTAAACATACACGTCAATTATCGCTAAAAGAAATGATAGATGTTTATTGTAAGCAAGAAATTCCATCTGTTTACGATCTAGTAGTGGCTTCAGATAAGTATAAAATTGATGTAGAGAATGTAAAAAAATCATTCGAAAAAGAAATAGAAGCGTTTGAAAGCTTTAATTTGCAGTGTACTCAAATGATTTATTTATTGAGAAAATTAGAAATTAATGAAGATTCCATTCAAACAAAGAAGCAACAATTATTACAGTCTCTATCTGTAACAGATGCATTAGTTGAACGATTAATGCTCCATCCATTATTAACTCATAATTTACAATCAGTTATTATTCAGTATATGTGGAATAAAAATAGTATTTCAGATTCCTTTACTGTAGAGAATTTATTGTTAAAGCGTAAATATCAGTTAAAAGTATTAGAACCTATAGCAGGAACAATATCAGAGGTTGTAGATTATCTGAAGGGAAGTTTAGAGAAATCCATAGTAGAAGGATAGGGTTAGTCATATGAAAGTATTAGTAACAGGGGCAGATGGCTTCATAGGTTCTCACTTAACAGAGGAATTAGTTAGAAAAGGTTATAACGTAAGAGCGTTTGTAAACTATAATTCGTTTAATTCTTGGGGATGGTTAGATCAATCCCCTAAAGAAATTAAATCACACGTAGATGTCTTTTCTGGGGATATACGTGATCCGTATGGAGTTAAAGAAGCAATGAAAGGTTGTACACATGTGTTGAATTTAGCTGCACTGATTGCGATTCCGTATTCATACCATTCACCAGCGACATATGTTGATACCAATGTGACTGGGGCTTTAAATGTTGTACAAGCTGCAAAAGAACTAGGGATAGAAAAGGTTGTACACACTTCTACAAGTGAAGTTTATGGAACTGCTTTATACGTCCCTATTGACGAGAACCATCCATTACAAGGACAATCACCGTATTCAGCATCTAAAATAGGGGCTGATCAGATGGCGTTATCATTCTATCGTTCATTTGGCACACCTGTATCGATTATTCGTCCATTTAATACATATGGACCACGTCAATCAGCACGTGCGGTAATTCCGACGATTATAAGCCAGCTTGCGAGTGGAAAAACAACAATCAAGTTAGGCGCGGTTAGCCCAACGCGGGACTTTAACTATGTAAAAGATACAGTAGAAGGTTTTATTTCTGTGATGAAATCACCTAATTCAATTGGTGAGGTGATAAACATTGGTTCAAACTATGAGATTTCAATTGGTGAAACAGCACAAATGATTGCAAATATTTTGGGTGTCAATTTAACAATTGAAACAGATGAACAGCGACTTCGACCAGAAAAAAGTGAAGTAGAGCGTCTTTGGGCAGAAAATAAAAAAGCGAGGGAACTATTAGGTTGGTCACCACAATATGGTGGAAAAGAAGGGTTCAGACGAGGTCTTGAAGAAACTATCCAGTGGTTTACAGATCCAAGAAATTTATCTCAGTATAAGGCAGATGTTTATAATATATGAATGAACAATGGGTACAATTTGTCAATGATGTAAAGATGATGTATGGTAAAGAATTTGTTCCTTTACATGAACCAACATTTAATGAAAAAGAAATTGAATACGTAACGGATTGTGTAAAATCAGGCTGGGTTTCTTCTGTAGGTACATATGTGACTCGTTTCGAGGAAGAGTTAGCAAAATTTGTTGGAGTAAAGCGAGCTGTTGCAGTAGTCAACGGCACTGCTGCATTGCATATTGCATTAAAGGTTGCTGGTATTAAGGCTGAGGATGAAGTACTTATGCCCTCGTTAACTTTTGTAGCAACAGCCAATGCTGCTTGTTATCTTCAAGCAACTCCGCACTTTGTTGATGTTAATGAGGAAACATTAGGTGTCGATCCCATTAAATTAGATAAATATTTAGAGCACATTGCTGAGTTTAGGGATGGTGAACTTTTTAATAAACAAACAAATTGCCGTATTAAAGCATTAGTACCAATGCATACTTTCGGGCACCCGTGCTCCATAGATAAATTAGTTGCACTTTGTGAGAAATATAATCTCGTGTTAGTTGAAGATGCAGCTGAGTCTTTGGGAAGTTACTATAAAGGAAAACATACAGGTAGCTTCGGAAAGGTTAATGCAATAAGTTTTAATGGTAACAAAATAATTACAACTGGTGGTGGTGGAGCAATTCTAACAAATGATGAAATGTTAGCTGATTATGCTAAACATATTACTACAACTGCAAAGGTCCCTCATAAATGGGAATATGTGCATGATGAGATTGGTTATAACTATCGTATGCCGAACATTAATGCTGCTCTTGGTTGTGCACAATTAGAAAAAATGCCGGAATTTATCGAACAAAAACGTAAATTGACGGAGAAGTATGAAGAGCTATTATTAAATATGAAAGGTGTACGTTTATTTAAAGAGCCAACAAAATGCACTAGCAATTACTGGATTCAAACCCTTATTTTAGATGAGGGGTATGATAGAGATGAGATTCTTGCATTTATGAATAATAACGGTATTATGAGCCGTCCTATATGGCAACCAATGCATTTCCTACAAATGTTCGAAAAATGTCCAAGAATGGATTTAGCACAAACAGAAAAATGTAATAGTCGGGTAGTGAACATTCCGAGCACACCAACTAAATTTTTTTAAAATGTTAATCTAATTTAGAAGAGTATTACTTTGAGAAGTGTAGCAATTGTGGGCGGAGATAGCTAGTATAACAGCGGTAAAGCAAGTGAGGAAACATTTTTTATGAATCAATCAACAGTGGATGCTTACACTAAAGTTTAATAAGTTTTTTAGAGGACGGATTGTAATATTAAGTGCAACACCCAGAAGTCAATATAAAGGAAGCCCATAACGACCTCGTGTAGAATGTAGTTACCACACCAACATTCAAACGGAGGAATCGTTATGAGCTATACCCATCTTACCATATCAGAACGTGTAAAAATAGAAACATACCTGGAACTGGATTATTCAATTCGTAAAATAGCAAAACTCTTAAATCGCCAACCTTCTACGATTTCCAGAGAAATAAAACGCCACGCCGGTAGTACGGCTGACGAAGCGCAAGTACGTTACCACCAAAATAAATCCAACTGTGGTGCCAAGTCAAAATGTACGCCAGAAGTAAAAGAAGCTGTTCAAGAAAAGTTGCGGGATACTTGGTCGCCTGAACAAATTGTCGGCCGCTTGTATCAAGGACAGCTGAGTTTTAAAACCATCTATCGCTGGATTTAGGATGATCTTTTAGAAGTGCCTATAACCGTTCTCCGTCAAAAAGGAAAGCGTCAAAAGCCCCGCGAAACAAGGGGAAGATTTAACATTGGCACACCAATTTCTAAACGCCCAAAAGAAGTACGTAAACGTGAAACCTTTGGACATTGGGAGTTAGATACAGTTGTATCTGGACGTGGGAAAGCAAAAGGTTGTGTAGCAACATTTATTGAGCGAATGACACGGTGGTATGTTGGCTTTTTGATACCAGATCGCTCAGCTCAATCAATGGAAAGAGCAGTACGTCTTCTGCATACTAAATTACCAAAAGGCACTATAAAAACAGCCACAACAGACAGAGGTAAAGAATTTAGCTGCTATAAAATGTTAGAAAAAGACTTGAAAATTGATGTTTATTTTGCGGACGCCTATTCTTCTTGGCAACGCGGAAGTAACGAAAATGGAAATGGATTACTTCGCGAATTCTTCCCTAAGCAAACAAATTTCGATGAAGTATCACCAAAAGAACTAACAGAAGCATTAAACTATATCAACAACCGACCAAGAAAATGTCTTGGTTGGAAAACTGCAAACGAGGCATTTGATGAGCAACTGTTGCACTTAATTTGACAAATCATCAGATAATAAAAAATCATATCTGTTTTTGATAGGGAGTAAAAATGAAAAAAAAAATATGTGTAGTGACTGCAACTAGAGCCGAGTATGGACTATTAAGTGGTTTACTTAAAGAAATTTCGAAAAGTGAAACATTTTTATTACAAATGATTGTTACGGGTATGCATTTATCACCGGAATTTGGTTTTACCTATAGGGAAATTGAAAATGATGGTTATAAAATAAATGATAAAGTTGAAGCCTTATTATCTTCTGATTCAGCAGTTGGTGTAGCAAAATCAATGGGGCTAACTAGCATTGGTTTTGCTGAGGCTTTAGATAAATTAAGACCAGATTTAATTATTATCTTAGGAGATAGATTTGAGATGTTAGCTGTTGCTCAGGTTGCTCTTATCTTACAAATTCCTATTGCTCATATAGCAGGTGGGGATGTAACAGAGGGAGCTTATGATGATGCCATTAGACATAGTATCTCTAAAATGTCAAATCTTCATTTTGTTACAAATGAAATTGCAAAGAAGAGATTAATTCAATTAGGGGAAGATCCACAGACTGTCTTTAATGTAGGAAGTTTAGGGATAGATAATATTAAAAATACAGAATTATTATCATTAAAAGAACTAAGTAAGCTGATGAATTTCAATTTTCTTAAAAAAAATATATTGATTACATTGCACCCTGTAACAGTAGAAACTTCATATACCAAAAAATATGCGCAGATTTTATTAGAAGCTTTAGACGAAATCAAAATATTATTTGATATTGGTTTTATTTTCACTAAGGCAAATGCAGATAATGGTGGAAGGGAGATCAATTATCTGTTTGAGAATTATTGTAAAGATAATAAAAATGCTAAGATTTATGATTCCTTAGGAAAAATAAAATATTTAAGTTGTTTACATTATATTGACGCAGTGGTGGGGAATTCCTCAAGTGGCTTGTATGAAGTTCCATCATTTAATAAAGCAACAATAAATATAGGAAATAGGCAATTAGGAAGATTGAAAGCCTCATCAGTTATTGATGTAGATTTTGAAAAAAATCAAATAAAAAATGCTATTATCAAAGCACTTAATAAGAATATTGCTACTGAGAACCCTTATGGAGAAGGGGAAACGGCCTATAAGATTATAGATATTTTAAATAATGTAGAATGGAAAAAAACTAAGAGATTCTTTGATATAGAAGGGATAGATAGTTAGTGGGTACATATATAATAGCGGAGGCAGGAGTTAACCATAATGGTGATATAAATTTAGCTAAAAAGCTAATTGACATAGCTAAACAGTCCAACGTAAATGCTGTAAAATTTCAAACGTTTAAAACAGAATTAGTTGTTAGTAAATATGCTGTTAAGGCAAAATACCAAATCGAAAACACGGGGAATAATGAATCGCAATTTGATATGGTAAAAAAACTTGAGTTATCATTTCATCAATTTTATGAATTAAAGAAGTATTGTGACTTATGTGAGATAGAATTTTTATCTACACCATTTGATAATGAAAGTGCAGATTTTTTAATAGATGAATTAGGTATGGAAACTGTAAAGATACCATCAGGCGAAATTACCAATGGACCTTTCTTATTACATTTAGCTAAGAAAAGAAAGAAATATATAATTTCTACAGGAATGTCCAACATTGGGGAAATTGAAGAAATGTTGGGAGTAATGGCTTTCGGTTTACTCAATACTCAAGTTCAACCATCAAGAACAGCTTTTAAAAGTGCTTATTATTCTCCAGAAGGACAAGCACTATTGAAAAAACATGTAATATTACTACACTGTACTACTGAATATCCTGCACCAGTAAATGAAATAAACCTTTTAGCGATTAATTCTTTAAAAATGGCATTTGATTTAGGTGTTGGGTACTCAGATCATACTAATGGAATATCTATTCCTATTGCTGCAGCTGCATTAGGTGCCAAAGTAATCGAAAAACATATTACTTATGATAAAAATGCAGAGGGACCAGATCATAAGGCATCATTGTCACCAGAAGAATTAAACCTTATGGTAAAAGGGATAAGAGAAGTAGAATTGGCATTAGGTAATTCTATAAAAATTCCGAGTCCTTCTGAAATAAAAAATATTCAAGTAGCAAGAAAAAGCATTGTTGCTAAAAAAGCAATAAAGAGTGGTGAACATTACTCCGAGGAAAACTTAATAATTAAAAGACCTGGAACAGGTATAAGTCCAATGAAATATTGGGATTTACTAGGTAAAGAGGCTGAAGTTGATTATAGTCAAGATGAGGAAATAAAATAATGATAGTAGATTTAAATTATGCAAGTAATATATTTAATAAATATTTTCCTGATGTTTCAATTTACTATCATCCTAAATATATTAATAATGAAAGACTAAACGATGTCAATTCCAAACCTAGATTTTTTATATTTGAAGAGGAAAATCAAGTTTTTTATCACGCTTTTGTAGAAAATAGTGTGGACATTAATGGGATGGTATATCGAGATATCCAAGCACCAAATGGTTATGGTGGTCCATTAATTGTTGGTGAAAAAAACTTTCAAGAAAGGGCTTTTAATTACTATTTAAAATGGGCAAGTGAACAAAATTATATAATTGAATTTATGAAATTTCATCCATTATTAAAAAGCAAAGATTATTATGGTGAAAAACTTTTTAATAGAAAAACAATAGCTATAGATTTAGAGCACCAGGAATTGACTTTATCATATAAAAGTAGGATTCGAGGCAATATAAGTAAGGCTAAAAGAGAAAAAATTTCAACCGTATTTTCTAAAGAGGAACGGTATATAAAGGCGTTTACTAGCATTTATCATAATTTAATGCGTAGCAAAAAAGCAGATGCAGAACATTTTCTCTCAGAACAGTATATAACAACCTTAATTAAGGAAGAGTTTGTACAATTAGTTTCTGCTGTAGATAGAGAAGGTCATATATTAGGAGGTATTATTTTTTTACAAAATGGATATATTAGCGATTATCATTTATCTGCAACAAATGAAATGGGAAGGAAATTTTCTGTAACGTCACTTTTAATTCATGATTATGCTATATATGCAAAAATGAATAAATTGAAATATCTATATCTTGGTGGTGGTTATGATACGGAAACAGAAAATTCATTATATCGTTTTAAACAAGGTTTTTCTGATATAGAACTAGATTATTGTATTGGATATTATGTGCATAATAATAATATATATAATAAATTGAAACTAACACATAATATAGATGAAAATAATCATAGAATAATATTTTATAGATAGGTGAGTGAGTATATTGGCTTGGGAACAAATTTGGGAAGAAATTTTTAGAAATAATGAATGGGGAAAATACCCAGCAGAAGATTTGGTTAGATTTATTGCGAGAAATTTTTATAAAGTAGAAGATAGAAAAAGTATCAGAATACTTGAGGTAGGAAGTGGTCCTGGTGCAAATGTGTGGTACATTGCACGTGAAGGTTTTTCGGTATATGGTATAGACGGTTCCCCTACTGCAGTTAAAAGAGCAAATGAAAGATTAGATAAAGAAGTTCAAGGATGGAATGGAGAAATTATACAGGGGGACTTTACAGTTATTCCATATGAAAATGACTTCTTTGATGCAGTTATTGATAATGAATCTATATGTATTAACTCATTTGAAGAATCTAATAAGATATTTTCGGAGATTTATAGAGTTTTAAAATCAAATGGTAAGATTTTCACCAAAACTTTTGCGAATGGTAGCTGGGGTGAAGGAACAGGAGAAAAAGTTGGGTATAACTCATGGATTGTATCTGAAGGTCCTTTAAAAGGGACAGGATACTGTAGATTTAGTACTAAAGAAGATGTATTAGATTTATTAAATAATTTTCAAATTGAAGAGTTTGAATATATAACAAGAAGTTATCAAAATGGAGAGCATGAAATAAAGGAATGGGTTGTTGTGGCTAGTAAGAAATAGTCTCTAATATTTTTATTGTTTTATTGAAAAAGAAGGTGAATTCTATTAACAGATGGGAAGAAATATTAGTTTATCCTACAATTTCTTTATTTCATACAATGAAAATCATTAACGAATCTTCTTTTAAGTTTGCAGTTGTTGTAGATGAAAAACAGAGATTACTTGGTACCGTAACTGATGGTGATATTCGACGAGGTATTTTGCGTGGAGAAGGCCTTGAGGTTCCGATCACTTCAATTATGAACCCTAATCCAATTAGTGCGCAAACTGGACAAAAGCTTAATAAATATAAGCAATTAATGAAAACCAAGATGCTTAAGCAATTACCTATAGTAGATCAATCAAATAAAATAATAGATATTTTATTTATGGATAACCTTGATATGTCGTTGGACCATCAAAATAAAGTTGTTTTAATGCTAGGTGGACTAGGTACTAGGCTCCGTCCACTAACAAATGAAATACCGAAACCAATGCTGAGGGTAGGGAATAAACCAATTTTAGAAACAATTATTGAAGGTTTTAAGCAAAATGGTTACACGAATTTTATTTTCTCTGTAAATTACAAAAAGGAAGTTATTCAAGACTATTTTCAAAATGGTAAAGCTTTTGATGTGACAATTGAGTACATAGAAGAAGATAAGAGAATGGGGACTGCCGGGGCACTTTCATTAATAAACAATCGACCGGCTGAGCCGTTTTTTGTTATGAATGGAGACCTACTTACACAAATAAATTTTGATCAACTTATGCAATTTCATAAAGAACATCAATCAATTGCAACAATGTGTGTAAGAGAATACGAATATCAGATTCCTTATGGCGTTATTGAAACAGCTGGTACAAATCTATTATCAATAAATGAAAAGCCAATACATCGTAGCTTCGTTAATGCTGGTATTTACGTACTTAATCCAGAAGTGTTCGATTTTATACCTCAGGATGAATATTACGATATGCCTACACTTTTTGAACAATTGATTGAAAAGAAAATGAAAACATCTGTTTTTCCTATTCATGAATATTGGTTAGATATAGGGCAGGTAGATGATTTTAATAGGGCAAATAAAGAGTTTAAGGAGCTCTCATTATGAAGCACAAAATATTAGCGATAATTCCAGCACGTGGAGGTTCTAAAGGTGTACCACGGAAAAACATACGTGAATTAGCAGGTAAACCTTTAATTGCATGGACTATTGAAGAAGCAAAAAAGTCTAAATACATTACAAGTCTAATTGTATCCTCTGAAGATTCGAAGATTATTAAAGTGGCAAAGCAATACGATTGTGATGTACCATTTATTAGACCATTAGAATTAGCTTGTGATGATACACCAGGCATTGCTCCAGTATTACATGCTATTCAACAGTGCCCGGGTTATGATTATGTCTTATTATTACAGCCAACTTCTCCGCTACGTACAGTTGATGATATTGATGGTTGTATTGAATACATTTTACAAAAGAAAGCAAAATTTTGTGTTTCTGTCACTGAGCCAGATAAATCGCCCTATTGGATGTATACTTTAGAGGATGGAAGCATGCGTCCTTTAATAAAGCAAGAACAAATTGCAACAAGAAGACAAGACTTACCTGTTGCTTATGCATTAAACGGAGCAATTTATATTGCTGAGATAGAGGCGCTTTTACACGAACAATCATTTTTAACAGAAGAAACGATAGGATTTGTTATGTCAAATGAACAATCATTTGATATTGATACTTTGCTTGATTTCGAGATATGTGATTATTTGATTCAAAATAAAGTTAAATAGCTTTAGGAAGTAAAAATGATAAAGTTTAATTCAATGTTTATTGAAAATTAAAAAGCAGTATTAATGCTATACTATTTCGCATAAAACACAATTTGGTAGTATGCAACGATTTTAGTACTTAGAGAATGGCTTACAGGTTAAAATGAGGAAGGGATATTCATACAAATTCACTTATATCAAATTGTAAGGCCGAAAAGGTATTTATTAAAAAATGGTACACTGTCTGCTGAGAATTTTGAGCAGGTAGGTAAAATTGTTGAAGTAAGACTAAAACCTTTGTTTGTATAGGTTACAGAAATTTGTGAAAATCATTGGCTAATATGGAACATAGAAAGCGATAGCGTAATTTTGTATTATGCTATCGTTTTTACTTTGTCAAAATGAGTAAAGTAGATAATAGATTGTTGGGTGTAAAGAAAAATATAATTATAGAGCCATTCTACTAATATTCAAAGTGAAAGCAGAAATTGAATAGATTAATTAGTGGAAAACTTAAAGTATGTTTGATTTATGGGGGTATCTATAGTTATACCTATTTGTCAACGTCGAAAATGGTGGATCTATTGGATCGCTATAACAATCAATGGCTTAATGTTCCCAGGATGATACACACATTTACCTGAAAAAAAGACCCAAAAAACTATTGTTGAAAAACGAGCATTACTTTGAAGGAGTTTTACTATTGAGACAAGAAATGAGTTAACCAGTAGAAGGCATTTAATATTAAACAATGTACGAATTAAAGCAATCAGTCTATTGTGAATTTTTGTTGAATATAGCATTTACTGCCAACATATAAACTACACTCAATGCCAAAGTTGAAGAAATAACAAACTAACATCATAGAATTGGTAATACAGTTGGTTCTACTTTAACTACTGCAGACCTTTTCCGCTATTTTCTATTTTTTTTGTGAAAAAATAATTTTACAGTCCGATAGTATAAATACAAAGTAATTTATCTCACGGAGGGGTTTATTATGCGTATTGCTTCACAAAATACAGAAATGTCAGTTCAGAAAAACGTTGGGAATAACATAGCAACAACAGAAAAAAAGAATTCTGATACCCAATCTCAAGTTGCTATTATAGGAGAAAAAGTGGTTTCTAAAAATAAAGCGCAATTTGGTCTTGAAACATCTGAATTTCCAATTGATGAACTAAAGCAAGCAGTAAACACTGTGAATGAATTTCTAGAGGTGGATCATAGACGGTCAAAATTTGTGTTACATGAGGGGTTGGACAAATATTTTATTCAACTTGTCGATTCGGACACAGAAGAAGTGATTAAAGAAATTCCGCCTAAAGAATTATTAGATGCTTTTTATGAAATGCAGAAACAAGTAGGAATGATTGTAGACGAAAAAATTTAAATAATACATTGGAGGTTTTTCGTATGGTAAATCGAATTGGTGGTTTAGCGTCAGGAATGGATATTGATAGTCTTGTAGAAAAAATGATGAAGGCAGAAAAGGCGCCATTAAATAAACTTTATCAAAAAAAGCAGACTTATGAATGGCAACGTGACGCGTACCGAGATGTCAATAAGCAAATCAAAGCGTTTGATGATTTTTTATCAAAAGAAATGCTTTTACAAAAAGATATTTGGAAAAAGACTACAACAAGTAGTAATAATGCAATTTCTGCTACAGCAACAACGTCAAAAGATGGTGCTAGCTTAGATATTTCTTCAGTTTCACAACTAGCTACTTCAACAAGACGTGTAGGTAACATTGGTACAACATTATCAGGTGGCGGTGCTATCACGAAGTCCACTACTTTAGAAGACATCGGTGTCACTGGTGATCAGACTATTGAAATGAAAGTTCTTCAAAAAGACGGTACTTTTAAAGATGTTAATTTATCATTTAAACAAACAGATTCAATTGATAGTGTGATATCTAAATTAAATAATGGGACTGGACTTTCAGCATTTTATGATGAGCGGTCAGGTCAAATATCGATTACAACTGATGCAACAGGTACTGGTGGTAAGTTAGATTTAGAACAAGGTGGAACTACTCAAACTATTGAGGATGTAAACTTATATGTTACAAAAGATTCTGCTGGTATTTTTCAAAAACTTGGTTTTGGGGTAAATCCTGATTTGTCTCATTCAGGTGGAGTATCAAATCCAGCGAATGCTTTAAATACAGATGGACAAAATGCAAAATTAACTGTTAATGGAATTGACATTGAACGATCTTCTAATACATTCGATTTGAATGGTTTTACGGTTACTCTAAATGATACATATACGGGAACTAAGCCAATTAGCATTACAACTAAAACTGATTCAGACCATTTGTTTAATCAAATTAAAAAATTTGTAGACACATATAATGGTCTTGTAGAATCTTTAAATAATGTAACAAAGGAAAAAAAATATAGAGACTTTACACCATTAACAGATGAACAAAAAGCTGATATGGAAAAATCGGATATTGAAAAGTGGGAAGAAAAGGCGAAAAGTGGTATTCTTCGAAGTGATTCAATGATCCGAAGTGGTCTTTCTGCATTACGTAGCAATATGTACGAAAAAGGTGGTAGTACTAACGCTGAGCTAGATACATTGTATGAGTTGGGGATAACAACATCTAATGATTATACTGACGGTGGTAAATTAAAAATAGATGATGAGAAGTTACGTGCTGCAATTGCTAAAGATCCAGAGGCTGTTGTAAAAACATTTACCAATACAGTTACCGAAAATAATCCAGGAGAACCAGGGGTTGTTCAAAAGTTACGTTCTTCAATGAGTACATTTACTACTAACATTGAGAAAAAAGCTGGTAAAGCAACTATGACAGAACAAAACTACTCAATTGGTAAAAATTTATTAGATGTTGATAGTCGAATAAACACTTGGAAAGTTAAATTAGAGAATATTGAACAGCGTTACTGGAAACAATTTACAGCTATGGAGCAAGCGATCAATAAAGCGAACCAGCAATCTAGTATGTTCATGCAAGGTGCAGGTGGAGGCTTCTAATTAGTAAGGTAGGAGAATGATATGCAACAAATAGATCAACTATTGCAGGTGTCAGCTAACTTATTTAAACTTTTGGGCGACATTCCAAAAGGTGAAGAGCGCGATGAATATATTGATAATATTAACAATATGTTAGACAAGCGGGGAAAAATTATTGAAGATTTGGTTCAAGATAGCTTTCAATTCGACGAACAGAATCGGATTCATCGAACGTTACTTGAATTAGATAATGGGATAAAAGAACGATTGGCTACTGTCATGAGCGCCGTAAAGCAGGATATGGCAAACCTACAGAAAACAAAGAAAAGTGAAGGACAATACTTCGATCCCTACTCGAATGTTCGTGTAATGGATGGCATGTATTATGACAAAAAGAATTAACTTTTTATCCCCATTTAGCGTAGCAGAGGCCGATAGCTAAATGGAAGATAAAGCTCTGGCGGATGTAATGAATTTTGAATTGTGACCACATAATTCAAAATTCAGACCCAATTCCGTCGAGGCGTAATTGACCTATTAGCTTTTCTTCGTAAGATGGTTTAAACTAGTAAATAAGTAACCTTTCAAAGGAGTTGTCCTTTATTGGCAGCAAATCTAACAGCACAAAACGCGTACAAACAAAATAGTGTTACCACTGCTTCCCCTGGTGAGCTGACATTAATGCTTTATAATGGATGTTTAAAGTTCTTGCACAAAGCGAAACTAGCCATTCAAGAAAAGAATATTCAAGAAAAAAATACAAATCTTATCAAAGCACAAGCAATTATTAGCGAGCTGATGGCAACATTGAATATGGATATCGAAATATCAAAAAATATGCTTGCACTTTATGAATATATGAATCATCGTTTAGTCGAAGCAAATATTCAAAGTGATGTCGCTATCATTGAAGAAGTTGAGGGATTAGTGACGGAATTCCGTGATACATGGAAGGAAGTTATTCGCATCAATCGACAGCAGCAATACGGCCAGGGAAACGCTGGACAAATTTAGACAACATAGAGGCCATCGATTCAAGATGGTCTCTTTTCTTTGCAAGAAATACGAGACACGAACTTTATATCGTACAAAAGGGAAACATTTAATTAGTCGTAAAATAGGTCTTTATCCGGTAAAATATGTTACTTATTCCCTCTGGATGTAAAACATGCATCGTGTCATAATCAAGCTACATAGATGTTTAGAATAGTATTGAGGTGGGAAGATGATATTTAAGCGCCAAGAAGGCTTTCGATTTAAATTTGAGGAGCCTGTTAAAATGACTTTTGCCATTTATGAGGAAGGTAGAGTCGATCAAGCGCAAACGGCAATGGCTGATTTGCTTGATATTAGTCCACGAGGGTTAAAGATGTTTACTGAGGTGGATTTAGGTGTCAATCCTCGTCCTTTGGATTTACGCTTTATTCTGGATACAAGAGAGGTACGAGCTTATGGTGAAGTCATTTGGAGCCGTCCTTTTGGTAATGGTAAGCAGTATGGTGTGAATTTTAATAATCAAGAAGCGGTTGAGGATTTGATTGTCGAAGAGTTGAAACTACGCCGAAGAAGAGAAGCTGATGAGGCAAAACTAAATAGCATTAATTCATAAAGGAAGTATTCATCAGTGGGGGATGATTTTGTTCATCCCATATCTAACTTCTTTGCTTTCGCAAATGCTACACATTATTTCAGGAAAAAATTTTTTTGAAAAAAAGAATTATTTTAGAGGAATTTCGCACACTTGTGTAGAAGTATAAAGTATAGCAGTTATAAAGGAGGAGTTTACATGTTAAACTTTAACATTCGCGGTGAAAATATTGAGGTAACTCCAGCTATTCGAGAGTATGTTGAAAACAAAATCGAAAAAGTTGAACGTTATTTTAACGAAGATGTTAACGCCAATGCTAACGTAAATTTAAAGGTTTATAATGACAAGCAAACTAAAGTGGAAGTTACAATTCCAATGAAGAACTTAACTCTTCGTGCAGAAGAGCGTCATAATGATATGTATGCTGCGGTTGACTTAATCGTTGATAAATTAGAACGTCAAATCCGTAAGCATAAAACAAAGGTAAATCGTAAATTCCGTGAGCGCGAAGGTACAGGCCTTTATTTTGCTACTTCTCAAGCAGCCGCTGATGCAGTTACAGAGGAAGATGAATACTCAATTGTTCGTACAAAGCAATTTGATTTAAAACCGATGGATCAAGAAGAAGCTGTCTTACAAATGAATATGCTAGGGCATGATTTCTATATCTTCACAGATGCAGAATCAAACGGCACAAATATTGTCTACAAACGCAAAGACGGTAAATATGGCTTAATTGAAACAACTTAAATTTTAATATGCACAAGGGCTCTCGCGAAAAGCGGGAGCCTTTTTTATCTTCATTCAGTAGGAATTCTTACCTCAATTTTCACCGAACGCCTACTGAATGAAGATAAGCCTCTGGCAGATATCACGGATTTTGAATTGTGCTAGCACAATTCAAAATCCGGACGCAATCACGCCAAGGCGTAATTGATATGATTTCCTTTCATGCTAAGGACTCTGTTTGCATGAAACTGTTACACAATGGTAAAATGAAAGTTGAGACTATATAGGAAGTGAAAAAATTCATGGCAAACCTATTAAATAAATTATTTGATTTCAATAAACGTGAACTAAAAAAATTAGAAAAAATCGCTGACCAGGTTGAGGGATTCGCTTCTCAAATGGAACAGCTTTCAGATGATCAATTACAAGCGAAAACAGAAGAGTTTAAAAAACGCTATGCCGACGGAGAGCATTTAGACTCGATTCGTGCGGAAGCTTTTGCCGTTTGTCGAGAAGGGTCAAAGCGTGTGTTAGAGATGTACCCATTCCGTGTACAAATTATGGGTGCTGCTTCACTAGATGAAGGTAATATTGCGGAAATGAAAACCGGTGAAGGTAAAACGTTAACGGCTACAATGGCTGTTTACCTAAATGCTATTACTGGTAAAGGCGTACACGTTGTGACAGTCAACGAATATTTAGCGAGTCGTGACGCTGAGGAAATGGGACATTTGTATAATTTCTTAGGTTTAACGGTTGGTTTAAACTTGAACAGCTTATCAAAAGAAGAAAAACGTGCAGCCTATGAAGCTGATATTACGTATAGTACAAACAATGAGCTTGGCTTTGACTATTTACGTGATAATATGGTGCTTTATAAAGAAGAACGTGTACAACGTCCGCTACATTTTGCGGTAATCGATGAGGTTGACTCGATTTTAATTGATGAAGCGCGTACTCCATTAATTATTTCGGGTCAGGCTGGGAAATCAGCGCAGCTTTATAAACAGTCTAATGCGTTTGTTCGTATGTTAAGTGCGGAAACAGATTACACATATGAAGAATCTACAAAAGGTGTTACGTTAACAGATGCTGGTGTTGAAAAAGCAGAGAAAGCATTTGGCATTGATAACCTGTTTGATTTAACACATGTGCGTTTAAACCATGCGATTAACCAGTCGTTAAAGGCACATGTAAGTATGCATAATGATGTTGATTATGTTGTACAAGAGGGCGAAATCATTATTGTTGACGGCTTTACAGGTCGTTTAATGAAAGGTCGTCGTTACTCAGATGGACTGCATCAGGCAATTGAAGCTAAAGAGGGCGTAGAGATTCAAAATGAATCGATGACGATGGCGACAATTACGTTCCAAAACTACTTCCGTATGTATCTAAAGCTTTCGGGTATGACAGGTACTGCGAAAACAGAGGAAGAGGAATTCCGTAATATTTATAATATGAGTGTTGTGGCGATTCCTACGAATAAGCCGATTGCTCGTGATGACCGTCCGGACTTAATTTTTGCTTCGATGGAAGGGAAATATAAAGCGGTGGCGGCAGATATTGCAGAGCGCCATAGAGCTGGACAACCAGTTCTTGTCGGTACTGTTGCTATTGAAACATCTGAAATTATTTCGAATTTATTGGATAAACATAAAATCCCACATAACGTATTAAACGCGAAAAACCATGAGCGTGAAGCAGAAATTATTGCGAATGCTGGTACGCAGGGTGCAGTAACAATTGCTACGAACATGGCTGGTCGTGGTACGGACATTAAACCTGGAGAAGGTGTAATGGAGCTTGGCGGTTTAGCGGTAATTGGTACGGAGCGTCATGAATCTCGTCGTATCGATAATCAGCTACGTGGTCGTTCTGGTCGTCAAGGGAACCCGGGGATTACTCAATTCTATCTGTCACTAGAAGATGAATTAATGCGTCGTTTTGGCTCCGATAATATGAAGAACATGATGATGAAATTAGGGATGGATGATTCACAGCCACTACAATCTAAAGTTGTTTCAAGAGCAGTAGAATCAGCTCAAAAACGCGTTGAAGGTAATAACTTCGATGCTCGTAAACGTCTATTACAATATGATGATGTGTTACGTCAGCAACGTGAGATTATTTATAAAGAGCGTTACGACGTATTAGAAACAGAAAATATGCGTGTGCTTGTTGAGTCTATGATTCAAGAAACGATCGACAACGTTGTCGCATTGTATACGCAAGGTGAGCAAAAAGATTGGCATTTAAAAGCAATTGATGACTATGTTGCAGCAAACCTATTAGATGAAGGCGATTTGAAGGTGGAAGATTTCCAAGGTAAATCCGCAGAAGAGATTAACCAACTAATTTCTAACGCTGTCCAAACGCGTTATGATGAAAAAGAAGAACAGCTTACGCCAGAGCGTATGCGTGAATTTGAAAAGGTTATCTTATTACGTTCAATTGATACGAAGTGGATTGATCATATCGATGCTATGGATCAGCTACGTCAAGGTATCCATCTTCGTGCATATGGTCAAAATGACCCGCTTCGTGAGTATCAACAAGAGGGCTTTGCTATGTTTGAGGATATGGTCGCTTCCATTCGCGAAGATGTAGCAAAATATGCGATGAAGGCAGAAATCCATAATAATTTAGAGCGTGAGGAAGTTGCAAAAGGTCAAGCTGTTAATCCGAAAGAGGATGGCGGCTCAGCTCCGAAAAAGCAACCTGCTCGTAAGGCAGAAAATGTCGGGCGTAATGATTCATGTCCATGCGGAAGCGGTAAGAAATTTAAAAACTGCCATGGTGCAGCTCAATAATTTTTCGAAAAAGATCATTTTAACTTTATGTTAGAATGGTCTTTTTTCTATGTTTTAGGATGTTTTCACGATACTCATTCTGCTAGCTAAGACCATAGCAAATGTGCGAACAATCGTTAGTTAGTAAGTAGGAGGTTTTTCAATAAAGTTTAAATGAAATGAAATGACGGAAAATTCAGAAAAAAGATATATAATACTACAACAATAGGTAAATAGTTCAATAAAAAGGGTAATGTTTATAACTTTTTTCTGATTTATTATAAAGATGAATAGTTGGAAAGTTTCGTTGATTTGAACCTGATTTTTGAATAAAGGGGGTGATTCATGGGTGGATATAAAAAATCCTCGAGAAATGTTGTCATGGCCAGACCTTCCCGAGGAATTACATTGGATAAATACTATTTTAAGGAGGATTGACATGCATAATGATGACATTATGAGTAGTAAAACGATGCTGTATATACCGGAGTATGATGCCCATGGTAACTTGTGTACACGTGTAATAGAAAGGGATTACGAATATATATCAAAATTAGCGCCGACAAAATTAATGGATTATAATCTACGTTATTTTGGTTCTAGCTTAAGAGGGGCTTTCGATGGCTCGAGAATGATACTTGGAAAGTTGAATAAAAATCCAATTGTTGTTCATGAACAAAGTAATATTGTATGGTTTCCAAGTATGTCTTATTTACGACAGGAATGTATATGGTTTGCCGTTCATCATATTCAGGACTATCTAGCTGTCGATAAAAAGAATACAAAAGTAATTTTTATGAACGGCTATGAAACTAATGTAGATCTAAGTGTTAGAGCATTTGAAACCAGAATTCAAAGAGCTTATTTATTAAAATATAAACTGGAAAAACGAACAAAGAATTTATTAGTTCAATATGATCAAGGTAAAGTATTCCAACGAATGGCGAACGATGTTATCTTTGAGGATGAAGCTGAAAAAGACTGAAACGAATCCTCTGTATTGTAAAAAAGTATGTTTTCCGCCGTAAAAACGTTATAATAAAGAGATCGGGGCTTTAAAAATGAAGTATCAGTATTTTAAAATCATTTTATTTGCTGATTTTTAAACTTCTATCATACAAGTTTGCCCCCTTAATAATGTTCGGAGGATTTAACAATGATTGAATTAGCAGATGTACGTAACGCGTTAGACACTTCAGCCAAAAAATTGGCGGATTTTAGGGGGTCTCTTTGACTTAGAAAACAAAGAGGCACGCATTCAAGAATTAGATGAAATGATGCTTGAGCCAGCTTTCTGGGATGATCAGCAAGGGGCACAGGTAATCATTAATGAGAGCAATGGCTTAAAGGCAACAGTTAATGAGTATAAAGATTTATTGGAAACGTATGAGAACCTAGATATGACGCTAGAGCTATTGCGCGAAGAGCCTGATGAAGAATTGCAGGAGGAGCTAGGCAATGAATTAGTAGAATTCCAGCAAAAAATGGGCGATTTTGAGCTGCAATTACTATTAAGCGGTCCATACGATCAAAATAATGCGATTTTAGAGCTGCATCCAGGAGCAGGTGGTACGGAATCTCAGGATTGGGGCTCAATGCTACTTCGTATGTACACACGCTGGGCGGAAAAACGTGGCTTTAAAGTCGAAACAGTTGATTATCTTCCAGGCGATGAAGCAGGGATTAAATCTGTAACATTGTCCATTAAGGGTCATAATGCTTATGGCTATTTGCAAGCAGAAAAAGGTGTCCATCGTTTAGTACGTATTTCACCGTTTGACTCTTCTGGTCGTCGTCATACATCGTTCGTTTCTTGTGATGTTATGCCTGAATTCGATGACAATATTGAAATTGATATTCGTACAGAGGATTTAAAAATTGATACGTATCGTGCAACAGGTGCAGGTGGTCAGCACATTAATACAACAGATTCAGCTGTTCGTATTACGCACATTCCAACTGGTACTGTCGTACAATGTCAGGCAGAACGTTCACAGATTAAAAACCGTGAAAAAGCAATGACGATGTTAAAAGGGAAACTCTATCAATTAGAGATCGAAAAGCAGCAGGCACAGCTAGATGAAATCCGTGGTGAACAGAAGGAAATCGGCTGGGGTTCACAAATTCGTTCATATGTATTCCATCCATATTCAATGGTGAAAGATCATCGTACAAATGAAGAAACAGGTAATGTAGGAGCAGTGATGGATGGCGATGTAGATCCATTCATTAATGCATATTTACGTTCGAAAATCGGGTAATGAAAGCCCCTCAAAGGCACAATGAAACTGTGCTTTTGAGGGGTTTTTTAGTTTGATAGACCATTCAAATTAAAAAGGTGGATGATACGGAGTGTCTTGGCTAATCTCCTTACGTTCATTCATGTAATGTTTATAAAGCATCGATGCATTGACAAATTGCTTGCTAATCGAAGCATATTGAATAGGTAGCTCAATCTGTTTATCATTTTTCAGTGTAACGATACAACCCATTTTACTCGGTACAATATTCGAAATGGCGTGAAGTCCAATCCAAATATTGTGGATAGAGTTAGGAGAAAACGTTGGTAGGAAAATACAAGGATAACCATAATCATAAGCAACAACGATTGGAAGCTTATGTTGATTGCCGAAAAAGCGTTTGGCGGAATGTCTTGCTGCTTCATAGGTTGTTCCAAGTGAGATACAAGATTTTCGTAATATATGCATTGGTTTCCGTGTGACGATCAGCTCATTATGCTTATCAATTACCCTTGTGAAAATTTTAGAGTC
Organism: Lysinibacillus sp. RC46; assembly: GCF_041262385.1. Classification (NCBI taxonomy): domain Bacteria; kingdom Bacillati; phylum Bacillota; class Bacilli; order Caryophanales; family Bacillaceae; genus Lysinibacillus; species Lysinibacillus sp. RC46. Next base: position 15,658 of record NZ_JBGCCF010000010.1, on the reverse strand, counting down.
ATACTGCATTGGCTGAAGTAAATAGGTGTTGAAAGACATTAAATATCCATTGATGTAGTTTGATGACATCTATGTAAACCTCCTTTTTCTATTTGTTACTGAAGTGTAGAACACAAATTTAAATTCTGAAAATATAGATAAAAAGAGAAAACCGTTGATATATCAAGCGATTGTATAGAGAAATTGCTTGAAATTGTACGAGATTAATAGTAAATCGAAGTGATTTTCAGTTCTTAAGCATTGCATTTTAATTTCAATTTTCTTATAATTTAGAAAAGGATCGAGGTGAGATCGTTGGATAAATATTATTCGTATACAGATTTTCTGAAAGCCGTTGGTCAGTCTAAGAAAGTTGATGAGGCAGAGAAATTATTAAACGAGATTTATTTAGATTTATTTTTAAATCATATCCAGCGTATGCATCGTGAAGAGCAGCTCATGGTTCTGATAGATAGAGCACTCGATGAAAAAGATGAAAAGGCATTTCATCTATACGCAGCCGAACTAGTAATTTTACACCAAGATGCAAGTGAATAATATGACGAGCCCGCTCTCCACTTATTAGAGAGCGGGATTTTTTTGCTATTTTCGTTCTAGCTGATCAGATTTACCGTCAACCCGAGCAGATATCCGTTCCATCTGATCAGATTTACTGGCAACCGAGATCCCCTCTAAGTTAGGGCATTTACATTTACCCATCTCGATTAGCTAACATTTGGAAAGGGTAATCTATTTATAGATAGGTTGTAATTAGTACATACGTTCTATCGCGATCACCTTAAATATAGCATACGGAAAAATTTTTACAAACATTCGTTCGTTAAATGTTCGAAATTTTAATAATGCTATGCTAAAATATATGTATCAAATTGGTAGGAAAGGACGGGGACATGTGTGCAAACATTTGATTTACAAGCGCCATATACGCCTAATGGAGATCAGCCACAGGCAATTGCGGAATTAGTGGAGGGTGTCCATGCAGGTAAACGTCATCAAACGTTGCTCGGTGCAACAGGAACAGGAAAAACGTTTACGATTTCTAATGTCATTAAACAGGTAAAAAAACCGACGCTTATTATGGCACACAATAAAACATTAGCGGGTCAATTATATAGTGAATTTAAAGAGTTCTTCCCTAATAATGCAGTTGAATACTTTGTCAGCTACTATGATTACTTTCAGCCAGAGGCCTATGTACCGCAGACGGATACTTATATCGAGAAGGATTCAAGCATTAATGATGAAATTGATAAGTTGCGTCACTCTGCAACATCTTCATTATTCGAGCGTGATGATGTCATTATTATTGCATCCGTGTCCTGTATTTATGGTCTAGGTTCTCCAGAAGAATATCGTGAAATGGTCGTATCGGTACGGACTGGAATGGAAATTGAACGTAATCAGTTGCTTCGAAAATTGGTCGATGTACAGTATGAGCGTAATGATGTGAGTTTTACACGTGGTACGTTTCGGGTACGTGGCGATGTAGTGGAAATATTCCCTGCATCCCGAGACGAACAATGTATCCGCGTGGAATTTTTTGGGGACGAGATCGATCGAATTCGCGAAGTGGATGCGTTAACTGGTGAAATATTAGCGGATCGTGATCATGTAGCTATTTTCCCAGCATCCCACTTCGTTACGCGAGAAGAAAAAATGCGAAAAGCCATTGAAAATATTGAAAAAGAGTTGGAGGAGCGTCTAGCTCTTTTACGTGCAGAGGATAGATTATTGGAGGCACAGCGTTTAGAGCAACGTACTCGTTATGATTTAGAAATGATGGGTGAAATGGGCTTTTGCTCAGGTATCGAAAACTATTCGCGTCATTTAACATTGCGTGAAGCGGGGGCAACTCCATATACGCTACTTGATTATTTCCCTGATGATTTTTTACTTGTTGTCGATGAAAGTCACGTTACTTTGCCACAAGTTCGAGGGATGTATAACGGTGACCAAGCACGTAAAGGTGTGCTAGTTGAGCATGGTTTCCGTTTGCCATCAGCACTAGATAACCGCCCTTTACGTTTTGAAGAATATGAGAAACATATACATCAAGCTATTTATGTATCGGCAACACCTGGCCCGTATGAGCTTGAGCATACTCCGGAAATGGTGCAGCAAATTATTCGTCCAACTGGGCTGCTTGATCCACAAATTGAGGTACGTCCTATTGAAGGGCAAATTGATGATTTAATCGATGAGATTCAAGGTCGTATTGCTCGTAATGAACGAGTGCTCGTGACGACATTGACGAAAAAAATGTCAGAGGATTTATCAGCTTATTTGAAAGAAATGGGCTTAAAGGTGGAGTACTTGCATTCAGAGATTAAGACGCTAGAGCGAATTGAAATTATTCGCGAGCTGCGAAAAGGTACTTACGATGTTTTAATCGGCATTAACTTATTGCGAGAAGGGCTAGATATTCCTGAGGTTTCCCTTGTGGCGATTTTAGATGCTGATAAGGAAGGATTTTTACGTTCAGAGCGTTCATTAATTCAAACGATTGGACGTGCCGCGCGTAATGCCAATGGTCATGTCATTATGTACGCAGATAATATGACGGATTCGATGAAAAAGGCGATTGAGGAAACGAAGCGTCGTCGAACACTGCAAATGGCGTATAACGAAGAGCATGGCATAACACCGAAAACGATCGTTAAGAAAATTCCTGATGTTATTCGTGCGACACAGGTGGCAGAGGAAGAAGAATCCTATGTAACGAAGGCAACAAAAGGTAAGAAGCTGACGAAGGCGGAAAGAGATCAGTTACTTGCTACTTTAGAAGTAGAAATGAAGGAAGCGGCAAAAGCACTCGATTTCGAACGTGCTGCTGAGCTGCGCGATACAATATTTGAATTGAAGTTAGAAGGGTGAATGGCTTGTGAAAAATACTGAAATAGTCGTGCAGGGCGCACGAGCACATAATTTAAAAAATATTAATGTCACAATTCCACGTGATCAACTAGTCGTGCTAACAGGTTTATCAGGCTCAGGGAAATCATCATTAGCTTTCGATACGATTTATGCCGAGGGGCAACGTCGTTATGTAGAATCCCTTTCAGCCTATGCCCGTCAATTCCTTGGTCAAATGGATAAACCAGATGTTGATGCAATAGAGGGATTATCTCCTGCTATTTCAATCGATCAAAAAACGACGAGCCGTAACCCACGTTCTACAGTTGGGACAGTAACGGAAATCTATGATTATTTACGTTTGCTATTTGCGCGCATCGGGAAGCCTATTTGTCCGAATCATGGTATTGAAATTACGTCCCAAACGATTGAGCAAATGGTCGATCGTTTATTAACTTTTCCAGAAAGAACGAAAATGCAGTTGCTTGCTCCGATGGTATCAGGGCGTAAAGGAACGCACGTAAAGCTACTGGAAGATTTAAAAAAGCAAGGCTTTGTTCGGGTACGTATTGACGGTGATCTACGAGATTTAGATGATGCGATTGAACTTGATAAAAACAAAAAGCATTCAATCGAAGTAGTCATCGATCGTGTTGTGATGAAGGAAGGTGTCGCAGCACGTCTTAGTGATTCCTTAGAGACAGCATTACGTTTGGCAGACGGGCGCGTACTTGTTGATGTGATAGAGCATGAGGAATTATTATTTAGTGAGCATCATGCTTGTCCATTATGTGGATTTTCAATAGGTGAGCTAGAGCCTCGCATGTTTTCATTTAATAGTCCGTTTGGAGCTTGTCCGAGCTGTGATGGTTTAGGCTCGACACAAGAGGTAGATCTTGATTTAGTAGTGCCTGATTGGGATCGTAGTCTATTAGAGCATGCTATAGCACCGTGGGAACCAACAAGTTCTCAATATTACCCACAATTATTAAAGGCTGTGTGCGATCATTATGATATCCCAATGGACGTTCCAGTAAAGGATTTTCCGAAAGAAAAGATGGATAAAATATTATATGGTTCTGGTAAAGATAAAATCCATTTCCATTATGAAAATGAGTTTGGCAATGTGCGAGATCAAATGATTGAATTCGAAGGTGTTGTCCGTAATGTTGAACGACGTTTTAAGGAGACAACGTCTGATTATGTGCGTGAACAAATGGAAAAATATATGGCGCAGCAAGCATGTCCATCTTGTAAAGGCTATCGTTTAAAGCCTGAAACATTAGCTGTAAAACTAGCAGATAAACATATTGGTGAAGTTACACAGTATTCAATTCAGGAAGCTGATACATTTTTCAAAGAACTGGATTTATCAGAAAAGGATATGAAAATTGCTCGACTTGTTTTACGTGAAATTGAAGAACGACTGGGCTTCCTTGTCAATGTAGGGTTAGATTATTTAACGTTAAGTCGAGCAGCAGGGACGCTTTCAGGGGGAGAAGCTCAACGAATTCGCCTTGCGACACAAATCGGCTCGCGTTTAACTGGCGTTCTCTATATTTTAGACGAGCCATCAATCGGCTTGCATCAACGTGATAATGACCGTCTTATTAGTACACTGCAAAATATGCGTGATATAGGCAATACGCTAATTGTTGTCGAACACGATGAAGATACAATGCTGGCGGCTGATTACCTCATTGATGTTGGTCCTGGTGCAGGTGTGCATGGCGGTCAAATTGTAGCGGCAGGAACACCGCAGGAAGTAATGGAAAATGAAAAGTCATTGACGGGGCAATATTTAAGTGGCAAGAAGTTTATTCCATTGCCAATTGAGCGACGCAAACCGAATGGACGCAAATTATCGATTAAAGGTGCCAAGGAAAATAACCTTCGAAACGTGAAAGTTGATATACCACTTGGCTTATTCGTTGCCGTAACAGGGGTTTCTGGTTCAGGTAAATCGACGCTTATTAATGAAATTTTATATAAATCATTGGCTCAAAAGCTTAATCGTTCGAAAGTGAAGCCAGGAGAACATAAAGAAGTAACGGGGATGGAAGAGCTCGAAAAGGTTATTGATATTGACCAATCACCAATCGGTCGTACACCTCGCTCTAACCCTGCTACGTATACAGGCGTTTTCGATGATATTCGAGATGTTTTTGCAACAACAAATGAAGCAAAGGTACGTGGCTATAAAAAAGGTCGCTTTAGCTTCAACGTTAAGGGAGGCCGCTGTGAGGCTTGTCGTGGTGACGGTATAATAAAAATTGAAATGCATTTCCTACCAGATGTTTACGTGCCGTGTGAAGTCTGCCATGGAAAGCGTTATAACCGTGAAACGCTTGAAGTGAAATATAAAGATAAGAGCATTGCAGATATTTTAGATATGACGATTGAAAATGCAGTAGTATTCTTCGAAAATATTCCGAAAATCCAACGTAAGCTACAAACGATCGTGGATGTAGGATTAGGCTATATGAAATTAGGACAACCTGCTACAACTCTATCCGGTGGTGAGGCACAGCGTGTAAAATTAGCCTCTGAATTACACCGTCGTTCAACAGGTAAATCATTCTATATTTTAGATGAGCCGACAACTGGCTTACATGCGCATGATATTGCACGTTTACTCGTTGTTTTACAGCGTCTTGTAGAAAATGGCGATTCTGTGCTAGTCATCGAACATAATTTAGATGTCATCAAAACAGCAGACTACATTATCGATTTAGGGCCTGAAGGCGGAGACAAAGGTGGTACTATTGTGGCGACAGGTACACCGGAAGAAGTCGCTGAAGTAAGTGGCTCTTATACCGGGAAATATTTAAAACCGATATTAACAAGAGATCGTATGCGTATGGAAGCTGTTTTAACAAAGGCTTCTCAATAACTATAAAAAGTTCGCAAACTCCTTAATAGGGATTTGCGAACTTTTTTTACGTGCGTCCGGCAGGCGGATGTCGATAAAAATCGGAATTTGGAGGTGATAAAAGTTGAAGGTTTATCGATAAATTTCAAAAGTTGGGCGATAATACTTAAAAGTGTTCCGATATAATTCAAAAGTTGGATGACTTTACGTTAAAACGTATGTCATGTGGATAGTTGATTGGAGTGGAGGGTGGGCGACTCCTTGGAGATTAGCAATAGAGGAACGAAGGCTAAAATCATCACGTCCTGTGATAACGCCTTCGTGACCAACATCGGTGCTGCTGCCGCTACGTTAGCACTACGCTTTCGCGCAAAAAACATCTGTTGGCCCAAGCGGCTCATCGGACGCCCCCAGGAAGCTCTGCTCTGCGCGAAAGCGAAGCGTCAGCGGCAAATGTTTTATCTGTGCGAAAGCGAAGCGTCAGCAACAAAGCGCCCAGCCGGAACGGAAATCAACCCCACGCTTATGGTAATGAGCCTAAAAAAGATATATACCCATTATTTTCATTTATGGTGAAACTTTTCACAAAATGAATCGTATAAATAATATAACGAACTGAGGGAGGCTATTTTTATTATGCAAAATGAACGTCAACGAATTTTAGAACTTGTGGAAAAAGGAACAATTTCAGCGCAAGAGGCGATTACATTATTAGAAGCATTAGAGCAACCTAGCAAGTCCACTCAAAATGTTATGAATGATGTGGTGAATGAGGACCAGTATTCCTCAACAGAAAAAGAGCCAGTATTTAAAGATGACAGTCAAAACGATCAACAATCGCAAAAAGATGAAGATTTCTCTAAAAATTTCCAAGAAGAAATGCGAGATTTCCGTAAAGATTTAACACAAATTGGTTCACTCTTTATGGATATGATGAATACGGCAGTAAAAAAGGTCAAAGAATTTGATGTCACTTCTCCATTTGGTGATAAATTCGAGTTTACACATACGGAAGAAGTTTCAGCAGAACGTGTAGACAAAATAATTGCTGAATTACCGAATGGCAATTTTTCATTGGAAACTGCTGAAGGAGATAGCTTCCAAGTTATTTGCAAGGTAAAGGCACCTCTTGTTAATGGTGAAGAAGAAACGCGCGCTAACTTCCTAGAGCAATTCGTTGTCAAGGAAGATGGAGATTCACTACGAATTTTAAGTCAACTTAAGCTTGTTCAAGTAAATGTTAAAGTACTTGTTCCAAAGGATAAATTAGAAAAATTATCAGTACGTTTAATGAACGGTAGTGTTACTTTACAAGATACGGATATCGAGCGATTAAAAGTAAAAACATTAAACGGTGCGATTAAAGGCTCTAAGTTTAACTTTGGAAAGGCAGAAGTAGATTCGTCTAATGGTTCCATTGAATTAACAAATGTTCGTGGTAAAGATTTAGAGGCTGAAACATTGAATGGCCGTGTCTATTTAGATGGCGCATTGGATGAAGTTGAAGCAAAATCGGTTAATGGACATGTTGTTGTCACAACTTGCTCTACTAATTCATCGAAAATCAAAGCACAAACAGTCGCGGGAGCTGTTGAATTGTATGTACCACGTACAATATCGTTAAGCGGTAAAATTGTTACGAATTTTGGTAAAGTAGATGTCGGTATTCAAGACGCTTCAAAAATTGAATCACAGGATCAATTTTTATCAAAAGTAGTACGTTTTGATAAAGAAATAGAAAATGCTAATCGTTTATTTATCGAAGGTGAGTCTAAAACAGGTGCAGTATTAGTACGCTATACAACAACTGACGAGCAGCAAATTTAACAAATATAAAGCATTCAGGCTATGCAAAACAACATAGCTTGAATGCTTTTTTTTATGCTTGAAGATTCTAGAAAGCAGAAATCGACTTTCCTCAATTGGGCTCGATTTTTGTTTTCTTGTATGTCAAGTTTATGATATTTTTATGGCAATCAAATAACGAAATAACAGGAACTACCACGTAATGAAATGAAACTGTAATAATAAAGGGAGAAATAGAGTGCTATAATAGAGAACGAAATACCTCTTACATGGTAAGAGATTTAGGTGGTTTAAATATGATAGAAATGAAGAATGTGACAAAGAAGTACTCAAATGGCGTTGTTGCGACAAATGGGATTTCCGTTAACATAAAGCAAGGTGAATTTGTCTATGTTGTAGGTCCAAGTGGTGCAGGTAAATCTACATTTATTAAATTAATGTACCGTGAGGAAAAAGCTACTTCTGGAGATATCACTGTTAATGGCATAAATTTAGCAGAATTGAAAAATAAAAAGGTACCTTTTTTACGCCGTCAAATCGGTGTCGTTTTCCAAGACTTCAAACTGCTACCTCGTTTGAATGTTTATGAAAATGTAGCGTTTGCACTAGAAGTAATCGAGGAAGACCCAATAGAAATTCGCCGTCGGGTAATGGAAGTTTTAGAGCTCGTGGGGCTGAAGCAAAAGGTAAGAATGTTCCCTAATGAGCTTTCAGGTGGAGAACAGCAGCGTGTTTCGATTGCACGTTCTATTGTGAATGTGCCGAAGGTCGTTATTGCGGATGAACCTACTGGGAATCTAGACCCTGAGACATCTTGGGACATTATGAATTTATTCGAAGAAATTAATGCAAGAGGTACAACTATAGTAATGGCAACCCATAACCGTGAAATCGTAAATACGATTCGTCGTCGAGTAATTGCAATTGAAGGCGGAATGATTGTCCGTGATGAGCACGGAGGTGACTACGGCTATGAAATTTAATACAGTAAAACGTCACTTCCGAGAAAGTTTTAAGTCTCTTGGCCGTAATAGCTGGATGACTATTGCCTCAGTGAGTGCAGTAACAGTTACATTAATATTAGTAGGCGTATTCGCGCTTATTATGATGAATTTAAATAAAGTAGCATCTGATTTAGAGAACGATGTTGAAATTAAAGTGTTAATCGATGAAACAGCAGATAAAGCTGCTGAAAAAGCGCTCATGGAAAAAATAAAGAAATTACCAGATGTCGCAGAGATGAACTATTCGACAAAGGAAAATGAATTAACGAAATTAGTAAAAGATTTTGGGGACGATTTTAAACTATTCGAGCAAAGTAATCCATTACGTAATGTTATTTATGTGAAGGCTTCAGATCCTCAAAAAACAGCTACTGTTGCTAAAAAAATTGATAAATTTGAGTATACATATGACGTTATGTATGGTGAAGGCAAAGTAGAAAAACTATTTAATTTCTTAAATATTAGCCGCAACGTAGGGATAGTGCTTATTTGTGGATTATTATTTACAGCAATTTTCTTAATTTCTAATACGATTCGAATTACTATTATTGCACGTCGTGATGAAATAGAAATTATGAAACTTGTCGGAGCAACGAATTCTTTCGTGCGTATCCCATTTTTATTAGAAGGAATGTGGCTCGGAATTTTAGGTTCTATTATTCCGATTGCGGTCATCGCAACCCTTTACCACAATGTATATAAAATTATTGCGCCTCGATTAAAAGGCGAACTTGTTCAAGTACTGGATTTCTCACCTCTTGTGTACCAAGTAAGCGGTCTACTATTACTCATCGGTGTACTAATTGGTATTTGGGGAAGTTTCATGTCAGTACGTAAGTTTTTAAAAATCTAGCTTTCGTTAGGCTTCGCACTAAGTTGTGTTAGCAGGAATGACAATCAACCAAAATTAATAGTCGAAAAGGAGTTCAACCGGTGAAAAGTATGGCGAAAAACTCATTGAAAACACTTGCTGCAGCATCTGCACTATTTCTTTTTATCCAAACTCCATCAGCGTATGCAACTAGTTTATCGGATTTAAAAGATGAAAAAAAACAAATTGAATCAAAAAAAGATGGCTTAAATTCATCCATCAATAATAAAACAAATGCTATTTCTGAAAATGATAACAAGCAAGAAAAATTATTAGATCAAATTAAAACATTAAATGCTGAAATCGACAAAACTAACGGTACTATCAAAAATGTATGGGCAGATATTCAATCTACAAATGAAGAGATAAAAACTTTAGAAGATTCTATTGCGGAGCTTCTGCACAAAATTGAAGAGCGTGATTTATTGTTAGAGGATCGTGCTCGTGCCATTCAGGCGGGTGGTTCCGTTAGCTATTTAGACGTACTACTTAGTTCTAATAGCTTCGTAGATTTTATCGACCGATTCTCTGCGGTCAATGCATTACTTGAAGCGGATCGACAAATTATCCAGGATCAAAAAGAGGATAAGCAAAAATTAGAGGAACAAAAGCAAGTCTTAGAAGGAAAACGCCAAAAACTCGAAGATAAAAAAGCTGAGCTTGATCGTTTGAAAGCATCATTGGATGGACAGAAAGCTGAGAAAAATAAAGTAATTGATCAATTAGAAAAAGAACAAGAAAAGCTGAAGTCAGAAAAGGTATTGCTTGAAAAAGAATATTCTGAGGCTCTTGAGATTAGCGCGGAATTACAACAAAAAATCATTGATGAGCAAAATCGATTAGCTGAAGTTGCTCGTCAACAAGAAGCGAAACGTAAGGCAGCAGCCGCAGCCGCAGCCAAGGCCAATGCATCTAATTCGAGCAATAGTGGTGGTGGATCTGGATCATCAACAGTCAATGCCCCACAATCGAATGGTACTTGGGTTAAACCAACAAATGGTCGTTTAACATCAACTTATGGCTGGCGTGAATTTGGCGGTTCAGAGTTCCATTATGGAATCGATCTTGCAAATAGTATAGGTACTCCAGTATGGGCTGCTGCTGACGGTGTTGTTTCCTATGCTGCGCCACTTAGCACATATGGTAATTGTGTCATCGTTACACATTCTATCAACGGTCAAATTTACACGACAGTGTATGCACACTTAAATTCCTTTAACGTTAGTGTTGGCACAGAAGTATCCCAAGGTCAACAAATTGCTGCCATGGGTAATACAGGACGTGTAACAGGACCGCACTTGCACTTTGAAGTGCACATCGGCCCTTGGCGAGGACAAGCAGTCGGAAGTGACAATCCACTAAAATATATTCCAATTTAAAAACTTAAAAAGCTATACATTAGGATTCTTCTAATGTATAGCTTTTTTTAATTTCCATTAAGTTTCTATTAAATCAAGATGAAAGCGAATGTTTGAAAAGACTAGTTAAGATTGCATAGTGTCATAAACTGAGAAGAATTGGCAGGTAGTTAGCACGAAACGTTGGGGGATCTTCGCGTGTGTGCTTAGAAATAATAAAGAAGGATAGAAACGGCAAAGTGATGGATAAAACCATCAAAACTGTGGATAGAACCTGCGGAATGATGGATAGAACCATCATAACTGTGGATAGAACCATCAAAAAGATGGATAGAACTATCGAAACTGCGGATAGAATAGGCGAAGTGATGGATAAAACGTAAATAACGTTTTTGGAAAGCGATATAATATGCTCATCTCAATTTTTGACGTTAAAAATATATTCATCTGTAGAACCTGAGCTTTTTTAGCAGATGCATTATTTGGAAGCCTCTTTCCTAGTGTGTCATCATTTTATGTAATATATTTGTAGTATGAATACCTAAATGGGTACTTCAATAGAATTTTTCATAAAGAGTCTATTCTTTGCATGTTTCAGGGAGATTTTTTGAACACAGTGTGAAATGACAGTTCATATAAAGATAATATGCTATGCTGTAGCTATCTGGAGGATTTATTAGATGAATAATACAGAATGGTTTTCTATTCGGGCACTAACATTACCAGCAACAAATGTCGCTCTTCTTGCGGCCTTTTTCATTGTATGGCTAGTTTTACGGGTGCAATTTCCGAAGAAATGGGCGGGGGTATATGGTGACGCGATCTTTACCTTTATTATCGTTTGGAAATTTAGCATAATTGTCACTGATCTTAAAGCTGTTATCGCTCAACCATTTGCGCTCCTTTATTTTAATGGTGGGACAATTGGTGTCTTTTTAGGAGTAATGGCAGCATCATTACAGCTTTGGTGGAAGCGGCAACAATTTCAGTTTGACGCAACTGGAGTGGCTGCCTGTAGTTGGGCAATCATTTTAACGCAATCGATATATCAATGGCTTGTAGTGTTACTAAATGATAATCAACTCACTAGCGAAGTGATAACTTTACTTGTACTAAGTATACTAACAGTCCTCATATTATGGAAAATAACAGCTATCAATCGTGCTTTATTTTTATATACGATTGGTTTTATGATTGTTGCTCTCTTTCAGCCGTATGGTTTATGGCAACCGGCTGTAGGTGTGAGCGTCATATTACTAATATTAGGTATAGTGATTCAGCGTTTTGCTGGCACATCTAAATGATATGGTTCAAAAATGAAGTACTGAATTATTGGGAGGTAAGGAATGAAAAAAAATATTGGGCTACTTATCGTCGTGTTATTAGTAGCTGTGATGATTGGTACATATGTTAAACAGCAGATTGATAAGGATCGTGAAATTGAAACAACTTCTCTTGGAAAAGAAATGGATGAACGAAAAATTGGTTTAAGCAATGGAGATACGCCACCGGATTTTACTTTAACAAGTTTAGATGGTAAAAACGTGACTTTGAGTGAGCTTCGTGGAAAAAAAGTTGTGTTAAACTTTTGGGCAACATGGTGTCCACCGTGTAAGGCAGAAATGCCACATATGCAAAATTATTATGAACAATATGCTAAAAAAGATAATGTAGAAATAATAGCTGTCAATTTAACAACTCAAGAACGGGATGTTACAGCTGACGCAAAAGTAGACTCTGTGATGACATTTAGAGATAGCTTTGATTTAACATTCCCTATTTTACTTGATCAAGACCCGAAAAACTCAATCGGCATTGCCTATCAAATAATAACGATTCCTACAACCTATTTTATTGATTCAAATGGATATATTCAACGTGCTATTAAAGGGCCAATGAATGCAGAAATGTTAAAAAAATATGTAGATGCATTAGATTAATCAAATCAAAGAATCTGCTCGTTTTCTTGAAGAAACGAAGCAGATTTTTTATTTGTTTATAAAGCGTCCACGATTCGTGATGGAAACCCGCGGTAGGGATAAATACTAACGATTGTCGATAGAATACCTGCGCTAGAAATCAAATACTCCCGATACGCAATAGAATACTCTTGAAACAAAAATCATAGTATTCAACAAATTATTTTGAAGTTTAATCTTGTATGTTTGAAAAATAAACTTCATACAGTAGAAGAGACGGAGGAGGGAAGGTTTGCGCAAAATAATGGCTGGTGTCGGCGTACTTGCTAGTAGTCTATTGCTAGGTAGTGGAGTTTATTTTGACTGGTTTAATTTAGGGGATAAAAAGGAGCCGGTCGTTGCAGAGGTTGATTCGATTAATGAAGCGTTGAATTTAATTGAGGAAAAATCTGTATACAGTACGAAAAAAGATGCATTGGTGGAGGGAGCACTTCGTGGTATGGCAGATGCTATAAAGGACCCTTACAGCACCTATTATTCGAAGGAAGAGGCGGAACAGCACCGACAAATGTTAGCCGAAGAAAGAGTAGGCATTGGGATTGAGCTATCTGAAAATAACGGAAAATTTATTGTTGTATCTCCAGTTCGTTCATCCCCGGCAGATAAGGCAGGAATGCGCTCTCTCGATGAAATTGTACAAGTTGATGGCGTTCGGGTAGATGGAAAAACGATGAGTGAATTAATGCATTTAATTCAAGGGGAGAAGGGGACGAAAGTAACTATTGTCGTCTATCGTCCAAGTGAAGATAAACATATTAAAATGACGATGGAACGAGCTGCAATTTCTAATAAAACAGTAACGAGCGAAGTAGTGAACGTAGAAAATGCTCCGATAGGTTATGTGGAAATCTCACTTTTTGGTGAGAAAACGGCAAATGAGTGGGTTGCCGAAACGAGTAAATTGCTTCGACAAGATATAAAAGGGTTAGTAATTGATGTGCGGGATAATCCGGGTGGTTATTTACATAGCGTCGCAGCGCTACTGAGCACAGTATTGGAGAAAGGCAAAGTGTTTGCTTATATGCAAAATGCTGAAGGTGCTATGGAACCATTAAAAACGGAATCAAAAAGCTTTGATGAAAAGTATTTACAGACCATGTACAAGATGCCGATAGTTGTTTTACAGAATGCGGGCAGTGCATCTGCTAGTGAAGTACTTAGTGGCGCATTAAAAAGCTGGGGACGTGCCTCCCTTGTTGGTGTCAAGAGTTTCGGAAAGGGAACAGTACAGGAGTCTTGGTCGCTGAAAAATGGTGGAGAGCTTAAATTGTCCACAAATAAATGGCTGACACCAAAGCGCGAATGGATTCATGGGCAAGGTATTGAGGCTAATTTAGTGGTTGAACCAAATGAATTATTTGCTTTCCAAATGCACCCGCTATCAGGGAAATTTAAAGAGGGCGATATGAGTGAAGAAATTGCTTATACGCAAAATGCTTTGAAAAAGCTAGGTTTTAAAATTGCTCGTTTAGACGGTTACTTGGATGAATCGACGGAGGAGGCTGTTAAGCTTTATCGGGAGGATAAGAAATTGAAAAAAGCAGAAGATAATTATAATATAGACACTACCTTCTTTAATAGCTTAAACGAAACGTTGAAAAAATATAAAGAGGACCGTCAAAATGATTTACAGTTCCAAATGGCGACAAGCTTTTTATTGCACAATATTGAAGGAGAATAAAAAAGGATTTTTTTGTTGATATTTTGATTTTGTATTCCCGTATATAGCTGACTGTAGCGGAGGGCTATTGTGCTTCTGTCGCAGAGTGAAGCTTTTCACAGAAAGTGAGTAGCCCGTTGTAGCTATATAATTGATATTAGCCTTGATATAGGAACATATCTAAAGAGCATGTTTTGAAAAAATGGATCAAAGCATGCTCGTATTTAATTTTAAAACCCTTGTTCACTAAAGCCCTCATTAGCTTAATAAGGAAATGTAAAAATGATTTTCTTATGACTCTTATAGGGGTGGTAATATCGTGTTTGCAGCATTCGATTGAGTCGGAATTTGAATTCAAATGTCATTAGAGCTTAATCCTTATTCTTTATCGCAAAATTCATATGCTTCTTTAAGATACATCTTTTCTTTTCCACAATTCAATTGGTTTCTAATAAACAATGTACTTCCCATTTAATCACTTTAATTAAGTAGAAATCTTTTTATTATATTCCCCTTATTGAACTAAACTGAATTTTAGATAACAATAAAACATTAAATTCACTTAGATTGTGAGTCTAATATTAAATTGTTTTCTTAATCATATTTAATAGGTAGTTTCTCAATGAAATGAAAAACTATCGATTTTTTTAGAAAAAGTGTTGACCTTTTTGAATTAAGAGTGTAATATTATACAAGTCGTTAAGACAGCTGTTGAAAAACGAATAACTTAAAGGCAATTAGTTATTGACATCTAGCAAACGACATGATATTATATAAGAGTTGCTGTTGAGAAACGGCAACGAAATGAACCTTGAAAACTGAACAAGCAAAACGTAATCAATAAAGTTTTTAGTAGCTAACCTTGAGTTGGTGAACGAAACAAAATTTTGGACATCAAACATGATGCCAGCAAAACAATTTGAGCTAATCAAATTTCTTTTTATGGAGAGTTTGATCCTGGCTCAGGACGAACGCTGGCGGCGTGCCTAATACATGCAAGTCGAGCGAACAGAAAAGGAGCTTGCTCCTTTGACGTTAGCGGCGGACGGGTGAGTAACACGTGGGCAACCTACCTTATAGTTTGGGATAACTCCGGGAAACCGGGGCTAATACCGAATAATCTATTTCACTTCATGGTGAAATACTGAAAGACGGTTTCGGCTGTCGCTATAAGATGGGCCCGCGGCGCATTAGCTAGTTGGTGAGGTAACGGCTCACCAAGGCGACGATGCGTAGCCGACCTGAGAGGGTGATC
>NZ_JBGCCF010000009.1:0-188976 GCF_041262385.1 Lysinibacillus sp. RC46 | reverse complement strand
TACGTGAACATAGCTACCGTTACGACAGCTTCGATGAAAAGTACCGCACACTAAAATTCACAAGACCAAAGGAATGTGCAACCTGTCCGTTACGTGATGATTCCCTCTGTCAGAAGGGTTTCAAAATCAAATGTGATACAGATTTACGGAAATTCACGTATCCAGCACGTGGCTCTGAACTTTGGAAACAACTTTATAAGGAACGTACCGCTGTAGAACGTGTGAATGCTTATTTAAAACAATATTTTCAATTAAACAACATCCGTCATAGAACAGGAAGAAAAGCCAAACTTCATTTCAACCTGGTGACGTTTATTTATAATGCCTGCAAGTTGGCAGTGGATCGTCTAAATGCTTTATTACAAGTACAAACTCAAGCAGCATAATTTTTAAAAACGTAAGTTTTCTTAATAGGAGCAGTCTAAGCTCTTGAAAAAAGTGATTTATGAAATTGATTCAACTAAAAAATCAATTTTTATTGAACATCCCTCAAAAATACCCTCATGCTTACTTCTGAGCTTTTTTCCATATACCGAATAATCTAATTAATATTGGAATTTTATTTCATCAATCATTGTAGTATAGTAACAATCTCATAAGTTCTATCAACTTATTTCACAGCTAATGCATCCTCGACCGCTTAAATCGCCCGACAGTAAAAAATGATTTAGCTACTTCTAGATAATTTCACGATTAATTCCCAATATTCGATATCATTTAAGTAGCAATCAAGTTACGTTTACGCCAATACACTCTAGAATGTAAAGCCTTCCATTTTTTCATCATCTGTTATTTCTATGTACTTCAACATCACATTTCTATAGAGATAAGAAAAGGGATATTGTCCAAGAGTTTAACTCCTGTTCAATATCCCTAATATTGGGAATAGTTGATATTGTGATTTTAAGTATATCTTCGCCAATTTCTTAACGATATATTTGCCAACACAGTAATACCAACCCTTTCAAGCTACTTGGTTTTAATACCAAATGTATTTAAAATTGTTATATTGTTTCAATTGAATTTACCTATAACTTTCGGCATTGTTTTTATTAATTTTTTCACTTTCGGCATATGTATGATTAACTAGTTACAATATGTAAAGTGATAATAAAGTTATTTAATTCTGATCTAAAAATATAAGAGCCTCGCTACAAATCATATTGTAGTAAGGCTCTTTAAAGTTGTTTAATTTCTAAGCATTTAAATGTGTTTGTAGATAAAAATCAATAATAAAGTTGTTTAATTCTTGTTCAACTAAGCCAGCTAATAGGATGTCAATATTTTTCTCTAAAATTCTAATTAACCTTATGTTATACTATTTTGAGCATGACAAATAGCCCTCCAAAAACCTTTTGGAAGGTTTTCTCTTTATTACTTATAACCGTTAATTACGCTATATCCAAGAAAGTTTCTTTTCTATTTAATAAAGCATAAATCCAATGAAGCAGTTTGTTAATACAGGCTACTATCGTTACTTTGGCAGGCTTTCCTTCTGATCTCTTCTTATCATAGAATTCTTTCAGCTTTTTGTTTCTTGAACTTCTGATACCGCATAATACGGCAAGATACAAAGCATGGCGTAATCTACTTGAGCCTCGTTTAGTAATACGATTGGTTGTGGCAGTGAACTTTCCTGATGAATGAACACTGGGATCTATTCCTGCAAAGGCAACCAGTTTTTTCGGATGACTAAACCGATCAATTTCACCAATCTCAGAGATTATCGTGGCAGCGATTTTTTCTCCGATTCCTGGAATCGATTGAACAATCTTGTAATCTTCCAATTCATTTGCCAAGGTCACTATACGAATTTCTAACTCTGAAAGGTGTCCTTGGTACTGAAAAAGCAGCTCAATATACATTTGAAGATTGATTAAGTGACTGTGATACACCACTTTTTGAAATGGATTTCGAGATGCAGAATTCATTAATTTTTTTGCCTTATCCAACGCCCATAGACTAGATCGTCTTGGACAAAACTCCATCACACACTCCGCTAGCTTACTTTCCCCAGCCGCTATTACATCTTCTGAAGTAGGAGATATTTCTTTAACATCAATAAAGAAACCTTCGAATAAAGATCACCAAAAACTTTGCGGTATTCTGGAAACACTTGATCTAAAATAGTGTGAAACTGTAGCTTAGCTTCTACATACATATTCGTCACAATCTCCTGTTGTCTTGAAAGGTTTCTAAGATTTAGCAATTGAATTCCTCTGTTTTTATGAGGTTCAAAATCTTCTTTGTAATAAAGTACACACAACTGATACGCATCAATTGCGTCTGTTTTTACCTTTCGTAAACTAGATCTCTTAGCCTGATAAGAAATAATAGGATTAAGCAAGATATATAAAACCTCGTGCTCCTCCAAGTATTGAATAACGGGGGTATGATAATGACCTGTAGATTCTAAAATGACCATAGGCATTTGCCCAGTCATCACTTCAATCTCATTTAAAAAGCCCATAAAACGATTTAATTCCTCTCTTGTATGCTTCATCGAAAAGCTCTTTCCAAACGGCTTCGATTTATCTAAAAACGCCTGAACTTGGCTCTCTCCTTTTGCCACATCCAGACCAACTACTGGATTCATTTACTCTGTATGGACCCTTAAGATAGACTTGATGGTCTTCTACTTCTAGTATAAATTTTATCCTCTTATGCAAGTTCATCATAGACTTCATCAATTTGCTCAAATGTGTACAAGCTATCCTATAATTGGGTGCTATTTTACTTATTCAGCATAATAATATTTTAATAGTTTTTAAAATTTCAGAGTATCTTTATAATTAATTATTAATGATATAATTAAGATAAGAAAATTTAAGCTAGGGGTGGTAATTAATGACTTCTAAATATGACCATTTAACTAAAGAACAATTGATAGGAATATTAAAAGCTCGAGATTCCAATAGGAAATTAGGTTTAGTTTGGGAAAGAAACGAAATTGAAGTTGATAATACGCTAAATGATGATTTTATTACGATGACTCATATACCAGAATTGTCTATAGGTGGGAGTCCTTACGATAATTTGTTGATAGAAGCTGATAATTTTGATGCCTTGAGATATTTGAATATTACACATAAAAGCAAAATAAAATGTATCTATATCGACCCGCCATATAATACTGGAAACAAAGACTTTATTTATAACGATAGCTTTGTTGACAAAGATGATGCGTGGAAACATTCAAAATGGCTAGAGTTTATGTATAAACGTTTAAATCTAGCAAAAGAATTACTGAAAAATGATGGGGTAATATTTGTATCTATTGGAGAAGAAGAATATGCTCATTTAACACTGTTAATGGATGAAATCTTTCCTAATATGAAAGTTGGGACTTTTGTATGGAGAAGAAGAAGTGGCTCTAATGATGAAAAAGAATGGTTTTTAAGTTCAGATCATGAATATGTCCTATGTTATGCAAATAAAGACTTTAGTTTTTCAGGAGTAGGGAAAGATTGGTCTAAAGCTCAAGATGATGGTGATGAGAGAGGAAAATGGGTGGATGGCCCTTTAAACCAAGGAAA
Organism: Lysinibacillus sp. RC46; assembly: GCF_041262385.1. Classification (NCBI taxonomy): domain Bacteria; kingdom Bacillati; phylum Bacillota; class Bacilli; order Caryophanales; family Bacillaceae; genus Lysinibacillus; species Lysinibacillus sp. RC46. The sequence goes on along the minus strand of NZ_JBGCCF010000009.1, from coordinate 185,440 downwards.
GGACATTAAGCAACGTCCAGATGCGTATTATCCAATATACAATCCGGAATCATCCGTTTGGTATCCTTGTGATCCAGATAGTGTATGGAGGTTTGCTAGTCGAGAGCGATCGGAAGAAGGGCAGAAAATCCGAACAAAATTTATGGAGCAATTAGTAGAAGAAAAAAGGATATCGTGGCCGTCTAATGAAGAGATAGTATTTTTTGAAAATATGGGGCAATTAGATAAAGCTATGAATGAAGGTAATATACCACATAATTTAAGAATTTATGAGCGATTACAAGCGTATAAAGAAGACTATGAAAATGGACGTGTAAAAGAAAAAGTATTATTGAATATACCACCATTAGAGTTTTGGGTTGGAAAGAAGATTGGTTTAGGGAAGCCTAGAATTAAAAGATTTATTTCTGAAATAAAGAAAACTGAGAAACCTGTTTCTACTTGGATGATGCCATCATCTATCAAGAAAAAAGATTTAGAGTTGTTAGATTTAAACGAAGTAGAGGCTTTTAAGGTAGGAACTAATACAGAAGGAACTACTCTTTTATCAAGAATGATAGGGAATAAAGATTTTTCTTATCCTAAACCACTAAGTTTAGTTAAAACTTTAATACAACAAAGTACAGACCCAGAATCTGAGGATATTATTTTAGATTTCTTTGCTGGTAGTGGGACAATGGGGCAGGCTGTATTAGAGCTTAATAATGAAGATGGTGGAGATAGAAAATTTATTTTAGTTTCAAGTACAGAAGCGACTAAAAAGCATCCTACAAAAAACGTATGCAAAGAAATCACTTATAAAAGGCTAGATGCAACTATCAATGGATTCAGCTGGAAAGATGCTAAAGGTAATCATGAGGTTAAAGGAACAGAAGGAAACTTCGCTTATATGAAGTGTGAGAGAATTTCTTATGCAAATCTTCACTTAGATATAACACATGAGCAAATTTGGTATTGTTTGCAGCAACTACATTTTAACTTCATAGATTCTTACCAAACGTTGGATAAATATCAAGTCTCCAAAGGTGAAAGTTTAAATATCTACTATATATCAGAAGTATCTAAAGAAATCATCAATAGTGTAGAAACAGATATTCTAAATGATAAAAAACAAGCTGTTATTTATTGCTGGCAGCCTGGTATTCTAAAACAAAAATTCAAAAATGAAAATGTTTTAATCGATGGCATTCCAGAAAAATTAGTGGAGCTATTTAGGAGGTAATATTTTTGAAAGATATACCTAAAATATTTCAAACAGAAGTTATTGACAATGCAACTACTATTTTAAGTAGTTGCATTGAAATGTTATCAAAAATAAAAAAAGATGAATTATATGAACAGAACAGAAACTTAGTTATTTCTAAAAAGGGACATATATTATTTGAAGCTCCAACTGGTACAGGGAAAACCTTAATGGCTAGTGAAGTTATGAATAATTTAAGTAGAGGTTTCAATATAATTTGGTTTTGGTTTGCGCCTTTCTCAGGTTTAGTAAATCAAAGTATAGAGAATTTATACAATGGATTTAATTTCTTAAAAGTTAAGTCTTTAAATGATGATCGTACTGCAAATAACATTAAAAGTGGTGATGTGTATATTACTACCTGGGCTAATGTTGCAGTAAATAATAAAGATACGAGGAAAGTTCGGAAAAATTCAGAAACTATGTTATCCTTTGATGATTTAGTAAGCTACGCACGATCTAAAGGATATTGTATAGGAACTGTAATAGATGAAGCACATCACAGTTTTTCAAAAGATTCCCAAGCCCAAAGTTTTTATAGAGAAGTTCTTAATCCGGATGTAACCATATTAGCAACTGCTACGCCTAAAGACAAAGAGATACAAAACTTTATTGAATGTAACAATATCGAAAAAGTGCATAAGATCTCAGTTTCAAGAAAACAAGGTGTTGATGCAAGGTTAATAAAAAAAGGTGTTAAAGTAGCTGTTTTTAAGGCTAATGAAAATGTAACAAAATTAATAAACTTTGAAAAAACTGCATTGAAATGTGGTGTAGAAGCCCACTCTGAAATTAAAGGAAAGTTAAAGGAAGCTAATATAGACATAACTCCATTATTGCTTGTTCAGGTTGATTCTAAAGATCAAAGCATTGAACAAGCTAAAGATTGGCTTATTGAACTTGGTATAGCTAAAGAAAAAGTTAGGGTTCATACTTCTGATGAGCCCGATCCAGATCTAATGTCTATTGCTCATAATGAAGAAGTAGAAGCACTAATTTTTAAAATGTCTGTTGCTACAGGATTTGACGTGCCAAGGGCATTCACTTTGGTGTCTATGCGTTCTGCACGAGATGTTAATTTTGGCACACAAATTGTCGGAAGAATTATGCGTGTGGATAAAAGGCTACAAAATTTAGAACATTACCCTGATGTATTAGATTATGGGTATGTATTTTTAGCTAATAAAGCTTACCAAGGAGGCTTAATAGAAGCTGCACAAAATATAAATTCGATAAGAGATGAACTGGCAGATATAACAGAGTCTGTTGATTTAATAGTAGTGGAGGACGAATTATTCGAAGTACATGACGGTCAAATTAATTTTTTTCCTATAGAGCATTCGAATAAAGAGGGTAATTCTAATATAGAGGATACAGAAATAATTAAAGAAGCGGGAGAGACATATCAACTTGTATTATTTCCTTTTCAATCATCTGATGTTGATCAATCTGAGGTATCAGAAAATATACTAGACTCTGATAGAAGCCAAAATGATTCTAATGTTGGAAAAAAAGTTTCATCAGCAACTAATAAAGAAAATGTTGATGAGATAATAGAGGAAAGTAAGCTAAATGCTCAAAAGAATGTACCTGCTCTTGATAACAATGGTACAACTTTAAGTCCACATTCTAATCCAGTATTAAATAGTCTTGGTTTAGGTAGCAATTTCCCGAAAAAATCTAATTCTTTAGATGGGTACACATATCATTTAAGAGAAGACATAGATTTCCCGAAAAATTTTAAGACTGCTACAGTGACATTAGATACCAATAAAATTTTAAATGATGTTATAAAACGTTTTAATTTTGATGAAAAAGTTTTAGCTGTTACACAACAAAGTGCAACTAAAATTTTAATGGAACAGATTGAAGTTTTTGAAAATATTCATGCATCTTTAAAAGAAATAAATGCAGATTTGGCACAAGTTGAGATAGATAATTTAGCTCAGAAATCACTTTTTGATTCAAATAAAGATGGTATGCTTGATGTAAGATCACTCCATGACGAATTGGCTAAAAGATTAAAAAAAGCTTTCGAGAATTATGGTTGGCAACATATGACTAGTGATGAAAAAGTAAGAGAAGGTTTACATAAAATCTTAGCCCTTAAACCCGATGCTTTAAAAAAGGCTGTAAGTGAGGCTCTAGCTAATAATATTGAATCAGAATTAGCTGATACGTTGCCTAAAATGGTAGGTAGTTTAAAAACGTTAGCTCCATCTAGATATAATATTTATGGGATATATCCTGATGATCTAAATAATTGGGAATTAAGTTTTGCAAGGTATTTAGATGAGGATTTGGAAAATATAGTGAAATGGTGGCATAGAAATCCACCTAGAAAACCTTATTCTGTACGTGTACCGATTCCTGGACAGCCTAACTATCATCCTGACTTCATTGTAGGAATAAATGATAGGAATAAATGTGAAGGAATTTTATTAATTGAGATAAAAAGAGTTATAAATGATCAAAAAGAGAATGCACAAATTAAAGCGCAAGCTGTACATCCCGATTATAGAGATATTATGATGTTATATTTAGATGGCGATCGATGGATGACTGTAGAGTATAACTCGAAAATTAATAAGAATGAATTAGACAGGGTGTTTAAACTAGAATATATGCAAGTTTATTAATCTTAAAATTGATGAGTTGAATTATGAAATTTAGACATTAATGTTGTCCCTGCAAAATGTATTTTTCATTAAACATAACCGAAAACGTACTCAAAAATTTACATTGCTTATAAGAGTTAGGGTATCTAGATGAAGGTAGAAAATCACCCTAATTTTTTGAATTGCATACTTTTGAATTACCTATTTGATTTCTGAATTGACACCAGGTCTCATCAAAAATTTTTTTGGTGCTATTTATATAATTGTCCATCTCGAACGGCTTTGTAGTTTCATTGGATAGAAGAAAGCTATGAATTAGTTGTGGATAAACGTGGGATTAAAATCAAGGGTAGAAAAATAATTAGATTTTTTAAATTATAAAACTTCTTATTGAATATCAACTCAATAAGAAGTTTTATTTTAGCTTATATCATATGATTTTTCGATAAAATGTTTAGCTTTCTCAAGATCTTCATCATTATTGATTCTTATTTCTAAATCACCAGTCCCATAATGTCCGATATTAGTTACATTGCGAGTAAACCCTTGTTCTAAAGTCACTGTTGTAGGGTCCACTTTGAAATATACTAATATTGAATTTGACTGTGGATGGACTTCAACACAGGCAAAGTTTTTAATACGTTTGAAAGCGATGTTATATTTTAATGTTTTCATTTGTACATCGTCACCTAAAGCAATCATAAAGGCCTTTAAATTTTCGAAACGGTCCGTTAACTGTTCATTTGCTTGATCTAAATAATCTGACACAGTTTTAAATGTTTTGATATTTGATTTTTGCGTTCTATCTAAAGAGCTATCTGAGAATATAAACAGAAAAAAATAAAACAAATCATAATACTTTAATGAAAAAGGTTGAATTCGAATTACAATTAATATTTGGAACGGCTTATCAGAAAACAAAAAATAGTGTATCGTACAGTTTATGGCATTAATTATTTCAAGCTTACTTTTATTCATTTTTATTAGTATGATAAATGACCTTAAAAATGAACAGCCCATGTTATATGAAGGAAAAAATCAATCTATATTTGATAAAATAAGCCATGCTACAGAAAAGAAAGTCGAAAAAGATAATACTAAAGTGCAAAGTGATCAAAAGAAGATAACTACTTTATATAATAATGATGAACCAGAGCTATCCGGATTAAATAGTGATTATTTCATTCCAAATGATATGGGAGATTTTATGTTAGTTGAATATCCTAATACTTCTGTTTATGCTATTTTTAATGACAATTCTTTTACTGATTTAAACATTGAGGTTAGAGCTAGATCAATTTTCATTTCAGGATACTACAATGGGGAGATTATGCCTGGACGTGGCTCTTATCTTGAATTTATATTAATTCCGGAATTTGATAATTATTTTTCAGTAAGCCAAATTCTTTATGACGGAGAGATACTTGATAATCAAAAAGATATTTACTCTATTATTGATTGTATTACGACGCCTTTAAGCTATTAAAAAGAACCCTAAGATTGAGAGAATCACCTTCTCATTCGTAGGGTTTTGAATTTTAAGAGGCAAAGATTTATTCATTATTATCGGCTTCATAAACGTGATTGAGCCGAAGGTTTATTTTATTACACTTTACGACACTTAGAGCATAAAAAATAAGTTCTTTATATTTAAGAAATACTTTTTTGATTTGAAATAGAAATTATAGAGTTTAAAGAGGTCAAAAACCCTTTGCTATTTTTTCTACTTATTATTTTTCTTTAGTGAGAAGCTACGGGTTAAAGATTTTTGATAACAGCTAATGATACAAACTAAAATGTTTTTTTATATTTGAGTTAATTTCATAATTCTAATCCATTGTATCGAGGGTAAAAAAACGGGCACCTCCCGAAATTCGGTATAATGGTAGCGGCATACTCGTAGAATTATTTTTTTCAATTAATATCAATTGGTGTCCTTTTGTCTATTCTAAATTTATTGTATATGGAAATAGGCTCCAAAAACGTTGTTTGAATACGGTCATAGAACCAATCGGGATAGAAACAGGTTTATACTTCAAAACTTTTTTATTCTCTATATTTTAAAAAAAAGAAGTAGTATTATTATAATATTGGAATTTTTGGCTTGTTCTTGGAATGAAAAGAATAATTCCGTAATTTATTAGGGGGGAAATTATGAATAAAAGTATTGATATAGATGTATGGAAATTTTTGTTTAACAGACTTGATGACGATCAAAAGAAAGTACTTTTGCAAAAGGAAAATATAAGAATAGGCAATATGCAGAGTCATTTAGTATCTAAACCTAGTCAATGGAATGTATTACTGAAAATATCAAGTACTAATTTGGCTAATAAAAACATTCAGAAAGCAATAGTTCAATATTATTTAGAAGACATCCCTAACTTAAAAAGTGATATAGAAAATCAGGAAGACCACTTGAAAAATTTTGATATTTTAGAGCATAAAGATTTAAGTTCAAGTATTGAAGAATATGGTTTTTTTTATGTTCTAATATATTTAATATCTAAAGGTTATTCCGAAAAAGTTAATATGTTAATTGAATTTAAGCCGAAAGAAACTGTTACCATTATTGAATCAGAATCAGAATCAGAATCAGAATCAGAATCAAATTCAGTTGATCTTCAAAATGCTTTACAGGAAATAATAAATCTAAAGAATGAATTAAGTAGTATGAATAAAACAAATAAATCATTAAAGAAAAAATTTGATCTTTTAGAAGCAAAATTCAATGAAAATAAGAATCAAAAAAGCAAAGAACTAACTATCTTAGAGGTAAAATTCAATAATTATAAGAATCAAAAGAATAAAGAATTAACTATTTTAGAAGAAAAGCAAAACAGAGATATAGAAGAGATATTTAATAATTGGGATAACGACAAGCAAAAATATGAATCGGAATTAAAAGTATTAGAAGATGAAAATCAAATATTAAAAAAACAATTGAATGAATTATATAATAGCCAACGAAATCAGGAGCAAGAATTTAAGAACGAAATAGTTGAAAAATCTACATTTAAAATAAGACAAAGAAAAGTTTTAGTATTTGGGAAACTACCATTAAATATTCAAAAAGATGAAAATTATACTTTTGTACTTTTTAATCATGACATCTCTAATTATTTATTCAATGAAAAATATGATGAGTACTGGCTCATAGAAGATAAATTATCAGCAAAGGAAAAAAAACAATTGAAAAACAATATTAATAGTTCAAAAATTAATTTATTCAAAAAAAATTACAATGATTTAATTCGTTAGAAGGAGAAGTGTTATATGTTGAATCAAATCGAAAATAAGATGTTAGGTAATTTTTATCTAGGAAGACTAGCTACTTCTGGAGAAATGAAAAGTGGCCAGGATCCTATTTACGAGGGAGCTGGTAATAATAGATTTAAAGTTAGTATCAAAATCTTATCAAGTATCCCTGAAAGATTAGAAGTGGAACTAAATAGACTTGGTAATGTGGTAAAGGCACTAGATACTAGGCTTCGTCCAGGCTATGTCCCAGACTCTAGCTTTGCATATGGTAGCGCTTCAAAAATTGAAAAAAGAAAACAGTTACAAAACGATTTTGAAGATTCACTGGTAGTTTTTAAAATTGAATACAATGATGGATATTATAATGTATATAATCCCATCTTTTTGGCTAAGGATAATGAATTTTCAAATACACAATTATTTGAAACAATACCTTATTTTAAAGTTTCAGATGTAAATGAATTTACAGCGTTATTAAAAAATAATTTGAAAATTAATGAGCTAAGAAATCATATTCACAATACGAGATTCAATGCTTTAATGTTCGAGGATGTTTATGTACCTCCATACGTAATATTGGAAGATGATGATGAAAAAGTATATGCTTTTGGTCCAATAAATGGCATTGAAACTACAGATAATCCAACAGTATTTTCTTTTTCTTTTTCTTCCGAAGCTAATAAAATTATAATAGAAGATAATGATTTTTTATACATTAACTACGGGAACGTCGAATATAACGAAGAAAACTTTGAAAATTTGACTTGTTTTTTCATTGAAAAACATTCATCCAATGCTATTACTGAGACTTTAAAGAAAAATGAGAAGAAAATAGCTGATGAAAGAAGAAAAGAGAATATTACATTAAACGATAAAATACAAGAGAAAAGTACTAATCCAGTAGAAAAAGTCCAAGTCGGGGCTGAACAAATAGAAAATAAAATATTAGATAGGTTTAAAATGATTGCAGAGAGTCAAGGACTATTTTATACCGATGAAGATTTGTATAATTTTCATACATCTATGAAAACAGGGAATTTGGTAATTTTAGCAGGGATGAGTGGTACTGGGAAATCTAAAATAGTAAATTGTTATGCCGAAGCACTTGGATTACAAGATAAGGGTAATTACAAAAAAATCCCAGTAAGACCTTTTTGGCAAGATGATAGTGATCTATTGGGTTATTTAGATGTTCTAAATAATATATATAGGCCTGGTGATTCAGGTTTAATTGATTTTTTAATCAAAGCTAATAAGGAAGAAAATAAAGATCAACTTCATATTGTATGTTTTGATGAGATGAACTTAGCTAGAGTTGAGCATTATTTTTCTCAGTTCCTATCGGTTTTAGAAGAAACAACCGAAGATCAAAGAAAAATCACTTTATATAATAAAGAATACCAACAACGACTTTATAATAATAGAGATTTTACTGATACAGTTATAATAGGAGATAATGTATTGTTTGTTGGAACAGTTAATCTAGATGAATCAACATATCATTTTTCCGATAAGGTTTTAGATAGGGCAAATGTAATTCATCTTAAACTACGTCCATTCGTTGAAGTAGCTCAATCTGCTAAGAAATCTGACGTAGCTGATAGCATAGGTTCAGCAGCCTTTACAAAAACACAATTTTTCGGTACAAGACCATCAACAATAGATGAAAATAAATTTCTTTTACATGATAAAGAATTAGAATTCCTTTGGGAAATTCATAAATGTCTCCAAGATGCTAATGGTCAGTTGGGGGTTGGATTTAGAATTGTTCGCCAAATTGATTGTTATTTACAGTGTTTACCAAGTAATAATGTTCTTACGCGGGAAAATGCATTTGACCTTCAAGTTCTTCAGCGTATATTAACTAAAGTCCGTGGCGGAGAAGATCAATTATCGTCTATGGTAGGAAAGTATGATGCAAGCTCAGAGACTGTAAAAAATAGTTTACTTATTAAGTTATTTGATGATTACAAAGATATATCAAAATTCGTGGATTCAAGAATAAAAGTAACTAATTTAGCCAAGGAGTTACATGTATATGGACATACCGTTTAAATTTAGAATTCTTGAAAGTAATAATCCTTTTTCAAATTCGAATAGTTTAGATGACTACTCAGAGTATAATAATTATTTTTTTACAGAAGAAAAGATAGATTCGATTAAAGATGAGCAAATGATATCAATTACAGAAAACATAGATATTACTATAGAATTTAACTCTGTAAAAGGAAATGCTCGAATTTATATGGATACTCTTGATTATTACCAAAGTTCAATATGCAAGGAAGATGAAAATGGTAACATTTATATTGACGAGTCACCTGAACCTATAGTGTTATTTAAAAATGCAAAATCAGATATAGATTACTATCCTTTTATTCCTGGAACCTATCAAATTTATGTTACTTTGGGAAATGAGAAGTACTATGCTTTAATAAAAGTACAACCTAAGCAACTTACGCCTCCTGAATTGGATTTAATGAGGGAAGAATTAGAAGGAACAATAGAAAACTTAGCTCACATGCTTGTAACTAATAAAAATCTCTCCAGGATGATAGATTCTTCTTCCAACGAAGAATCTATCTCAAATAAGTTATTAATATTAATGAACTATTTTAATAAAATTATTCCTACACTTAAGGAGATACAACAGTCACCACGATATAAAATTATTAACCACTATCATCTAGAAGGTATTGATAAAGTAAAAATTATAGATCAAGAAACGATTAAACATAGACTAAAAAAGTGTGATAATCAAAATAGATTATTAGTTCCAAAAAGAGAAATAACCAGGAATTTACCCGAAAATGCTATTATTATTAAAATTATCAAATACATTCAAAATGTGGCTAGAAATATCAATCAATATATTGAGAATTTACTACCGCATATTGAATATGATGCAAATTTACTTGTTGGAGGGAAATTTCCTAGACCAGAGAGTGAATACTCCAAATATATTCATCAAATTGAGTCACTTCAGAATAGTAAGCAGAAAATAAAAAAAATGTTAGCAGCTTGTAATATTTTTTTACAGACAGAATGGGTGAATGAAGTTGTAGAAAAAGCAACTAATAATAATTCAACAGGATTATATTTAGATAACCGTTATCGACTTATGTATAAAGTTTATCGAGAGTTACAACATAATAAAAAAATAATCCAATTAGACTCAGCTTTTTCGTATAGGTGGAAAAGAACAGATAAGTTATACGAAATGTGGGGGTTCATAAAATTTCTTAAAGCCCTTCAATCACCAACTTTGGGGTTCAAACCTGTAAAAGGATGGATTTATGACGATGATGAAATATTAAGTAGTTGGAAAGTACCCTTGCTTAAAGAAGGAGAAACAATTACTTTAATTGGTTCAGATAATAAAGTTATTAAACTAGTTTATGATAAGCCAATCGTTTACGATAAGAAACAAACTAGTTTTGAAGATCCTTTGTACACACAATTTCCAAATAATAGACCTGATACACGCATTGATTTTTATGATAATGATAGGTACGAAGCAAGTTTCATTATAGATTTTAAGTACAGACCTGCGCGTTCAATAGGTAATTTAAAAGTTGATGAGTATACAAAGGATTCTACAATCTATAAACAAATTCTCCACTATTCGAAATTTGATAGTGAATTTGTAAGAAAAACTAAAGATTATGTAGTAACCGAAAAAACTTCTAGAACAACACCGCCTGTAGCTGGGGTATGGGTAGTATTCCCAAACCATAATTCTAATAGTGAAGCCAATAAGCAAGTTAGCAAGAAAGATTGGTTAACAAAAATACCTTTCAGTCCTGGTGAAAGTATAGAGAAACTTGAAAGTATTATTCTTGAAGCCCTTAAGCAAGAATCATTAATTTGATTAATTAGCAATTATGGGATTTTCTATAAAATTTGCCATAATTGCTATATTATTCTAAGGTTGAAAGTAAAATAAGTGCTCCGCCGTTTGATGTGGCTAAAAAAGTCAATTTTTTAAATTAGTCAGTTGAATGTCCTAAAAGTCAAATCTGCTTTGAACTTTCTTCACACTGATTATTTCTAAATCAAAGCAACTATACAATCTATATAGAATGGTATAATTTACTTTTTTTGAAAAGATTTCTCCGAAATTATATAATGGAAACAAATGTTCGTCCGTGACTTAGGAAAGGAGGAATAGTTTTGAATTATAAATATAATAAAAATAATGATATTGTAAGGGCTGCTTTATTTCATGAATATGAAGGGAAGTGTTTTTATAGTAATGAACAACTAAGATATAAAGAAATGCATATAGACCACATTATTCCTCAGGATATATCTAAAGAAAAATTCGGAAAAATTGTTTCCATCTTAGGACTTCCAGAGGATTTTAACATCAATAGTTTATATAACCTTGTACCATGTAATCCCAATGTGAATCAAGTGAAGAATAAAGATCTTTATCCGGAGGCTTTTTTAGGACATTGTATTTATGATAAATCATCAAAAAAAGTTGATAAAGTGAAATATAGAATTGAGCAATTAAAAAAAGATAAAAATATTGATAAAGCTATAGCTAGGTTAGTTGCCATTGCAGAGGGTTCTATTACTAAGGAAGAATTAGAGAGAATCTATGATTCAATTTCCAATGAAAAACCTTATGAAGAGAACAGAAATATTTTTAAATATAGCGATAGCTATTCATATAGTAAAAGTTTATCTAATGTTAAATTAACAGCAAATTTACCTTTATACCCAAGTATTCAAGGGAGTTGTTTAATAACATTTAATACTCTTAGATTAAGAGACTGTATGATTACCTTAAATCATGAGCAAATTCTAAACAAATTATTTGAGGGTGCTAAAACAGATTTAGAGAGCGGATTAAGAAGATTTATACTTCCAAATATTTTTAATGATTCACAGGAATACTATGTTGATTTGGCTAATGTAAGAATCCCACTCGAAAGGGATGAGGTGATACAACTTATAAATATAATTGATGATTTTTACGAAATTTATATAGAAGCTATAAAGGATATATACGAAATATTTAATTGGTCCAATTTCCGAAAAATCAATAGATTAAAAAATAATTTGGTGCTATGTAAAATATCCAAAAAACTTTGGTTTGAAATTAGTGAATTTTGTAGAAGGTTTGATTATCAAAATGGAAGTGCTGAGTGGAATATTTTTGATGTAACAGGATCAATAATAAAAGTTCTGGATAAAGAAACACAAGATTTTAAAGCTTTTATTTTTCCGATGATAGAAGAATCTAGTTATCAGATTTATCAAGCGGAAGAGGTTTCTATTGTTTGGACAGATGAATATTTTTGGGATAAAAAAATTCACTATTTTAAAGAAAGTGAATATTGGAGCCCAATCATGGCATATAAATGGCTAGTTGAAGACCTTATACCTAAGGTTATTTATGAAATTGAAATTAAAGGAACGAAGAAATTATTTACTTCTACCAAAAGCTTTGAAAGATTTAAAACAGAATTTGTTCTCAGCAATTATGTAAGTTTAATACCAAATAACGAAATTGAAATGGATTTATTAACTATATTAGAAAAGCTACAGACTTTCTTTATGGGGCTCCCATCAATGGTAGTACAAACAGAAGATTTAAAAACCTTTTATAAAATTTTTAAAAAAATCATTTCTTATTCTGATATGGAGAGCTCAGAAATAAATTATGTAAAATCTAAATTACAGTTAGAATTAGAAGAAGAAAATAAAGAAAATTTATTAAGGGCAATATCCATTTTGGTAGATAAAGTTGATGATGAAATTATATCAGTTTCACTTTACAAAGTTGACTTAATTTTTAGATGTATGGTAGTAACTATTAGAGAGTGTAAAAATTTTTTAGTTGAAAAAGATATTGAATCTATAAAGGATAGTTTAAATAAATACTATAATTTAATGATAAGAGAGGAAATTAGAACCAATTTATGAGCTTTACAAGGAATCTTGATGAAAAAAATAAATTATATAAAGAAGATGGTTGAAAGTAGGGATTTATTAGAAAAAGGATTCAGTCGTGAACTATTTGAGAAGTTCTTGTGCATTTTAATAAGCTTTATGAAACACAAAGAGGCAGGAACATAAGTATATTTTTAAAATAAAACATAATTAAAAAATTTCACATCAAAAAAGCGAAAGAAATCAGTTCAAAATTGATTTCCCACGCTTTTAAGATTTTGACTAGTTATGTCCAGCCTCTTTTTTACGTATTGCATGACAACCTCCCCCAAGGACAACCTATTCTGTTAAGTCCCTATTAAGGCATGGATACGACCATTGCTTTATCTAAAACACTTGGATTAAACTTAACTAAATTTAGAGAACTAAACAATCCTAGATAAAGTTCAAAAATTGTTGATGCCGCACAACTATCTTCTGGATTTATTTTATCTATTTCGTAATAATACCAATCTAACCGTTGAAAGCTTTCCTGTTTTTCGGTATTAACAAGATAATCTATAGCAGCTCTTAAGCTGTTTTTGTTTATTCCCAATCTGTCATATCCCATAGTAACCCATGAACTCTTGGTTTTTAATTCAATAGAAAAATATACAGATAGAATTTTAGCTATATCTTCCGTAATAATCTTATTATCTACTAGATTAGCCAAACTATAATCTATCGCCATATCTACAGTATTATAAAGTGTTATTCTTAATCTCTTTTTTTCATAATAATCATTTGAAAGTGCATACTGTAGCCAACCATATCTACCTGATTGATCTGGATAAGCCCTTAAAATCTTTGCATTCAATCTATTCTCACAATCAATTTGACTAACCATCGCACATCCAAACTTAGACACATCTGTAAACGAATTTATGATTTGACCTTGCGCTTTTAGCAATGCGCTAGCTGTCATCTGTAAAACAGCAGAAAAATAAAAATCTTCTGTTTTCTTTGTAATTATGACTTTGCCTTTTAATGAGTTATCTTTTGAGTAGTCTTGTGGAAGTGCATTGAAAGCATACTTATCTACAATTTTACTAACAACTCCATTGTTATGTAAACCACACGTTTGTAAAATTTCCTTGATCTCATTATATGTATTATTTTCGCTGTTGGAGCAGTAGCTCTCAAGACATTGTAAATAATGCGTCACATCTGTATCAGCAATTAATGAAGTATTAAAGCCAGATAAACTTTCAAAAGGCAAATCAAAAGAATGTCTTAGTGCAATTAATATAGGTGTACTTTTTAAACAACTTTCAAAATCCTCTTTAATTTCACGTTGGTAAATATCCGTAAGCTTACTACCATCATTTATGAATATTATTCCATCAATACAAATCAAGATGCCTTGATCTAGTGTCTTGTCATGAATTTTCTTATTTAAACCCATATACGCAATTTGCAGTATGTAAAGGGAATCAATATTTATTAAATAAACGTTGTGTAGCTTTATTAGAAACGTTGAAGATAAACGGAGAAAATGCAGTTGTAGATTATCATCGGGGATGGAAGCATTATGCGGAAAGTAAGAAAAATACAGTGAAGCAAATTGCTCTTGATTCTAGTGTTGAAGGTGATGACTGGAGTATTCATTTATGGCTTTATGCTGGAGATACAATGCATTCTGCTAAGAATACATATTCAAACTTAGATATTGAAAAGGTAAAGAATTTATTTAATACAGGATTTAAACTTTCAAGTAATTTTCATGTATCTTATCGCTCGAGTAACTTGTTGTGGTTTGATGGAAAATTAACTTTTGAAGAGTATATTCAATATTGGAAAAAGCATGTGCTAACGTTACGTCAGTCAAAAAGAGAAGAGTTTATAGATTTATTCCAATCATTCGAAAACAGTGGCATGATTTTACCTGAAGATCAACATCGAATACAAGAAAAGATTTTATGTAAGAATTATGACCGTTTAAATGTTTGTCCAGGTTTCGTAATGAAATATACGTGGACACGTGA
This sequence comes from Lysinibacillus sp. RC46, assembly GCF_041262385.1. NCBI lineage: Bacteria > Bacillati > Bacillota > Bacilli > Caryophanales > Bacillaceae > Lysinibacillus > Lysinibacillus sp. RC46. The sequence continues at coordinate 170,390 of NZ_JBGCCF010000009.1, read as the reverse complement.
AGAAGCTAGTAAACTAGATCAACGAAATCAGTTTCTTGAGGATTTAAAAGAGAAAATTAAAATCGCCTTTGAAGCAATTGGTGATGAGATTGAACTTTCATAGTAAAATAAGCTGGTGTTAAATAGAGTGTAAAAAAACGTCAAAACCATTATAAACTTAAGGTTTGACGTTTTTTAAATTTTCCTATAATTGTCTTCAAAATCAAATCCGAAGTTTAAGTAGTTTTAACTTCGTGATGCTCAGCGTTAGCCTAACATCAATGGTACACCATATTTCATTCTAAAATTATTCAATATAAATCTCTTCCTATACCAATAAAGATGCAAAGAAACAAGTTATGCTAAAGTACATAACGTAATTTAGTGATCTACCACAACCAAAACTCAGATCCTTGACTAACAATTAGTCTATCTAACCAAGTTGCAAAGTTCATGTTTAATTTTATTGCATATTCAACAGGTTCTCCGCCTTGATAACGAATCAAATAATTTTGCTGTCCTTTCTCTACTTGAGAGGAGTCAATAATAATATAGTCTCCATTATCTACAGAAATGGGATACCAATTTTTTGGGAAGTGGTCAAGGTACTCAAGATATTCTTTATGAACTTCTTCAACACTAAGTAGTTCAAATCCTCCGCCATATTCAACATCTGAAAAGAGTAATGCTCCATTATGTTTAAGCAGAAATTCTTTATAGTCATTTGGAAGACGCAATCCTGTTTTTTCAACAAATCGATCTACATCTTTGATTGAGGCCGGATTATTAAACTCAAATTTTACATTGTATAGATAACCTTTCTCTCTTTGAATTACTAATATATTTTCAGAATCCAAGCGACTTTTTAAAGCATCTATTGATTTAGTAATAATCTGGTCCAATATACTCCTCCTCAGCTAGAGTTATCATAGAATAGCTATTGAGTTTTTTGTGTTCAGAGAATTTCAGTTAATACAATAAGTTAATCTAATCACCATAACCAATATCTAGCTCCTTGTGCGACAATAAATCGATCCAGCCATGTTTCAAAATTCATTGATAATCTTTGAATAGCACCTACTTGAACATATATTAGATAGTCGTCTTCACAATTAGCAACTTTTTCTGAATCAATGAACAAATAGTCACCATATCCTTTATAATATCCAATCATATACCAGTTTTTATTATAAGCACTTTTATAATTTAAATTTTTATCATATTCATTTAAATAATTTAGTATCTCTTTTATATTGAATAGTTCAAAGTAATCCATGCCATCTGAAAATAATTTTCCGCCATTACATAATTTTAAAAATGCACAAAAGTCTTTCGGCAAAATATGATTTGTTTTTAAAGAAAATTCTTTTAGTTCTTGGTCACTAACTGGTTTGTTCCAATCAAATGTAACATTTAAGGTCTCACCATTTTTTCTTTGAATAGTTATAGTCTTCTCTTTTTTTAATCGTTTGTTTAATGATGTTAAAATTAATTCAATAGACATATTGAATCACCTTATTTCAAATAGTTTCATCAAGGAGATACAATGCTTCTGTTGAATAAGTAAGGCAATTAATATAATTTTGTTTTTTAATGCTCTTCTCCTACAGATCATAGGAGATTTCTTTTTTAAAACTTTTTATTAACGTATCAGGAATGACAGAAAAGAGAACTATTCCCGATATAATAGCTATGAAGAGTGATAGAGAAATAACCTTATTCATAAGTAATATCAATAATGCTAAGATAATGAGTAATCGCCAAGCCAATATCACTTTGACATCCGTATCACAACCATTCATGCATCATTTAACCCGCATTTTTAGTATTCTAGATAACACTAAATAAATTATTAAAGTACTTAAGCCTAATAAAGTAAAATCAAAAAATAAATTATTAATCCCTAAATCTGTTATTTGAAGGATAGATACATCTTCTGAACCTTTATACTGGATCCATTTAAACGGAATCCCTAAAATAAATGCAATCACCAAACTAATAACAGCAATATATTTTCTCTTCATATGTTCACACCTCGGAAACGTAAGTAGCAAATATAGTTTCTTATTATGCCTTTAGTGTATAACCGTCATACCTATTGCAGTAAAAACTGCGATAACAAATGCCCCTACAATCATCCATTGAGGAGTATCTTTTTTTCCGCCTCTCGTCACAAAATATTCAGTAACTCTAACAACCAAAAATAAAACTAAAGCTGGTATAGCTAGAACATTAATTGTAAGCTCTTTGCCAGTTACGAGCATTAAAGAAACGAATAACATTCCGTAGCTGATGCTACATAAAATCCAATACTCAATGGACCTAGAACTCCGAATTCACTCAACTTTTTCTTATTTGTAGTCAAGGACAATATAAATCCCCCTAACTTTTCTTTTGCGAGGCCAATAGCGAAAAAAGAAAGAACATTTGAGTGAGTTTCCTCGTTCTCGCGTTCTTTCTTTTTCTATTCCCGAAACTTGCTGCAACTTAACTAATTATTAAGCTTAGACTTCTTATTATTAAAGAATTTCACAATCAAAACGATGATAATTGTCCAAAAAGCGAAAAAACTATTGTAAAAAAATATCAAGGTAATTCACACTCATTGCTATTACCTCCTTCACAACTAATTAATCTAAAGCAAAAGGGACAGCTAGAGTTTTCAGTTTCTTTGTGCTACCTTACCTTTAACTGGATTTTTATGAATGTAAACTATATTTAGATTCATCTATACGCCTGTTTACCTGATTTACTAAATTTATTAATAAGAAGTTGAATACAACCACCTAAAAGACCAAATATAATTACACCTGTCCATGGTAAGTTCACTTTAAATGCATTATCTTGTACATGAACATAAACAATATCTTGACCAAAAATCGTAGGTTGAAAATTAAAAGATTCTACATTAAATAACACAATAGCAATAGTTCCTAAAAACGTAATTAAAGTAAAAGCAATAATACTAAATAGAATAGCAGCAATAGTTTTATGTGATTTCTTCATCTCTACCTCCCAATTTTTTTGAAATTATTTGATAATCCTTTTAAGGAGTAAAACAAGAAAATACTATGAAGTCTTATGATAATTAAAATATTCAACCTATGGATTTGGAAAGATTTTATAAATAAATGCACTAATCAATGTTAAATTTTAAAGTGAAATCTAAAAATCTCTCTCTTAAGTAGTACCATACCATTAGCTCTAAAAATTTCAAAATCAACTTTTGTTGAAAATTGAACAAAAATTGATAAAAGTCAGAAAAATATCTTTTGCTTTCTAAAAAATGAATTTGTGATTCCAATGGGGAGCTGTTACTAGACAACACTTAGAGTGTTTCGCACAATTAACATGGCAAGTATAGAAGAGAATGATAATTGGAGAATGAATTTTGAAGTATTGCAGAACGGACAGGTTGTTAGTAAAGTGAATAGAAAGTGGTTCATTTTGAGAATAGTTACAAAGTAGATGGAACAAGTGATTATTACATTTCTGTGTGAAAGCAGGTCAGCATCCATTAACAAATAGAAGAAGGAGGGTAAACAATGATACAGTTGCATATTGAAAGTAAGAAAAAACCGGAGATTTATCGAAAGTTATTGTTACCGAAGAGCAGTAGTTTTTCCGCGCTAGATGAAATTATATTACTAAGTTTTGATTTGGATGGGGCGGACTATTTTGATTTTGAAATGGTTAAAAAAGATGGACGAGAATCTAAAGAAAAGATTTGTTTTTTACCTAAAAATGATACGGAATTAGATACAGATGAAGAGTTGGTCGATGAATGGCTTCGAAAACCTGGTGATGAAGCCATCGCACATGTAATTGATTATAGCGAATCATTTACTATTCGATTAGAGAGCAATGAGGATTTACCGATGAACTCTGAAAGTCCTTTATGTATTGCTGGAGTAGGTAATATTCATACGGGTAAATTGGACAAAATCAATTTAGAGAAAATTAATGAATTGATAGGGGAGGATGAAGAGGCAGACAGTTTACTAGAAGAACTGGAGCCAGACTTTCTTACTTTATTGGAGCTTACGAATGACCTGAAAAAATTGAAGCCATGGCAATATTTTAGGGATGATGAAGTCGTTGTCATTCACTTTGAAGATGTAGATTACAAAGTACTTGTTTCTGTTATGGGAGCTGGTGGTGAAGAGTTTGGGTTAATGATTTTTGACATGGAGCTTGGCTATAATAGCTTAGAAAAAATTCTTTTTGAGAAAAATTTATCGAGCGATTTCTCCTATGGTTTAAATGCTTTAACTGTGAATTTTGTTGATAGAGAAGAATTAGATACAGCAGATTATCTGCTAATTAAAGATTATGGGCTGTCGTATAGAGGGAAGAAGAATTGGATTCAATTCCGTAGCTATCTGGAGGGAACGCATCCTGAAAGACCAAATTATCTTGAGGTAGAGCTTTTAATTGATGTTGTAAGTAGGATGATTAATATTACAGAAGCTCGGAAGGATGACTGGGAATATCCGCAGCTAGCTGCACATCAATATCCAACGTTTAAAGTGCAAATGGATGGTGAGTTACAAGAAATCTATATTTTGCAAATAAATATGACGAAGCCAACGTATGAGTGCTACGAGGAAATATCAATGTTTGAAAAAGCAAAATATAAGAAAAAACCTAAAAGTGCATTACAATTAGAATATGATTTATTTTATATGCCTTTTGGCGTAGAGTCGGAAGAAACGAACCGCACTGTTTATCCGATTTCTGGTATGCTTGTTGAACGAGGAAGCAATTTAGTTATTGAACACGAAATGCTTTCTATGCCTAAAACGCCACCAATTGCACAAGGCATGTTATGGGCATTTTTACAAGGCTTAGAGGTAAGACCAAGTAAAATATTTGTCTCTAAAGAATTAAGACCGATGCTTCAGCCACTAGCAAAAATTGTCGGGGTGGAGCTTGTAGAAAGTGAACTTCCTGGCATTCGAGAAGTGAGAGAATTTTTGAAAACCGTACCAATGAATTTATTTGGAGAATAGCGCAAATATTTTCTCAACATTATATAGTAAATTTACTTTTACTTGAACAGATAAAAGGTACACAAATATATAATTTATTAATTAATTTCGTATGTAATAAAGCAGACAAATACTTCTATCAGAGTATTTGTCTGCTTATATAATGATATTATAAATATCCCCAAACCATACATAATATTGTCCCGAATACTGTAACAAGGGCAATAATTAAAGCATAGTAAATGTTTGTAAAGATTGCTCCTTTATCCTTCGTTTCACTTGCGTGCATAAACACAATCAGTTGAAGGGTTGCCTGAATAAATGCTGTGACAAGTAAAATCGTCATAATAATGGGAAAGGATACATCCAGAAAATAAACACTAACTGCGATTAAAGTTAGGATTATTGAAAGTGCAAAACCTATTACTTGTTTAAGAGGGAATAAATTGCTCATTTTATACCATTCCTTTCAAGTAAATGAAGCTGAATATAAAGATCCAAACGACATCTAAGAAGTGCCAATATAGGGAGAAAATAAAAGCTTTATTAGCTGTTTGTGGAGTCAGTCCACGTTTTATTAGTTGTAGGACAATAAGGAATCCCCAGAATACACCGAATGTTACGTGACCTCCATGAGTTCCTAGTGTTGTTAGTAATATAGCTGTGAAAGCACTTGTTTGTAGTCCTGCACCAATATGAATGTAGTGAGCAAACTCAGCAACTTCAAAACCTATAAATGCTAGACCAAGAAGTAGTGTGATCACGAAGAATGTAATCATGGCCTTCTTGTTTTCATGTCGCATGGCATGTATTCCTAACCCGATCGTAAAGCTACTTGTTAGGAGTATAAATGTTTCAAATAGGACAGGCGCGAGTTCGAAAATCTCTGCCCCAGTTGGACCGTTACCAACACGATTAAATAAAACGAAGTAACCTGCAAAGAGCGTTCCAAAAAGCATAATTTCGGCGCCTAGGAAAATCCAAAAACCGAGAATGTTTAATTGATTCTGTTGTGTACTATATTCGAGTGGAAGTGTTTTATCAATCTTCATTATTTAGCACCTCGCAATTGCGTTTCTGTTTTTATTACTTCTTCTACAGATACGTAATGTCCGTGATCTTTTTCTAAAGAACGTAAAGCCATACATATAAATATCCCAATGGTAGTGATGATCGTTGGAATCCACATTCCGAATACAAAAGAAAAGCCCCAAGCAAAGAAAATACAGCTTAATATAAATGGGACACCGCTGTTATTTGGCATATGAATTTCTTCATATTTATCTGGGAATAAAACATGATTATTATACTTTGAATCCCAGAAAGCTTCAGTAGAGTTAACATGCGGTAAAATAGCAAAGTTATAATGAGGTACAGGATTTGGCGTAGCCCACTCTAGTGAACGTGAATCCCATGGATCTGAGCCAATATCTCTTGATGCGTAACGAATACTGTAGTAAACGTTATAGGCGATTAAGGCAAATCCAATTGCTAGGCCAATTGCACCTACAAACGAAATCATATTCCATATGCCAAAACCAGTTTCTTCAGTGTATGTGTACATACGACGTGCTTGTCCATCGAGACCTGAGAAGAACATTGGCATAAACGCCACAAGCGTACTAATAGCGATAATCCAAGCTGTCAATTTTCCGATTTTTTCATTTAATATAAAGCCAAACATTTTTGGCCAATAGTAATGTAAACCGGCTAACATACCGAATACAACACCAGGAATAATAACCATATGGAAATGAGCCACTAGAAACATCGTATTATGATATTGATAGTCAGCAGCTGACATTCCGAGCATAACTCCGGTTACTCCACCAATTGTAAAAGTGGGGATAAATAGTAATGAATAGAGCATTGGAGTCGTGAATTCGATTTTTCCTTTCCAAAGTGTAAATAACCAGTTGAAAAGCTTAACTCCTGTTGGAACGGCTATCGCCATTGTTGTAATAGAGAAGACACTGTTTGTTAAAGCTCCTTGTCCCATCGTAAAGAAATGGTGCGTCCATACTAAAAATGATAGGAAGGAGATAATCACCATTGAGCCAACCATAGATTTATATCCATAAAGGTTTCTCTTAGAAAAGGTGGAGATAATTTCACTGTAAATACCGAACGCTGGTAACACTAGAATATATACTTCAGGATGTCCCCAGACCCAGAAGAAATTGGCCCAAAGCATATCCATACCACCACTTGTTGTTGAGAAGAAGTTAGTTCCAAATAAGCGGTCCATAGTCCCCATAGCAAGTGCTACTGTTAATACAGGAAAAGCGAAAACGATAATAACATTAGCTACTAAAGCAGACCATGTAAACATTGGCATTTTCATTAATGTCATACCAGGTGCTCGCATTTTAAGAATCGTTGCGATCATGTTAATACCAGTCATTAATGTGCCCAATCCAGAAATTTGTAGAGCGAATAAATAATAGTTAGTACCTACTGATTGGCTATAATCGTTATTCGCTAGAGGGAAGTAATTTGTCCAACCTGAATCAGGTGAACCACCAATGACAAAGGAAATGTTTAGGAGCATTGCCCCCATAAAGAATAACCAAAAACTTAATGCGTTTAACCTTGGGAAAGCTACGTCACGAGCCCCGATTTGTAATGGTACAACGAAGTTCATAAATGCCATAATGAAGGGCATTGCCATAAAGATGATCATCACAGTCCCATGAGTAGTGAATACTTCATTATAGTGCTGAGCATCAAGTAATTTATTATCAGGTACAGCTAGTTGAGCACGAATCATAATCGCATCTGCTCCACCGCGGAAAAGCATTAGTAATGCAGAGATTAAATACATAATCCCAATTCGCTTATGATCAACTGTCGTTAACCATTCACGCCATAAATAGCCCCATTTTTTAAAAAAAGTTAATCCGACAATGATTGCTATAATCGTTAGTGCAATGGCAACCATTGATCCGTAAATCGCAGCACTTGGATGAGGTATAGCAAATCGTTCAAAGAATTCCATAACGATTAATACTCCTTTCAAGAGTTCTATAGTAAAATAGTGGAATTTTAATAATTAAATGATTCATCATAAGAATTAGTGGTGTTTGAATGAACACTATTCTAATGAATTAGAAACCTGTGTTAATGTTCACCATGTTCACTGTCTGGTGCCGGATAAAATGTTAAGTGAGTCCCATTAAACGAAGCTTCATCCACATGACCTGGCTTTAGTAAATTATCAAATTTTTCTTCCGTTATTTCTGGAGAAGTATTTTTAATGTCCTTTACCCAGCTATCAAATTCTTCCTGATGTACTGCTTCGACTCTAAAAGTATTTTCAGCAAATCCTTTACCACTAAAACTTGCGTTTCGTCCCATATATTCACCTGGTGTGTTAGCACCTAAATGCAATGTATTCACCATATCTGACATTGCATATTTTTGCCCCCCAAGCTGCGGAATCCAGAAACTTGTAATAGGTCCGTAAGAGTAGAGTTTAAACTCAATTGGACGGTCAACAGGAATATACAGATAGTTAACTGTTTCAATGTTTTCTGCTGGATAGCTAAAGTGCCATTTCCAGTTAGATGTTGCAGCATAAATGACAAGAGGTTCTTTGTCCTTATATTCTGCAGGTGTTGATTCAACCTTATTGTTACTTTGAACTGAAACAATTGATAGGAATATAACGATCAATACAGGTATACCAACACAAATTATTTCAACTAGTGTACTTCCTTTAATGTAGGGAGGTTTATAGTTTGCGCTTTGTTTAGACGCGCGAAATCTAAATAACATATAAGCTAAGATGACATACACAACGATAAGGATAACGGACATAATCCAAATCGATAGCATTATATCTTTAGCTTGTACTTGACCCTGAGGCCCTTTTGGATCCAATACTAACAACGGTTCACACCCTGTTAATATAGTGGCAATAGTGAAAAAGCTAATGAAACTGATCCACATCTTTTTCATAGACAAACCCCTTTCAATTATTCTTGTATGTTTTAAAGGCTAATAAGGGTTTGTGCGGAATTTGATTCACAATTCGAGTTTCATATTAGTTGCATAAAAATCGAAAGGCAAGAAAATATGAAATCTATCACAAAACGTTCTCAAATGAAAAAAATATTTTGATATAATTTTTTTGTGAAAAAAGGGATTATATCAAGCTTTTAAAATGCAAGAAGTGGTTTGATAAACAAAGTGGATGGTTAAATTAAAGGTTAAATGGGTGGTTTATTATGAGTGTGATTTATTTAAAATAATTCTTTTTAATCGAAAAGATTAGAGGAAGTTATTGCAGTTTGATAAAAGAGAATACAGGATAATTCTATTGAACCCCCATTTTTTGGGATAGGAACAATTAGGAATTTTAAGGAGAGAGTTTTTATGGATTGGAAACCAGATCGAGAATCAAAGAAAGCTATATATAAACAACTTGCCGAATATATTGAAAAAGGGATAGCAGATGGCACATTTCCGGCTGATAAATCCTTACCGTCTGAAAGGTTTTTAGCTAAAGAATTTAATATAAACAGAAGCACTGTTGTAAGTGCATATGATGAGTTGGAATCCAATGGACTGATTGAAAGAAATAGAGGAAGCGGTACAACAATCAGTAAAGACATCTGGGGAATTACAAATAAACGCATTCCTAGTTGGAATAGATATATTGAAGCGGGGCCTTTTTTACCTAATCAACCTGTAACGCAGAGAATAAGAAAAGAAGCGGTTGAACATAAACTAATCAATTTAGCTAGTGGAGAATTGTCAGAGGATCTTTTCCCGTTGGATTATTTAAGGGAGATTACTTTTACCCGTTCTTTTATTGGGAGCTTAGGATATGATCATCCACAAGGGAATGAGATATTTAGAGAAACAATAACGAAACATATGAGACAGTATCGTCAAATAGAAACCGATCCCGCTTCCATTCTCATTACATCTGGTGCACAACAAGCCATACATTTAATCGTGCAGTGTTTGTTAAAACCAGGAGATGCAGTTGCGCTAGAAGAGCCTTCATACAGTTATAATCTTCAAATTTTCAAAACAGCAGGCATTCAAATACATTATTTATCTGTGGACAAGGATGGCATAAAACCAGAAGATTTACGCTCATTATATAAAAAACATCGAATTAGAATGATTTTTTTAAATCCTGATTTTCAAAACCCTACAGGTTCTGTCATGAATGAAAAGAAAAGACGAGATATTTTAGACATATCCTCCGAACTAGGAATCCCAGTAGTAGAAGACGATCCATATAGTTTAACAGCTTTTACAGGGAGAAAAATCCCTACACTTAAATCAATGGATGTTAACGGAAATGTTTTATACATTAGCTCATTGTCCAAAATTGTTGCCTCAGGACTAAGAATTGGCTGGATTATAGGGCCCAAATCAGTAATAGAAAGATTATCCGATGCAAAACAGCAAATAGACTTTGGTCATTCAAGCTTTACACAATGGATTGCTAATGATTTTTTAGAATCAGAAAATTTCCAATCTCATATGAATAAATTAGTTGTGGAATTAGAAAAAAGAAGAAATCAAATTGTTAAAAGTCTTACTCATTATTTAAAGGATGAGGTGGAATTTTTTGTTCCTCAAGGGGGGATTCATATCTGGTGTAAAATATTAAAAGACTTTAATGAAGTCCAATTACTTGAGACATCCATTAAAAGAGGAGTAATTTATGTCCCCGGTTCTACAATTGGGTCTAAAAAGAATTTTGTGCGTTTTACTTTCTCAAGGGAAGATGAAAAATCAATTGAAGAAGGAATCAAAAGGTTTGCAGAAGCACTTCATTCGCTTTAAACTTTAAACTATTTTGATTCTTTTTATTGAAAAACTAATGAAATTTAGGTGTCAGTTAAGTATGACCCTCTGGCAAAACGAGGGATTGATTTACGTAGTGCTAAAGAAGTGACAGCAACAGATAATTTTGGTGCGAACCTTAACCATTTTATTTTTTAACACTATGAAAATTTCACATCAGAAAAGCGCGAGAAATCAATGTTTCTAAAATTGATTTCTCGCTTTTTTTTAGGATTTGACCAGTTTTGTCTCTTTTTTTAATTATAAATGGATGGGTAAAAAACAAATGTACTGGATGGTCAAAAAAATGATAAACCCTTTATTATAAGAGACATGGGTAATTTAACATCCATATAGGCTAAAATAAATGGTTTATAAATTAAATATGTGGAATGATTCACAATTCACAATTATCTTTTCACATAATGGTTTTAGAAATGAAAACAAATGGATTAGGCTTGAAAAAAGTAGCATTAAATGAAAATCCTCTTGGTCTATCATAAAAAGCTCTTGAGGTAAAAAAAACGCAGATCACCTAATTTCACTAAACATATCTTGAAGATGGAGTTGATATATTTATGGACTATCCAAAATTAATAGACCACACATTACTTTCACCTTGTACTACCGAAAAAGAAATAATTAATTTATGCCAAGAGGCAAAACAATTTTACTTTGCGTCTGTATGCGTGAATCCTGCTTGGGTAAGCTTATCTGCAGATCTTTTACGTGAAACAGATGTTAATATTTGCACAGTTATAGGATTTCCTTTAGGTGCGAGCACTACTGAGACGAAAGTATTTGAGACTCTAAATGCAATTGGTAACGGGGCTACGGAAATAGATGTAGTGATTAATATCGGGGCATTAAAAAATAAAAACAATATGCTAGTTGAAAAAGAAATTAGTAGAGTTGTAAACGCTGCAAAAGGAAAGGCCCTAGTAAAAGTTATTATAGAGGCATGTCTATTAACGGATGAAGAAAAAGTACGTGCTTGCGAAATATCTGTAAAAGCGGGTGCGGACTATCTTAAAACTTCCACAGGTTGTTCTCTGCACGGAGCAACTGTTGAAGATGTTGCGATCATGAGAAAAGCAGTTGGACCAAATGTTGGGGTCAAAGCATCGGGCGGAGTACGTAACATCGATGATATAAAATTAATGGTTGATGCTGGTGCATCTAGAATAGGCACTAGTTCTGCTGTAAGAATATTAGATTTATAGTTAGCAATCGTCTCCAAGGTTGCAAAATTCTTTGCAACTAAGCTATGGAGAGGTCGAATTATTATAGCGGTTTTCATTTTCACGCTCCTCTTAATGCGTGGTGTTCTCCTATTTGGATTAAATAAGGGATTGGTAAAGAAAGTGCCAATTCAGTATAAGTATATGTTGGTTTTTATATTCCTCAATTTGGTTTGGATTGATTCAGTCACGATTGTTGGTTATGAGCAGCTTGCGGTCATCCTTGTCGCCGTGTATGAAGTGCTTCAAAAACCAATGTACAGTAGCAAAATGGCGTTTAAGCAAGTATTGCTACTGTACATATCAACAACTGTAGGAACGCTTTTGTATTTGAATATTAATTCTTGGATACTCATTACGATTTTAGCTATGTTGCTAATGTTTATTTTGTTGCATATCGTTGGCATCCGTTTACCAGCTGTGTATGCTTTCCCTCTGCTTACTTTTGTATTACCTGCAGACATTGTGACTAGTCTTCCGGTAGGTATATTGGTTGCCACGGTATTTTTCTTTGGTTCCGTGTTGGCCATTAAAAAATGGGAAATGACGAGAAATAAAAAGAGAATGCAATAAGAAAGAAAATTTCTTATTTTGATATGACCCGTAAATATGTGTCTTAACTAACATTAATGGGGTGTTTATATGTCTAAATTTACAGTTGAAATAAAATTAAACGCAGTGAATCGTTATTTAAATGGAACAGAGACTTATAAAGAGATTGCAGAAAGTATTGGTTCAAATCAAAATCAAATTATCACATGGGTAAAATTATTTAAGGCTCAAGGGATTAAAGGTTTTGAAAAAAGTTATACAACGTATCCTGTTCAGTTTAAACTAGACGTACTAAACTTTATGAACGAAACAGGTGCTTCTTTTCTAGAAACAGCAAGTAAATTTAATATATCTTCTCCGAGTACAATATATCAGTGGACAAAGCTATTAAAAACACAAGGACTAACAGCTCTAGAGCCAAAGAAAAGGGGACGTTCTCCCAAGAAAAAAGAAACCAATAAGAAGCAATCCAAAAATGTAAGAGAAGCTGAAGGCTCTCTTGAAACATTACAAGCAAAAATTGAGCGTTTAGAAATGGAGAACGCATACCTGAAAAATACAAATAAAATTAAATCACAAACAATATTTGAACTAAAGCACAAGAATGGCGTGGTAGATTTTTAAATAATATCTACAAAAAAATATTGATACAAAAAAGACAAACTACTTGGGTAGAATGTCTTTTTTTTATTTATAGACTTTAATATTTTGAGACTGTAAAAGGCTCAACAGAAAAACTGTAACAAAAAAGGAAAATAGCTACCTATCCTTGATAAACACTTTCACATGTATCAGGTGCTGGTTCATAGAAGCAATGATTTTTAAATTGACCAGTAAAAGGTTGACCGTACCATGTTGGAGGACATGGTGCGTATGGATTGAAATACCAAAGTGCGTATTTCGCTGGATGATCTCGCCAATAATCCAGAGTCAATTTTGCTAATCTTTTTTCATTAGGTCGCGCTCTTTGGTAAAACATATTACCTTTTTGAACAGCTTCAAAAGAATAATTTCCTCCCTGTACCTGATAAATGACATCATTAATGGTTCTTAAATCTTTAAAGTCTGGACACTCTGCTATAACACGATTCACAATGACATTGCCAACATATAGCATTCCTTGATTTCCTTCACCTACAGCTTCTGCTCTCATCATCCTTGCCACTAAGTCAACGTCAGAATTTATATATTTTACTCTTGGCATTTTTTCACCTCCACCATATAGTATGAAAAAAAACCTTCATTATTGAAAATCAAATTTATTCATTCAGAAAAGGTTGAAAAGTCATTTCGAAATACTTTTGTGAAAGTGAGCTAACAATTCCCTTTAATTTAGCTTTAGATTTTGAGCATTCTATATTGAAAACGCCAAGTACAAGCAGTTATGCTTTATAACACATGATTGTTTTAATGCTTTTTAACGAATGTATAAATATTTAAAATAACTCCTATAACGAACATAATTATTGCATTTAATGCAATGATCACCGCTATAAATCCTCCTGCAAAAGCAATCCCTTCTCTTGTGTTATCTGGTTCAAAGGCTTTAGCATAACTGACCCCTAAATACACAAAGCTTCCGACTATTACTGGGATTAAAACCGCCATGCCAATTGCAGAAGCCCATATAGGGATCTTCTTATTTTTGTATAAATAGGCTGCTAAATAATCACAAACTACAATAGATAGTAATAGAACGATCCAAACGATAGCATCTCCGTTCATTCCTAACCACTCCTTAGGTTAATTCAATTTTACTCGTGGCATTTTCGCCCTAAAGATATAGTATGGAAAAAATCCTCCATTATTGCGACTTGAAATTTTAAACGAAACGCCAACCAAAAAACACGTCATCTATGCTGTCAGCAAAACAACAAGATGGCGTGTTTATTTTGTAGTAATCAATTATGCCTCGGCATAATTGCGTCCGGAATCGGCTTTGTGCTAAGGCCTGCGTGAGGGCCGACACGATGTCGGTCATTTCGGTAATGCCACAGGACGTGGCGTTTTTACCGATGCAGGTCAGTTAGCCGTTATCGCATGGATGCGATGATTTTAGGCTAACATCCTTTAAGAACTCCTTTCCGATTCCGTGACATCCGCCAGAGGCTTTAACTTCTTTTGAAAGAAGTTAAAAATTCTTTTTAAAATACGGTGTTTTTTTCATCACGATACATACAGGAATAGCGATAATTAAACCGACAACGTTTTGGATTACGTCTCCTGGAATGGATGCTAAAGGGGCAACCCAGCTTTTGAACATAATCGCTTGCCCGATATAGTAGACTGCCATCATCACAGGCATTGAAACAGCTGCTGCGAAAATGTTTAACCCAATATTGTCGCCTCTATGACCTTTAGACCAAGCGATTTTCCCAACGATGGCGCCTTGTAATGCGCGGGAGATTATTGTGGTTGGCGCCCAAATTAACCAGCCACCTACGATATCGAATAAGCCCATTCCGATTGCTCCAGCAAGTGCTCCCTTTTTAGGACCAAATAAAATCGACGCGATCAAAAGCATGGATGTCCCTAAGTGAATAAGTCCACCTTGCCCGAATGGTAGCTTTATATTAATGAACATTGTCGCGACGAAAACAAGTGCTGCAAGGATTGAAGTAATGACTAAATCAAATGTTTTCGTACGTGGTTTTGTATAGGGTTGACTTTGTATATTTTGCATTTGCATGTCCTCGCTAGGATGAATTTTTTAATAATTTTTACTTTAGCAAAGGACTGACTATCATAAAAGTGCCAATTTGATAAAAATATTAAAGGTCAGTTTGTTTTTCTATAAGGGAGTGCATTTTCGCATCTATCTAATTATGATACGATGAAGAGAATACATGCAGGATTAGTTAGGTGGAGAGTATGATGAAAAAAGTTGCTGTAATTCAAGATATGTCATCCTTTGGGAAGTGCTCGTTAACGGCTGCGATGCCTGTGCTGTCAGTGATGGGTGTTCAGGCGGTGCCACTACCAACTGCGATTTTAACGGCGCAAACAGGGTATTCGAGTTTTTATTGTGAGGATTTAACGTCAAAGATGGATTATTTTGTGTATGAGTGGAGCAAGCTTGGTGCGACCTTTGATGGCATACACACAGGCTTTGTGACAGGGAAAGAGCAAATTGATAACATTTTTCGATTTTTAAATGTGTTTCACTCAAGTAAAACGAAGCTGCTTGTCGATCCGGTAATGGGCGATTTGGGCGAGGTGTATAAAATGTATACAGGCGAGTTGCTTGATCGTATGAAAGCGCTAGTGAAGTGTGCTGACATTATTACGCCTAATATTACAGAATGCTGTTTGCTTACGGGTTTGTCATACGAGAAGCTACAAAGCTATCAAAATGATTCAGATTATCTGCAGGCGTTAGAGGAAGCGGGCCATCAGCTGCAGCAGGAAACTAGAGCGAACGTTATTATTACCGGTTTGAATCCGCCGCCAGCAGATGCGAATAAGCGCTATGTAGGCAATATGTATATCGATGCACATCGTTCATTTTCTAGCATCCGAGAATATAACGGCGAGAGCTATTCAGGGACAGGTGATTTGTTTGCATCCGTCATTATGGGTGGCATGATGCGCGGGCAGGATTTAGTTGAGTCGATGAAGCTTGCGGAGACGTTTTTAGCCGCTTCAATTGAAGCTACGTCGAAGGAGCAAATTCCGCGCGAAGCAGGCGTGAATTTTGAAAAGTTTTTACGAATGCTACTTTAGAAAAGTCAGGGTTTTTATAACTACGTTGTTACATGGGCATTCATCAGTTTATTGAAGGTAAGGCCCGTACGAATTGATGAGGGATGGATTTTTAGTTAAAAGGTAATAATGAAAATCATGAATTGGGGAGGTGTATAATGGATTCAATTAGATATTATGTAGTGCAAGTAGATAATCGCTATTACCAGGGAGAAATTGACCTTCTTACATTTACGGATGACGAAGAACAGGCCTTTGCGTTTACGGATATTGTGGCGGCAAACGAATTGGCTAATGAGGTCAATGGAATCGTCCTGACAAGAGAAGTCGGTTATAAGGAGCTAGAAGACTTTTCAGCACAATATCTGGTTGAGTACGAAGCATTGCCAAAAGAAGAGCGTGACACGATAGAATCGTTTTGTAGGGAGCTCAGTATAGGAATGTTTGAATAAATGCCGAATCGAATCTTTTCGGCTCTTTTTTATGCAGTTTTCGACTGAGCTTAAGCATTCTATCCCTGTCCGTGTAGCACTAATATGAGGTGAGGAAATTGAAACTACTAGATGAACTTGTGGATATATTTTTAAATGGAAATGATAATGACATATCGTATGTGTTAAATCGTCGAACGGGTGAAGTTCTTTTGGATGCGCCAGAATTTATTACTGGTGAGCCTGAGATTGATTGGGATGATGAGGAAGTGGCTGTGGATTTAGTGATGATTCCAAACGTTTCATCATCTGAAATGTATGATGTCATGGTCAGTTTTGCTAAAAAGCAATCAGATCCGATTACGATGCATTTAATCAATGTACTTAACGGAAGAAAACCTTTTCGAATTTTTAAAGAAAAAATTAATGAATTAAGCATCGAAAATCATTGGTACCAATTTGAACAGGATTATGCTATGAGTAGAATGACAGAGTGGCTAAAAGAGTTTTCCGAAATTGAAGACAGTTAAGCAATAAAGTATTTTGAAAATTAAATGCATGTGGAAAAATGAGATAGCGTAGCAGTGTAAAACACATCCCGTGTAAGTATGAGACGAACAAATTGCCACTATAAGAGAAATAGCCTTGAAGGCAAAATTCAAGGCTAAGAAGGATTTTTTACTAATTTAGTTTTTATGAGCGAGAAAACATGCATTATTTTATTTGTAATCCAAAGCGCTACTAGGACAATAAACGCTGCGATACCATGGGGCACAAATGGTGTCACTTCAGATAACGGATATGGATTTACCGGTCCCGGTTTTGGAGTTGACATCAAATAATATATGATTCCACGTTCTGAAATCACAAGAGATATTACAAGTATGATAAAAAAGAGTATTACTTTTATTATCTTCATTTTCTAACTCCTTAGATTCAATGATTTTTTTAGACGAACTTAAACACCTTAAACATTAATAGTTTTCGGAATTTTTTGATTTTCATATAAATTCTCCTCTTTTCTTTTTTGTGATGTGAATACCATACCATTTGCAATAAAGTTTTATAATCAACTTTTGCTATTTTATTATAGAAAATTGATAATTCAGATAACTAGTCTTAATTCATTCCTTAATGTTTTAAAGTGATGTTCAAACTAGAATAATGATGCTTTACTTCCAATTAAACAGAGGGTTTTCCTAAGATTCTTTTTGTTTTCATCACGGCACTCCTGCTTTTCTTTTTTGCTTATGTTATTACAAAACCATCAGCTATAAAGTTTCGAAATCATTTTTTGTATATTTTTCTACAAATTCTGAAATTTGAGGACAATCAGCTACAACTCTGGGATTCGCGCATGTTACATACAGAATAAGGTGCTTTAAACATGCAGATTCCAGGTAACCACAACGGAGTCTTTGAACAATGGAGATTGTTATTCCTAAAGTTTTCAATGTGGCATATCATTTATATTAAAGTATGGATTTTGAAATATTTACTAGAAATCTTATGTTTTAAGGCATTATAAAAATATGGTGTAGTATGGGGGATTTTTAAAAGATGGATCAGACAAAAGCAAATTTAAATTGGCGACCTAGAGGTTTTCTTCAGTGGCTACTCACAATCCTCTCTGTGATAGTATGTTTCATTATCATTATAGTGGCATACTATATTTTAAATCCAAGTAATATGGATAAAATAATGAGTCTACTTGCATGGGGGGCTTCTATATTTCCGATTATTCTAGTAATTACAGCATTAATAATAATAGTTTTACTAGCTCTTTCTTTTTGGAAGAAAACCTTAATTGCTCTTACTGTTCTAATTCCTATTTTGTTGTTATTAATTTTTTTAACTGTGCAGCCAATTAGTAATATGAAAAGCTATGCCAAAAGCGAGAATGTATCGGTTTCTCTTAGCTCACTTTTTTTCTATAAACAAAATATCTCAACAAAGCCTAGTGTAGATGTGGTGTATGGGAAAACTACGGACGGCATTGAATTAAAGCTCGATGTGTGGCCAGCAAAGAAAAAATCAGAGGATGTTTTAACACCTGTCATTGTTCAAGTGCATGGGGGTGGTTGGGTAAGTGGAGATAAAGGCCAAGTTCAAGACTGGAATCAGTGGATGAATGATCAAGGGTACACTGTTTTTGATGTCCAATACCGTATGCCTCCTGAAGCAGGTTGGAAAGATGAAGTAGGGGATGTTAAATCGGCGTTAGGTTGGATCGTGCAACATGCAGATACGTATAAGATTGATCCGAACAGAATCATTTTAATGGGTGAGTCTGCTGGGGGAAATCTAGCTATGCTTGCTACATATAGTATGGGAGATAAGCATTTACCACCATCAACGGATGTACCGGATGTACCAATCAAGGCGGTGATTAACATGTATGGGCCGTCAGATATGACTTTGTTTTACAAGAGCAATCCAAGTATGCATTATGTCCAAGATGTTATGAATAAGTACATTGGAGGTTCACTATCTGAATACCCTGAGCGTTATAAGATGCTTTCCCCTATATGCTATATTCAGGAAAATACGCCACCAACTATTACGTTTTTAGGAACGGGGGATCGTATTGTTCCTGTAGAGCAGGCGAACGTTTTAGACGAGAAACTGACTAAAAGCGGTGTAGCGCATGAGCTTTATCTTCTTCCAAAGGTCGATCATGGCTTTGATGCAAATCCAGGTAGTTTGAGCACGCAATTTGCCAAGGAGAAAGTAAAAGCATTTCTTCAAAAGTATGATAAATAATCATTACGCATAGATCCTAAGAGGAAACCTTTGAAGGCATTATCCCTTCAAAGGCTTTTCTATTTAGAAAGTACATGTAGAATTATTATTATCCGTCTCAAAGTATATATGAAAATGCTTACTGCAATTTGGGTTAAAAAGTGTATTACAATGCTTACAGTTTGTGCTATTCATATATTCACGAATCGTTAATTCACTTTTACATACGCCACAAAATATTGCCTTTTCATCAAAGTCTTCTTTCTTCCACGGCTGAATCTTATGATTTGAATTTTCCTCATGACATTTATAGCAAGGATAATATTCTCCACAACATTTAAATTTAAGTGAAATTGTATCTACCTTATTAAAATAGTGCTTACATCTTCCTTGATCATCAATAACATTTCCTAGAATCTTCATATTTCAAACCTCTTTTCATAAATAAAATCTACTTATTTTTTTGTTTTAAATTAAAACTTCGCTAGATGCACTCAATCGATTATATTGCCCCTCCATTATTCTAAAATGATGTTTTTCGTGGATGGCAAGGAGCTGGATAGATTGAATAAGGTTAGGATAGTGGGCAATGGGATCTGGAAAGATAATATGCCCGGCAATATCCTCCTCAATATTTTTTACTAATTCTTGCATTGCGCTCGTTTCGTTTACTAGTAATTGTTCGATTTCAGCGGTGCTCAAGGTAAAACGAATTTTTGTAGGAGGCACTAATATTCCTGGTGCTCTCATGCCTCGTCCTTTTTTGTTTTTATATTCCTCGTAAATATCATGTATTTCAGTAGCGTAAGGCTTGTTTCTTCGCATTTTTGCGTAAGGGGTGAGTAGTAAGGAAAATTTTGTTGCTGTTTTTAGCATTTTTAGGATGAGATAAAGGTGATAGAAATGTTCACCGATAGACCATTTTTCTTCTTTCTCACGATGCCAGAGTTGTTCCAGCGAGAGTGATTGAATACAAGGTAGGTAGTGTATTCGCTGCTTCTGTAATGTATGAAAATGATGCGCCATAGTGTTAGATTTCATAATTTAGAATCTCCTTTATGCTGTCATTTCCATTTTAGGGAGTTTTGTGGTGAAAGTACATGAAACTGACTTGGTCGGAGATTCCTACGACCTTTACAAATATATAGCTACTTATTTGTTGGTGAACCAGTCGAAAAACACTATGAAACCAACAATGTATAAAATACTGTATACATAATAACTAGTGATTCAACCAAAAAGGCAGTAATGACAAGGGTTTGCCCTTTGTCGTTACTGCCTAATTCTAATGATGCGTAAACTCGTTTTGTATGTGAGTGTATAAGGTTTTATGGGTTTTCTCCAAGAAAAGTTTTAGGGGCAAAGGGGGTAGTAGCATGTTTATGTAACATTAGTAGAACATCTATTTCATAAGCATAGCGAGTGTTCTATAATTTAAACTAAAAATTTTGGTTGCCTATCCGATATGATAATAGAGGTGTTATTGTAAAAAAATACTAACAATAACAATGTTAGGTTTATTTTTGGTAATAATACCTAATTATCTTTACGAAGGAGGATCATTGAAATGAAATTTACGAAATTCTTTAGTTTTCTGCTTGTAGTAGTAATGATGTTTTCGTTCACAACATCTACAACACTTGCTGCATCATCTTCAAAAACGGTTACTTCTAGGGATACAATGAGTCTAACTCTTGCTCAACAAACAAGTGGAGATTCTAGTGTAGCTACATTTAATTTTTCTGGATTACCATCTGATGCTGTAGTTACTAAAGTGGTAGTTGATGCCAATAGTGGTCTCACATATGGAGGTAACGGAGCAATTGTTTCTAATAGAGTGCATATCAAAAATGATTCTATGGACAATTATACTTCTGCCCCTTGGGGTTCGCTTAATAAAACTGAAATAACTACTGGAGTTATAGGACAACCAGCTGCCGGTACATGGTCTATTTATTATAATGGGACAAATGTAAGTATTTTAGCAGGTAGTTCATGGAAGAAATATTCCTCTCCAAAATTAACTGTTTACTATAACTATGAGTAAATAATAATGTAACTAATTATAATGTTCTCTCAAATATAGGAGGTACAAATGCGATTTCCAACTATAAGTAGTGATGCATTAAAATTGTTAGGTGTTGAAAGTAAATTAACACCTATTTCAATGCCAAGTTTTTCAGGAATAAATGCGATGCCGACAAAATCAGCTCCAGCGATGAGTGAAGAAAAATATAAGGAAGCAATTATTGCACAAGCTAAAAAAGATTTTGAAAATGACAAATTTGGTGGGCATAAAAATTCTTCTTATAGGACATTAAAGAAGAGTTTTGTATCTGTAGCATCACCTGATCGTAAAGGCTCGATAGCACAAATGTTAAGGCAATTACCATTCATGCAGCGTGGAAATGTGAGCTATTTAGAGGTGAAGGATGCGAGGGGGAATATTACTTCTACCTATTCGCCCCATAATGGTTGGCATGCGATTGGTACACGAGAAGAACATCTCCGTGAAAGTGAATTTAATTCGATTTATACAGAAGCTTGGCGCTCATTTAAAGCAGCAAGTCAAAATAATCAAAGTCATATCAGTACATCCAGCGGTTCTATTGATGTGTCCGTTTAATGGAGCTTTTAAAAAGTCAATTTAAGATACCATTATCAAGTAAACCCCTAGAATCTTTTCTAGGGGTTTTGTGTCGTATATAGCTGCTAGCGCTTGCCCGTTTTATTTTTCAGTAGCTTCAAACTCAGGACTATATTGATTATTGATAAAGGGAAAGCTAACCAAAACCCTAAATGACCAAAGCGTTCCATTTGAATGGGTGATTGATTGTAAAAATAATTATAGGTAATACCTAGAACAAGTAAAATTGACAGCACTATATTGGTCGATGCAATTTTATTGTTGCTAGTCATAATTGCCTCCAATCGATCCTTTTATTGATGTATAGTATGCTTGGAATAAAAATCTGCTAAAGAATTTAAACGTCATGGCCTTGATTACATTCCTTAAGTAGTTGCTTATTTCAATTGAATAAAACCATTTCCAACTTGATTGATTGAGAAGTTTTCCAATGGAAGAGCATGCGACAATAAGTAATCATACACATACATAGGAATCAAATGTGGCTCAGTACGATTTATCATCTTTATAATAAGTGCAGCGGCACCAGCAACAAAAGGCGCTGCCATAGAGGTTCCGGTCAACTCTACATAATCACTGTTTAAATGTATAGCGCCCCCTGAGTAACAGGTGGGCGCTATTTGACGCTTACAAATGAAATTCATATGAAAAGCAATAAAAGCTGTTACGCATCCGTTGGCTTAATAGATTTAGCTTTCCCTTTTTTAAAAATTCCTAAAAGAAGAAGCACAAGTCCAGTTAAAAATAGAAGTGGAAACATGACCATCATTAGTGCGACCGCCGCAAACCCCTCACCTTCATATCTCCCATACAGAATAGAAACAACCCCTGAGAATAAAGGAGCAATTACTAACATCATAGTTATTCCCCAAAGTATATATTTCTTTTTATTCGATTTACCAAGACCTATCATAAAAGCTACTCCTAGTACCAATACTAATCCCAAAGCAACTAATCCAATTCCCAATTTAGACCCTCCCACCCTTCATTTAAATTTCGGCAGATGTTTGAACACCCGCTGACGCTTCGCTTTAAGTACAAAAAATACTTGCTGATAGAAGTTAAATGTCATGGAATTAATTAGAACCTGGATAGATGAGCCAAAGTTAGAAGGTGCTCCGCCCTTTTTTTGTACTATTCTGAATTTATTTACTACAATAAAAAATTTGTATTTTATTGAACAAGCGCCCCAGTTCAACATTAGATATTAGGATATATATTTACTTCACTTCCATACAAGAAAAAGTCAGTATAATTAGAACCGTTTTGTTCAACACCAAATACAGTTAATGAATTCTATCGCATTTTACCATAATATACAAGATGTAATTTTTGCTTTCTAAGAAAAATAAGGCTTATCACAATAACGTGTGGTTGATTTCAGTTCCGACTGGGCGCTTTTCTGAGGCGTTCGATGAGCCGCTTGGGCCTACACGGTAGAACAGTTAGAGTGTTTCTTTATTTTGTTTTGGAAAAAATTAATTTTTAGGACCTATTCGCTCACCTTTTGTTAACCAATTCCAAAACATCTCGAAAAACTTCACCTTTTTTTGTAATAAATAAGGAAGGCCAATAAACAACAAATACAAAAAAGCAAGAACCAACAATCCATTTAATATGCTGTTCATCTGTGTAGCAATAAATATACTAAGGATTATTATAAGAAGATATAGTATAGCTATTCTCTTGTAGGCTATCATAAAATTCCCCTCCTGTTCATACAATCATACATTAATTGGATGAAAGATGTAAGAAAATTGGCAATGGAATATTCCGTTAAAAATTAAAACCCACCAAATAAAATTAGGTTGTCTATAACCTAAATTATTTGGTGGGTTTACTTGTAAAAAGATCATATTTCATTAGTATGCTGACAATATTCACGCAATAAATTAGAAGAAGTATTGGCGTTTTTAATAAGATTTATTAGTAAATCGCGTTCTTTTGGAGAAAGACTATCATTAGTTAAGCAATTTGTATAAAATGATTGAATTTCTCTCGATTTACAGTAACAAGCCAATAATTTTTCAATTTCTATATGGATCACCCTCCTTTTTTGTAATTAAGAGATTTTATAACTTCAGATAACTCCATGATGACAGCCTCTAATTTATCTATTTTCCTTTCAAAGCGAATGAACAGATAGACTGTTATGGCAATAGGAAATCCAAAATTTCCTATTAAGCTAATCCACATGGGAACATTTTCTGGTGTCATAATGTAAATCACCCTCCCTCTTATTCAAAATCCGTGACATCTGCTAGACAGACCCTTACCGCTTGGCTATATCACCAAAATTTTAATTGTAATATGTAAAGAGAATCTTTCTTTAATAAAGACAACCTTCCAGTTG
The DNA here is from genome assembly GCF_041262385.1 of Lysinibacillus sp. RC46. Lineage (NCBI taxonomy): Bacteria > Bacillati > Bacillota > Bacilli > Caryophanales > Bacillaceae > Lysinibacillus > Lysinibacillus sp. RC46. The sequence goes on along the minus strand of NZ_JBGCCF010000009.1, from coordinate 145,944 downwards.
AAAAATATTATTTTGTGCATGGTTTCGTTTTTAATGTTTTAGTTCTCTTTTAGAAAAAAAGGAGGTCTTTAAGATGAAATATGATATAACGGTATATTCAAGCGAGGAATGTCAATATTGTGTCAGGTTAAAGGAATGGTTAGAAGCAAATAATATTACTTATATTAATAAGGATATTAATGAAGAGCACGTATTAAAGGAGTTTAAGCAATTTAATAGTAGCGCTATCCCATTAACTTTAGTAGTCACTGATAATAAAGCGGAGGAAATTAAAGGTTATCAGCCAGAGAAAATAAAAGCTATTTTAGATAGTTGAAGAAGTTGGATTAAATCACCTTTTTTGTATAAAAGGTGATTTTTTTATTCTCTTCTAAGAACATTTGTTCTTATTTTGGTTTATAATATAGATACTACATTCACTTTATATAGAAAGAGGGCGGATATATAGGAGGGATTATTAAATGGAGAAAGATAATCAAAAAATAGAGGAATTCTTCTATAGGAATAATGAACAGGTAAACAATCCAATTATAAAAAGCTTTTTGTCGGATTCCAAAAATCTTTATTTGGTGCAAAAAGCGATCTTATATCCAACTGATATTAATAAAAAACTCGTTGATGAATCTTTTCAATCTCATTATATAAATGTTAGGAAGATCAAATACGTTAGTAATTTAATTTATTTCTTTAGCTTAGATTTTGATAAAAAAAGGAAAAATCTGCAAAAGCATACTTTATTAATATTAGATAAGGGCTTATCAGAAGAAGGTGGCACGACTGCAAAAGAGCAAGTAGAAGATGCAAGCATTGAAAAGGAACTTGATACTATTGTTGGGGAAGGGCTATTAGACAATATTGAAGATGAACAGCTTTTAAAATCCTTACAAAAACTAACGGTTAGACAGCTCCAAATTTTAGAGATGATTTATGTAAAAGAACTTTCTATAAAAGAAATAGCTCAAACATTACGAACAACTCCACAGAATATATCAAACCTTCACAGGAAGGCTTTAAATAAACTCAATAATACACTCAGAAAAAAGGAGGAATGACTTATGGCAAATTTTGAAAATCAACATAACGAAGAGACTCTAACGATTATAGAGAATTTCATACCTAAAATTAAACATTGTTTGCACAATACAGATTATCAAGAAAGGGAAGACTTGGAGCAAGAAATTAAATTGAAAATTATAGAAAAGCTTGCAACAGTAAAGTTTCAAGATGCGCCTAGCTTTTGGGATTTTTTCTCGTGAACTATATCCAAGGTGGCTCGGGTTGGAAACCTAATTAAGTTCTTGGCAAATCTGATCAGTTTGAGTAAATAGTTCTTGGTAAATCCGATTGTCTCGAGTTAGTGGCAGATCTCTTTCACGTCATACCCGAGCAGGGTGAGGTATAACCTGATCACATTCGTGGCTTATCCAATCAGATTGAGGTACCACCCAATCACATTCGTGGCTTACCTGATCAGATTGGGGTACCACCTGATCACATTCACGGCCAACCCGAGCAGATTAAGTAGCCACCTGATCAAATTCGCAGCCTACCCGAGCAGATTGAGTAGCTACCCGATCACATTGAGGTACCACCCGATCACATTCGTGGCTTACCTGATCAGATTGGGGTACCACCCGATCACATTCGTGGCTTAGCTGATCAGATTGGGGTACCACCTGATCACATTCACGGCCAACCCGAGCAGATTAAGTAGCCACCTGATCAAATTCGCAGCCTACCCGAGCAAATTGAGTAGCTACCCGATCACATTCCTGGCCAACCCAATCACTTCAAATTGCAGACACCTCAAAAAAACGATGCACATAGCGTAGACACTATGTACATCGTTTTATTGATTAATTATCCTAGCCTTTTAGGAAATCAGGCTTTGCGAAGTTTGGGTTTGGATATTTATAGAAGCCTTCGCCTGTTGCGCGACCTAGTTTGCCTTTATCGATATACTCTGTTTTTAAGAGATTGGCTAATTTTTTAAAGTTTTCTTCACCAGTAGCAGCGGCTTTTGCTTCTACAATGTTGAATGCAGTGTTAATACCGACAATGTCAAGGATGGCGAATGGACCTAGTGGTGCTCCTGTTCCGATCATCCATGTTTTATCGATTGTTTCTGGGTCTGCTACTTCTTTTACTAATAGTGATTCAGCAGCATCTAAAAATGGAACTAGTAAAGAATTCAAAATGTAACCTGGTTGTTCTTTATATAATGGCAGTGGAACCATACCGATTGCACGTGCAAATTCTACGACTTCATCGAACACTTTCATATCAGTGCCTGGGTGTTTCATAATTTCGGCTGTGTTGTTTTTCCAAATCGTATTTGCAAAGTGAAGCGCTATAAACTTCTCTGGACGACCAGTTGCTTCTGCAAATTGGCTTGGTAATAACGTTGATGAGTTTGTCGCAAAGATTGTTTTAGCAGGGGCAACGTTGCCAAGGTTTGTGTAAAATTCTGTTTTAATTTTAACAACTTCAGGAATCGCCTCAATCACAAGATCAGCATTTGCAACCGCTTCTGATAAATCACTTTTAAATGATAAACGTGCATATGCAGCATCCACTTCTTCTTGAGTCGCACCTAAATCTTGTTGGTATAACGGTTTTAATTTTGTGATACGATCTTGTGCATTTGTTAATGCCTCATCATTAATATCGTATACCGTTACATTAAATCCTTTAAAAGCTGATTGATAAGCAATTTGACTACCTAGAACACCGCTGCCTGCAACCGTAATATTTTGATAATCCATCCTAAATTCCTCCCTTGAAATTGTTACATTAATATAATTGTTTGGATAGGGTGTGCATCCCTTATTACAACTCCATACTACTTCTTTCGATATTGAAAAATCAAATAAAAGCCTCGATTATTATAATGATATAAAGAATCTACGCTGAATGAATTCCACCGAAAATAAAAAAAACGTCACCCGAGAGAGTGACATTTAATGTTCAAGAGCTGCTAATGCTTTGTCCATTTGGCGTTCATTATATTTTATTGCATTACTATTAGTGGATTCGAGTCCCTTAAAAGTATAATTAGAATTTTGATAAAACCCAGAGACAATATCGTTAATAGGTGTTTCTTCTTCTCCATTGTATCTATTCACTACATATGCCTTAAATATATTTCCTAGCATATATTCATCATTTTGTACATTTGCTAAATATTTTTTGTTCTTATATTCGGCTATAATGTAATCCTCGAATTCTTTGATTTAAGCCTTTGTTGCCGGATATTTTTTAGCGAAGGCATCAACTGTATCGAGCTTCTTAGAAGGAGTGCTATTAAAAGAAGCAACCTTTTCAACTTTATCCTGCCAAGTTGCATCTTCTGTTGAGTCTACTTTAGCTGCGGGTTTTTCCTTATATGTAATAGCCACATCTGATTTATTTGCTTAAGATTTAGGTGAAATATCCAAATGGGCCAACGTACAAAAAATGATAATGATAATGGGAATCGCGGTTAATTTCAGCATTTTTAGTGCTTTAATTCGATCCAACTTTATGAAATTGAATACTGCAAGAATAAGAAAGACAATCGCTATAATGATACTGATTAGAGTTATAAGTTGTAATATATTTACCAAGTACTAAAACTCTCCTTTCTTAAGATCGAAATCTTCTATTTATCAAATATTTTAATATATAGAATAAAATAGAACTATACTTAGCATTGAATTTTTTTCCACGCAAAGAAAATCCCTTGATTATTTCGCATGATTGGGTGTTGGTTATCTACTTTATACCTACTAAAGAATAAATAGGTATACTAATTTTCCTAGATAAATAAAAAGAGACATAAAGCATATTTATGATATGGTGTTTATTCTAAACGAAGAATAATTGTACATTACGTTTGATTTATTGGAAAAAGTACATGATACATTGTAGAAATTAAGTAATATACCCCCTGAGATTCTGTGGAGATTTAGTAATTTTTTACGTTAGGGGATATAGGACTTTCTTATAATTTTGAATAATTTACATATTTTTATAGATTTACTAACGGTTGTTTTAGTACACTGAATTTATGAATTGAAAGGGGCAAGTATAATGAAAAAGACGTTTTTAGCTGGCGCGCTTAGTATTGCATGTTTTACAGGAGGTTTTGGATTACAAGCAAATGCTCAAGAAACTGTAGATGTTTCTAGCATTATCCACCCAAAACATGCTGTTGCAGCGACTAAACAAACGCAATCGATGACATACCAAGATCTTTATAAAACACTAGTAATCTCTAAATTAGCCTATGAAGATAAAGAGATGACATTAGTAACGACGAAAAATAATATGATATTAAAGATTTCGTTACAAGGACTATTGAAAACTACTGAAATGAGTGCACAAGAACAAAAAGAATTTAAAGAGGTTTTCGGTGACTCTATTCAAATGAGATTTACTCCATCTGGAAATGCATTTAAGGCGGAAGTTTATGCTGAAGGGAAATGGCAAGCTTTAGCTGATGAAGATTTGAATGATTTTATTGGATCAATTCAAGAAGAGGATTTTGACTTAAAACCAGGTGGTTACTTCACGGATACTATTGGGCATTGGGCAGAGGGACATATCCAATTATTGTTCCAATTAGACATTATTAATGGTACATCTGCTACAACATTTAATCCAAATGGACAAGTAACACGCGGACAATTAGCTACTATGATTTTCCGTGCTTCAGGATTAGATGTGAAGGAAGATTATGAAGGTCCTGCTACATATAAAGATTTGGCAAAATACCCGGGCGCGAAAGAAGTAGCGATTTTAGAGGAATATGGCCTAATCGATATTTTTGATGGTGCTAATTTTGAGCCGTATAAACCTGTTACACGTGAGGAAATGGCATTTGTAACAGCAAGATACTTAGAAGCAATGGAATTTGATGTAAGCAAGGTTAGCAAAAATAACCCATTTGCAGACAAAAACCAAATGCGTAAGGAAACTGTTGAATCAATCGGATTATTAAAGCAATTAGGTGTGATTGATGGAGCTAACGGTCAATTTAATCCAAAAGGTAATCTGTCACGTGCACAGTTCGCTAAAATCTTATCACTAACAATAATGTTAATTAGTGATGATGAATAATTAAAAGAAGAAGCAATCCACAATATTGGGTGGATTGCTTTTTTATTCGACTAGCATATGAAATACATGACTTAATAAATATCCTAATAAAATATACGCTATAAAGGATTTTCGTGATACTGAACGAATATGATGCAAAATAAATTCTGAAATACTGGCTGTTGCTATTAACCCAATCGATACGCCCATTAGTACTCCTTGTGCCTTATCAGATAACTCCCAATATTGGCCGATCTGTATAAAAATACTAAAGAAAATCGAGAATGCTACAAAATACATAAAGAGTCTCCATAGCCTTTCTCCTTGTGATAGTAATGCTGTTGATAGTGCAAAGCCTTCTGGTAGATGATGTAGAATAATGGAAGCTGTTATGGCAATACTTAATGCGGATTTCCCTAGTAACTGTCCGACAGTAAGACTCATCGGAATAGTATGGATGATTATAGCGATTGCAAGTAGTGATACAGAGGGGTTTTGTGTATGGGAAGTGTGAAAGAAACTATTAAGTATTTCAAACATTAAATAGCCCATTAAAATTCCCAGTAAAAGGCCCATTGATTTGTACATATGAAAAGAAGAAGGAATAACGTCTACTACAAGTATGCCAACTAAAAATCCTCCACTTAGTAATGATAATCCATGAGTTGTATGCTGAAATAGCCTAGAGAATACCCAAGCTAGAGCTCCTCCTATGCTAGCACTAAAAAAAAGAAAACCACCAAGTATCATTGCACTCAACTGCAAAATTCCTCCACCCTATATATTCTTTAAGCTGTTTTAAAAAATATATGCTAAGTAGAAACGAATATGATAATCGTAAGTTTTAGAAAAGGTCCATTGTATGAATTACTAAAAAGTAAGAGGTTATTTTATCGATAAATCTATTTTTGGGGGTTTTATTATCGAAATCTGTGTTATCAAACCAGAATAGATATCAATCGCAAATTATGGTAGGTTCCTTACCATAATTAAAAAATCCCCAGCGTCAATGCAACGACGCTGGGGATTTTTATAAATCAATTATGCTTCTGCAAAATTCCGTGACACTCATTAAAAGAGTTAGAAGTGTATACCTGGTTTGTCGCTTAACTTGCAGCCTGTACCATATTTCGCTTTTAAAGCACCTTTAAAATTAGTTTGTTCAAGTTCAGGGTATGCCTGTTTCCAAAGTTCAAATACATTGTGACTTGAAGCAGTACCCTCTTTTGTTAGTCGAACAATATGGAAACCATATTCATCGTTGCATCGAGCTAATGGACGATTTTCACGCACTGTAATGATTCGGCCGCTCGCTGTAACATCATATAAGCCCTCGTAACCTGAAATAGCACGTCTTTCTTCATCGAAATCAGCTGTTTTCTCTACTTTTTCTTTTTTTGCTTCTTTGACTTCGTTCTTTTCTGCAGGCTTAGCAGTTTCTTTAATTTCAGCTTTTTCTGCAGGCTCAACTACTTCTTTGACTTCTTCTTTCACTACAGATTCAGCCTCTTCTTTATTTGGAGTTGAAAGCTGTTCCACAATGACGAAATCCTTGTTAGAAGCTTTGTCGCTCATTGTCGCCATGACGTTCATAATAGAACCTACATAACGTACAGGTTTATCTTTGCCTTCTTCAAATACAAAAATATTATATTCGGTTTTATTTATTTTTTTCATAATAATATTTCCTGTTTTAATAGTAAAACCGATAAATTTGTTCTTTTTAAGTGCTTGTATTGCTTGTTGCTTTGTTAAAATCATTTTTTAAATCTCCTAAAGAATTGTTTTTTCTATTTTACCATAAAATCAGATTTCCTGTTTTTCTTAAATATTGGATGTTTCATTATTGCTCTGATAATACTTTATACTGAGGGGAGAATTGCGTTTATCGCTATAGCGTGAGGGTGATTTCCGTTCCGGCTGGGCGTTTTGTAGCTGCCGCTTTGCTTTCGCTACAGAAAACATTTGTTGCTGACGCTTCGCTCTCGCACAGATAAAACATTTGTTGCTGACGCTTCGCTTTCGCACAGATAAAACATTTGCCGCTGACGCTTCGCTTTCGCGCAGAGCAGAGCTTCCTGGGGGCGTACGATGATCCCCGAGCTTGGTTAGCGGCGGAATTTCGGGTTTTAGCGGCGTTCTTTGCTTGGTTGGCGGCGGAATTTCGAGTTTTAGCGGCGTTCTTCCTTTGGTTAGCGGCGCAACTCACACTTTTAGCGGCGAATTCCAACATAAGCAGGACAATTTGACAAAACTAAAGTCAGAGTTGAAAAACTTTGTATAGAATTTTACACAATATTAAGGACTTGACGATCCCCAAGGAGTCGCCCACCCTCCATTTTTATAAACTTACTTTAAAAATATAGAATCTTTCGAAGGGAGAAATTGGGTTGTACGTAGAATCGTTCAAGTAACCTTGCAAACTGATTGGGCAGGTAATAGAATTGGTCGGGTAACAAGAAAACTGCTCAGGTACCCCCGAAAAGTGATCGGGTAGAGAGAAGAACTGCTCGGGTACCCCCGAAAAGTGATCGGGTAGAGAGAAGAACTGCTCAGGTACCCCCGAAAAGTGATCGGGTAGAGTGAATAACTGCTCAGGTACCCCCGAAAAGTGATCGGGTAGAGTGAATAACTGCTCAGGTACCCCCAAAATGTGATCGGGTAGAGCGAATAACTGCTCGGGTAACCCCAAAAAGTGATCGGGTAGAGTGAATAACTGCTCGGGTACCCCCGAAAAGTGATCGGGTAGAGCGAAGAACTGCTTAGGTAACCTCGAAAAGTGATCGGGTAGAGCAAAGAACTGCTCGGATAACCCTGAGAACTGCTCAGGTCCCAAGGGTAAGCGCTCTAACCCGTACCCAACAAAATCAAAAGGAGGATTTATTTATGGTTCAACATTTATTTACTATGAATTTAAAATGGTCGGAGGGGAGAAATGGGACGGGTAATATTGTTGCAGACAATCTACATACGAAAATTTCAATTCCTCGAGAAATGAATGGACCGGGGATGGGGACAAATCCTGATGAAATGCTGCTTGGAGCGGCAGCAACCTGTTATTTAATTACACTGGCTACATTACTTGAAAATTCGAAGATTGCTGTGTTGGATTTGTCTATGCAAGCTGAAGGTTTTGTTGATGTCACGAACGGTGTTTTTACTTATGAGAAAATCGTACATAAGCCAAAAATTGTTGTACAAAATTTATCTGAGCGAGAACAAAAAAGAATTAATCGATTAGCTGAGAAGGCAGAACAAACATGTATGATTAGTAAGGCATTAAAAGGAAATGTTCAAATTACATGCGAAGTACAGATTATACAAGGTTAAAAAGGAACATCACCATTAATGGCTGAATATAATAATATGAGGAGTTATTCAAAAATGATTTTGAAATAACTCCTTTTTTTAATTTTAAAATGTATGCATTTTAGTAGGCAGACTGGGCGACTCATTGACTGTCGTTTGACTGTCGCTTCGCTTTCGCACAATAAACACTGTTGCCCTGACATCCTCAAGAAAACGTCTAGTCGGAACGGGAATCAACCCATGTTCTGGTGATGTCATCTTTTTCTACATATTATTATGAAATTGCTTTTTCAAAGTTCTATAAATGTCTCAAATGAATATATAAAGTTAAGTGGTAAAAAAATGCAAAGGATGATGTGTTGCACGAGCAGTCAGCTCAGACTATTAAATTTTATAGTCAGTACGGGAAAAGAATTTTTGATATTGGGGGGGCACTCTTATTACTTTTCATTACCATCCCTCTTATGTTAGTAGTATTCCTCGTTTTACTTATTAGCACAGGCCGTCCTGTTTTTTTTAAACAAATCCGTACCGGACAGGATCATCAGCGCTTTGTTATTTGGAAGCTACGGACAATGACTATACAAGCAGTTCCTGTGAATATGCCTACTTTGTGTGCAGACGGAATTCCGGATGATTATTTTTTTAAAACTGAACAGGATGCACGAATCACAAGAGTTGGGGCCGTTCTTCGGAAGTTCAGTATTGATGAAATTCCGCAGCTCATTAATGTCTTAAAAGGAGATATGAGTATTGTTGGACCACGACCTGAAGTTCCAACCATCACAAATGCTTATAACACTTTACAGGCACGGCGTTTAGAAGTAAAGCCAGGTATAACTGGGCTTGCTCAAATTAACGGCCGCTCTAATATTTCACACGGGCAAAAAATTTCATATGATCTAGAATACGTTGATCGTCATTCCTTTTGGATGGATTTTAAAATTATCATTAAAACACTTTACGTAGTTTTAGCGAGAACAGGTGCTTATTAAAAATTAAGGAGTGCTAGGTTCTGAAAATCGCTCAGCTTATTACACGGTATGGATGAGATTGGAGGAACGCAAAAGCATGTAGAGGCACTTGCCGTAAAATTAAAGCAAGATAATAACGAGGTAACTATGGTAACAGGATTTTATGATCCGCCAATCGCGAGCTTGCATTAACGAAAAAATTGCTCCTGCACATAAAATGCAGACGATTCATAATGGCATCTACTAAATAGAGAAGCGAGTAGCACCTATTTTAGAGAATAAGGAGCATCCATTAATCGTGATGGTTGCTCGTTTTAAAGTGCCGAAAAGCCAGGATTTATTGCTAGAGGCCTTAGCGAAGCTTTCTGACGTACCTTGTAGGTGATGGCTCACTGGGCCCTAGAGAATGGATTTTTAATTAATCGAGATGATAAAGATCTACTAAATAAAAGGCTTAAACAATTATTAATGGATGAGAGTTTACGTCAAAAAATGAACGCTTTTTAAGAAAGTTAACGTTTCTACCTGTATCAGAAAACTCTGTTTATCTACGAACAGGCTGTATTAAAATCGGCTAAGAAAGGTGATTAATTTGCAATTAATTCGCATTCGAACTGATGATGAGCTTATGTGGTACAAGGATATTTGGGATGAAATTTTAGCAGCGGAGGACAATGATAATCCATTTATAGAATTTGCTTGGTTTTATAACTGGTGGCAAATTGTTGGGCGAAGAGAGCGTGTTGAGCTCTATGCTGTTGAAGAAAATGGTTCTATCATTGCCTTTTTCCCCTTTTTAGTTCGACTTCGATGGGGAATACGAATTTATGCCTTTGCGGGAGAAAATATTGCGAATTATTCAGGTGTTGTGGCGAAAAAAGAATGGCTGTTGCTCGCTACGACTTTTGTGTTTGATCAGCTCATTGAAAAGTATAAACATCTACTATTTTCGCTTCATGGATTATTGGAAAGCAAAGACTCTACAAAGGTCATTGAGCAATATTTTGTTGAAAGGCAGTTACGTCCGAGTATTTTTCGTGTAGTGACCCCGTATCTTGCCTTTCGCGATGTAGATTTTCCTAACTATTACAATCAAAGTCAAAACATGCATGGTGTGGATAGAAGAGAACGGAAGCTCCGTAAATTAGGTTCGTTAACGAGGAAAATACCTTCACAGGACGAGCTTTGGCAAATGTTTAGATTATTTAATCGACGATGGGCTAATAAAATAGATACAAGTGATTTTACGAAAGGTAAGAAAAAGGACTTTTTTGAACGGTTAACGCTTCTTAAAGGGGAGGCATTGCAAGTTGAGGTAGACGCACTTGTTTTTGAAGACCAATGGATTGCCTTCACCTACGGAATTTGCTGTCGTGGACGTTATGTAACTTACGCACTTGCACATGAGCCAACATTTAATATATTTGGGCCGGATAGATTAGTGAATCAGGGAACGATCAAGCGATCCTATTCTGATAACTATCGATTGTTCGATATGAGTATTGGCTATGAGCCGTATAAGTTCGATTGGCGCTCTAATATTGATTTTACAAGACGTATGCTTGTAAGCAGTGGCACGAAGCGAGCGAAACTATTGGCGAGTTGTTATACGCTGAAGGAACGATTCAAGGAGTTTTTTAAAGGCAATCATCGTGTCGTGGAATGGAAACGCAATACTCTAGGTCAATTACGTTATTTAGTAAAGTATGGGAAAGTAAAAAATTGGCTAGAATATGGACAACTGTTCGTAGAAAAATTTATTCGTTTTAAGCAAGTGGATTTGTATGAATTATCCCCATCAGATAATGTTACACCGCAACAACCTGTAGGAGATTTGTTTGAGGAGTTGTCAATACAGGAAGCGATGCAACTCGAAAAGGAAGAGATTATTTCTCTATTTTATAAGGGATACACTATTTACAAAGATTCTTATGCAGAAACGAATAAGCCTGCGTTTGCGTTACATGCGGTGAACTGGCGTGTAGATGAATTGCAAATTGTTGAAGAATTGCCAAAGCAGACATATTTTTTAACCTATGATGTTTATAAAAATATCGATATTATCACAGCTTTTTTCCAAAAAATGAAACCTGCACAAACACTTTGGGTTACTGCAAGCTTTTGGCAATGGCGAAAGCGTAAACGATTATTGCAGCTAGGCTATAAACGTATTTCTCGAATGAAACATTTTAAATGTGCTCGTTACGGGCGAAATCATGTAGAAAAATACACAGAGAGTGGGGGCGATGTTCATTCTGTCCATTAAAAGTAAGCGATGGAATATCGCAATGCAGCATTTTTATTTTGTAGAGAAGCCAGCCAATGTTAGAAAATCAATGAAGGTTATTGGATATACAAATTCACTTGTACCAAGCCGTAAGCTTGTAAAAAGTGAAACCGTTCATATTCACCTTACAGATAGTGAGTCATCATTGTATCTTGCTCTTTCGGAAAGTAATCGAAAAATTCTTCGTCGTGCACAAAAAGAGTCCTATCAAGTTTTTATTTATAAAGAACCATCAGATGAAAATTTACGAGCCTTTCAACAGTTTTATAATAATTTCGCAAAAAGAAAAAAACTCGAGCTAATTAGTAAGTCTCAAATGGAAGCTATTACGCTTTTAAAAAATAAAGGGGCACTATGGTTGTCTGAGATTCGCAGTTTTTGTGGACAAACACTATGCTATAGACTCGATATTATATACGCTAAAAAAGCGATGTCCTATTATGTAGCGACTTGTCATTCACAATCAATGCCAGAACATTTAATAAGACCAATTCGTTATGCAAATCGTTTCTTACTGTGGCACAATTTATTGCATTTAAAGGAGCAAGGCTTTGTTTTATATGATATGGGGAAGCTGACAGATGATCAAAATGTTCGTGCATTTAAGCTAGGCTTCGGTGGACAAGTCGTCGATGTATACTCTGGTTACATTACCCAATCCAAAATACGTGCACTGTTACTGGGCGTGCAAAAATGGAGGAAGTAGCAATTGAAGTAAATCGTGGAGGTCTTGTCATATCATTGGATTTTGAGCTAAATTGGGGTGTCCACGATGTATTTAAGCACGGACAATACAATAAAAATTTATATGGCGTCCGTGAATCATTGCCTAAAATACTAGAGTTGTTTGAACAGTATGGCATTCATGCGACTTGGGCAACAGTGGGTCTATTGTTTGCAGAAACAAAAGCTGAAATGGCTCATTACTTAAGAGGTATTCCAATAAAATATAAAAACATGCGCTACGCAGCACATACACAACTTGCAAAAGTAGGAGAAAATGAGCAAGAGGACCTTTTGCATTTTGGCAAATCCTTAATTGAGAAAATTAAACGTACACCACATCAAGAAATAGGCAGTCATACATTTTCACATTTTTACTGTTTAGAAAATGGACAAACTGAAGCGGATTTTCGTGCAGATTTACATGCTACTGCCATGATTTGTGAAGAAAATATCGGACCGATGAAATCGATTGTCTTTCCGCGGAATCAAGTGAATGAAGCATATTTTTCAGCATGTAAGGAAGTAGGATTTGTATGCTATCGAGGAAATGAAAAACATCCGTTGTACGATCCTCAAAAATTCACGAAAAAAGGTCGACTATTAGGTGCGAAAAAATGGCTGGATAGCTATGTTAATGTAACGGGGAATCATCTAGTAACGCTAGAAGAAATGCAAAAGGATTCCTTTATTAACATTCGTTCAAGTGCATTTTTAAGGCCCTATTGTAGCCCTTTACGATTTTTTGAAGGCTTAAAAGTCCAACGTATAAAAGAGGGAATGCAAGCAGCTGCACGGTCTAAAGCTTTTTATCATTTATGGTGGCACCCTCATAATTTTGGCAAGAATATCGAAAAAAATTTAGCTATGCTTGAGGAACTTTTACAGTATTATCAGGAATTGCATAAGCAATATAACTTTCAAAGTTATACGATGTACGAGGTCGCAGTGCTTTGCCAAACTTTATACCGCAAAAGTCCGATAGGTGAAGACTAATAATCAGCGGTGGTGAAGAAAACCAAAAAAGTAGCAAACTAGAAGATTACCTAGTTCGCTACTTTTTTATTGGGGTAATGCCGAGGTATAATGATCTCGAGGCGATAAAAGAGTCGTTATTTACCGCTCCGTTTAGAACGCATACCTTTTAATAAAGTGATATTATCCGAATTGAGAAATTGCTCATACACTTCACTATTAACATCATATATTGCAAGTTTTCCTTCATCATCGTAGTGTATTCCCCACCCATATTTCTTTACCAATGGAGAAGCTCTAAAACACGCTTTAGGTTTTTGGAGAAAATGTTTTCTTAATTCATCTAATGGATCTGATTTAATTTGGTTTTTAATCAAATAAGTTTGAAATTGTACTTCTTCCTGAGTGTATTTGTAAGGGTTATTACTGATTAAGTCATATTCGATCGAAGCTATAGTAGGTTTGTTATTTCTTGGGAGAGGTGTAATAGCTGAATCAACTTCCGAATCCTCTGAAATTTTAATAAAAGTATTTTTATAACTCATTAAATCAATCCTTCCTGTAACCATTTACTTTCGTTAGCTTAATAAAAATTCGATGAAATGCACTTACCACCCATTGTTTTTAGGGTGTTGATTTTGAACCTCCATTAATTTAGTGACCTGTAAATTATTTCTACATCCGACCTCTGTTATCCTATTATTCCCATGAAAAAAACTAATATAGATGAGGTGAAACGGTGCAACTTTGTTATAAACGTATAACTTTCCGGTACATCTTTCTTACAAATCCACATATGGAGAATTTTTCAGAAATTAAGAGGGAAAATACCGAGCTTTGACGAAATTGTATGTACTAATGGTACTATTATTGTGGAAGATAAATTCACTAGGTATATTTCAGTAAACAATAAATTACATAGGGTAATTGACTTCGATTTGGCTCATCACCAAAAGTCGGGATGACAAAACGTTTGTCACGTGAATAAGTTGATATCCGTTCCGACTCGACGCCCCAGGAAAGCGCACAGCCGGAACGGAAATCAACCCTACGTTATGATAGTTATAGAAAAATAGCATGAAGGTGGTCGGTTAACATGTTTATTCAACCAGAATGGCAGTATAAGCAAGAGAATGGTTCAGCTATGCATCAATGGGTGAAGCAAAAAGAAAATCCACTTCCAAATGATGTAGATATTATTTTGTATGGTGCTTTATTATCGTATGCTAGTAAATCATCCAAAAAGGCACTGTATCCAACAGCATTTCGAAAGGCATGGCCAAGCTTTCAATCATATAATTTAGATGAGCAAGTAGATTTGCGCTCGTTAGCAGTCGTTGATGTAGGCGATGTGGCCATCCATGAGACGGATAGAATGCTTTCAGAGTCAGCTATAGAAGCCGCAGCAGAAAGCTTAAGCACCGCTTATTCTAAAAGTTTCACGTGTCTTATAGGTGGAGATCATGCGATTACAGCTTGCTCTCTTAGAGGAATAAAGAATGCTTTTCCGAAGGATCGCATAGGGATTATTCAAATTGATACGCATTTGGATGCTCGGAATCAGGAGGAAATTGGCTTAGCTATGGATTCTCCAATACAGCAGCTCATTGCAGCAGGCGTTGTAGAGGGGAAACATGTTTACAATGTCGGGTTACACGGCTTTTTTAATTCACCAGAAATGATTCACTACGCGAAAGAACAAGGAATACATATGATTACGTTAAAGCAAATGCGCCGTGACGGCATACAATTAACGATTCGTGAAATGCTTCGTCAGCTTATGTATGAGGTAGATCGTATTTATGTATCAGTAGATTTGGATGCGCTTGATATTACATTCGCCCCAGATGTACCTGCTGCAACACCAGGTGGATTAACGGCCTATGAATTATTTGATATTCTAAAGCTCATTGGGGAAAATGAAGGGGTCCGCCATATTGACTTTGTCTATGCCGATCCAAAGGAGGGGGACCTACGCCCGGAAACTGTAAAGATGGGCGTGACAGCATTTTTACAATGGCTAACAGGTATTCGACTAGATTACCGCAATCGTATTCAAAAAAATAACGTCCAAGGTGTAAGTAAATAATCAAGTAAAAGTAGATTTCTCACGTAGGTCGTGGAGTTACCTCTACATGTGATGCAATCAACTTAAAATTTTATTGCATATAAAAAGCTATCGTTTTGCATAAAGATTGACCAAAACAATAGCTTTTTTAAGTCACTCTTTTTTATAGGCTCTGTTAAGCATATTGTTGACTTCTGAAGCTTTGCTATATGTATGTTGATACAATTTAATACAAGGGGGAGCAAATATGGTTATAAAATTAGAATCCGAGCGTCTATGTATAGAACCCTTTACTAGTGATGACGCATTCAGAATTAAAGAATTGGCTAATGACAAGAGATTAGCAGATATTCTTGGGCTTCCGCACCCATATGAATTGAAGTTCGCACAAGATTGGATTGAGGTGCAGCCAGAACTTATAAAACTGGGAGTCGAATACCCTTTAGGAATTGTTTCTAAAGAATCAAGAGAAATTGTAGGTACGATTACTTTAAGAATTGATAAGGTCAACAATAGAGGTGAACTTGGCTATTGGATTGGTCAGGACTATTTGGGGAAAGGTTTTGCAACCGAAGCTGTAAATAGAATGATTCATTTTGGTTTTACCGAACTAGGTCTCAACAAAATTTGGGCATCTGCCATTTCTAGAAACAAATCATCGACTAGGGTGTTAGAAAAGTGTGGATTACGCAAAGAAGGAACACTGAGACAAAATAGACTTTTATTAGATACATATGAAGACGTTGATGTTTATGGACTTTTAAAGACAGAATACACCGCCTCGGCTTTCAAATAAAATTGGCAGTGTGATGACAAAAGGAAGGCCCGTAGAAGAGTATGTCACGGAATTATGCTGAGGCATAATTAAAGTTTAGTGTACTGCATAAAATTAACACTATCTATATATTGTAGATGTTCTTATATAGTTTGCTATAATAGACAATGCTTAATAAAAGTATTATAGATGAATACAATTATTGTATTGTTATAGAGAGGACTATTTATCATGACAACAAAACCAAAATTATTAATTGTGGATGGCATGGCGCTATTATTCCGTTCATTCTTTGCTTCGGCTGCGATGGGGCATTATATTCGCCTGGCGGATGGGACACCTTCTAACGGTGCCCAAGGATTTGTACGTCATGTATTAACGGCACAATCTATTATGAAGCCGACCCATCTCGCTGTTTGTTGGGATATGGGTGCACATACATTCCGTAACGAATTATTTGATGGCTATAAGGCTAATCGTCCATCACCACCAGAGGAAATGCTACCGCAATTTGATATGGCGAAAAATCTATCGCAACAAATTGGCTGGCAAAATTTCGGTGTTAAAGGGATGGAAGCAGATGATTTAATTGGCTCAATGATTACAAAATTTCAGGATGAGGCTGACATTACGGTAATTAGCGGAGACAAGGATTTACTACAGCTTCTAGGACCATCAGCGGAAATTGCTTTTACGAAAAAAGGCTACACAGAGTATGACGTTTATACGCATACACGCTTTCAAGAGGAATATGGCATCGAACCGATTCAATTTGCACAGGTTAAAGCTTTTATGGGAGATACGAGTGACGGTTATCCAGGCGTTAAAGGTATTGGACCAAAGCAGGCACTTACGTTAATTCAAACATATGGTTCTATCGAAAATGTTCTTACGTCAATAGACGAATTAAAGCCAGGTCAACGCACGAAAATTAAAGAGAATCTAGACATGCTAAAATTGTCACACGAGCTTGCAACAATTCAAACGAACGTACCGATCGAGGCAGAATTAGCGAGCTTAGTGTTACCTAATTACGAGCCTCAAACGTTCAAAGAAATAGAAGAACGAGGCTACACATTAATCGCTAAACAAGCACGCTCACTGTATTCACTTATTTAACTTCTTTTAGTGGATGTCAAAACATCCGCTGAAATAAAGGAACTCAGGCTAAGATCTTCATATCCTTTGAAAACGCCTGAGTGACCAACATCATGGTCATCAACGCAGAGTATAGAAATATACTCTGTTTTTTTATGGCTCATCACCAAAGACTGACATTTGTTAAAACATATGCCATGTACTTAGGTTGATTGGAGTGAAGGCTGGGCGACTCCTTAGGGATTAGCGTCACAGATGAGACCCTGGAGCGAGCGAAGCGAGTGAAGCGGCTCATCGGACGCCCCTAGGAAGCTCTGCTCTGCGCGAAAGCGAAGCGTCAGCGGCAAATGTTTTATCTGTGCGAAAGCGAAGCGTCAGCGGCAAAGCGCCCAGCCGGAACGGAAATCAACCACACGTTATGGTGACGAATCTTTTTATATAAATTTTTGTAACCTTTTCCTAACCTCAAACGAATTATAAGCAAATAAGTAAAAGGAGGGGAACGATTGATTGATTCAAATAACTTAGAATCAAGAATAGTTGAAATCTACAATTTGTATTACTTAGACGTTTATAGATTTCTTGTTTGTTTTACGGGAAATCAAAATGATGCTGAGGATTTGACCCAAGAAGTATTCATTCGGGTATTAAAAGGTTTATCGAATTTTAATGGTAAATATCATTTGAAAACATGGATTTTTTCAATCGCAAAACACGTGGCAATAGATCACTACAGAAAGAAAAGGTTTGCCTCACTATTTAAGGACGGCTTTTTTAATCAGCTATCATCGAATGAAAAGAAGCCTGATGAGGAATTTGAGGTAACAGAAATAAAACAATTTATTCATGAAGCTATTGCTAAATTAAAACCTAATTATAGAGCAGTAGTCATTCTTCGAGGTATTAATGAATTTTCCATAAACGAGACTTCGGAGATCCTTCAATGTAGTGCGGCGAAAGTAAAAGTTGATTATCACAGAGCCCTAAAAGAGCTTAAAAGAAAACTGAATATTGAAATAGAGGGGGTTTTGACAAATGCAAAATGAAAAAGACTTATTTGATATGCTGAAAGAAATATACCCTCAACATCCTAGAAAGGAGTTTGTTTCTGCAACTGAGAATACTCTTAGACAAACAGCACGAAGCATGGGTAAAAAAAGAATCTTCACAAAATTCTCTGTGATTACAAGCGGCGTTTTAGTTTGTGCATTTATTTTTTCATGGTTATTCTCCTTGAATGGAAGTGGCACAGTTTCAGAGGTAGCCCATAGTGATGGAGGGGCGTCATTGTCTTATGCAATGGATGAAAAGGAACCTGTAGTATATATTTATCATTCACATAATACGGAATCATTTATTCCAGAGCTTCCTGCACAAGAAATTAATCAGATGATTTATAGCGATACTAAAAATGTAACATTGCTAGGTAAAGAGTTAAGTAGAGCACTAAAGGAAATGCAAATTAATTCAGTACATGATGAGACCGATATTGCTGGAATCTTAAAAAGAAGAGGTTTAAATTATTGGGAATCATATAAAGTATCACGGGAAAATTTACAAAAAGTTTTAGCTGAAAATGACAGTATTCGCATGGTGTTTGATATACATCGAGATTCTCAAAAAAGACGTGAATCCACAATTGAAATTAAAGGGAAGGATTACGCAAGAATTAAATTTGTCGTATCAAAAACGAGTGGAAACTATGAAACGAATAAAATATTTGCCACTCAGCTTCATGAACAACTAGAAGTATTATATCCGGGATTATCAATAGGTGTAATAGAAAAAGGGGTCGATCCCCAAAACACCTATAATCAAGAGCTCCATGATAATTCAGTATTATTAGAAGTTGGAGGTATAGAAAATACGTTGGAAGAATCGTATAGAACAATGGATGTATTTGCGGAAGTTCTAAAAGTTATTATTGAGAAGAGTAAATAAGCCTTGAATTATTGATAAGAAAAGAGCGTGTCTAACATTGCAAGCACGCTCTCGTCTAGTTCGGTGTAATTTTCACGAAGCACAATACTTTTTCATTTTCTTTAAAAGGAGCCGTTCGAATTTTACTTTCACGATTAGGGCCGCCATTATCATGGAACATTAGCCACAGCACATCATTTCGTATTTCATAGCCAATGAGAGGCACCCAATGATAAGCGAAGGCAGATTTTTTATCGCGCCAATTTAAGCTAAAATATCGGTCAAAGCGGATAGCGACAGGGCGACCTGCATCGATTTCCTGCATAGCTTCCTTTAACGTACAATCACGAATATCCCATGTCGGACGGAGCCGACGAAGATTGCAAATTAGACGCCATTTAAATAACCCGATTTTTGTGCCACCGAGAAGTTTATAAAGCTCATTTACCGAAGGAGCTCGATCTTCCAAATAGTTTAAGACTACATGTACAGTTGTAGGACCACAAGCTGAATTACGGTATTTTGGTGAAATGGATGCATCATATTGAGACTTTCCGAGTAGCGACAATTGCTGGCGCATCATAATCTCCTTTTTAAAAAGAGCCGCATTTCAAAAAGAAATGCAGCTCATTTTTCCATTATTGTTGTGCAGATAAGAATTCTGTAACTTGCTGAGGTGTTTTAGCATTTGCACTATGTAAGTGTGCTAATTTTTCACCGTTTTGGAAAATTAATAGGCTTGGAATACCCATTACATCATATTTGTCCGCGATTTCTGGAAGCTCATCACGGTTAAGTTCATACCAGTCAAATTGGTTGTATTCTTCGATGATTGGATCGATGAACATATTCATGCGTGTGCAATCTGGGCACCATCCAGCGTAAAATTTCACTAGAACTTTTTGATCACCTGAGATCAGTTCATTAAATTGTTCAGCAGTTGTAATTGTTTTCATTAGTATTTCACTCTCCTTGCTTTCCATTCTACACATTTTTCCCTCAACCTGAAAGTTTTCTGTTTGGAATTATCACTATCTACTTATTGTCTTATTTTCGCTCGTAAAAAACGAAAAAAGTTATATATTGCAAAAATAATTGGTGAAAAAAGATTGCTAAATCAGACAAAATAATCTAAACTAAAAACAGAAAAAGTAGTTTTATCTTTATTCAGCAGAAGATATTAACCTCTAATTCAAAATGGTTGCTGAATGAAGATAAGCCTTTGTAGTATGTCACAGATTACGCCTAAGATGATCTGGACAAAAATACACTAAGGCAAACTTGATATTTTTTTGGCCAAAAAATGAATGACTATTCATTCAATGGAAGAATAAGGGGGAATTGCTTGTGACTTACAACATTAAAAAAGCGGCTGTTCTAGGATCTGGGGTAATGGGCTCTGGAATTGCAGCACATTTAGCAAACATCGGTATTCCAACATTATTATTAGACATTGCACCGAAGGAACTAACAAAAGAGGAAGAAGCGAAGGATCTTTCCTTAGAGCATCCTGCTGTAAGAAATCGTATTGTCAACGGAGCTCTTCAAAAGTTATTAAAGCAAAAGCCAGCACCACTTACTTCTAAGAAAAATTTATCACTACTAACGGTTGGTAACTTTGAGGACGATTTAGAGAAATTAAAAGATGTAGATTGGATTATAGAAGTTGTCGTTGAAAATTTAGCGATTAAACAAAACCTATATGAAAAAATTGATGCTGTACGTAAGCCTGGCACAATTATTAGTTCAAACACATCTGGCATAAGTATTAATGCAATGGCAGAAGGACGTTCAGAAGATTTTCAAAAGCATTTCCTTGGAACTCACTTTTTCAACCCACCACGCTATTTAAAATTACTTGAAGTAATTCCGGCAAACACAACAGCGACAGAAGTTGTAAGCTTTATGAAAACATTTGGCGAAGATGTGCTTGGAAAAGGCGTTGTACTTGCTAAGGATACACCGAACTTCATTGCCAACCGTATCGGAACGTACGGTTTACTAGTTACTTTACAAGAAATGATGAAGGGTAACTATTCGGTTGGTGAGGTAGATTCTGTAACAGGCCCACTAATCGGTCGTCCAAAATCTGCAACCTTCCGAACGTTGGATGTTGTTGGTTTAGATACATTTATTCATGTAGCGAAAAACGTTTATGATCAAACAACTGGTGAAGAGCAGCAAGTGTTTGCAGTACCAGAATTCCTACAGAAAATGGTTACAAACGGCTGGCTAGGAGCAAAATCAGGTCAAGGGTTCTTCTTAAAGCAAGGTAAAGAGATCCTTGAAATTGATCCAGACACACTAGAATATAGCCCAGCAAAAAAATTGAAAACACCTTCTATCGAGATGGCAAAACAAACTCGTGGATTAGCAAATAAAGTAAAAACACTAACATATGCAAAGGATCGTACAGGAGAGTTATTATGGGGTATCTTAGCTCCGACGCTAATTTACTCGGCACAGCTACACAGTGAAATTGCTGATGATATTGTTGCGATTGACAATGCTATGAAATGGGGCTTCGGCTGGCAGCAAGGGCCATTTGAAATATGGGATGCAATTGGCGTGAAAGAGTCCGTAGCTAAAATGGAGGCTGAAGGTCGTGAGGTGCCGGCATTTGTAAAAGATATGTTAGCAAGCGGCTTTGAAACTTTCTATTCGGAAATTGACGGCGATCTAGCTTATTATAATGGCTCTGACTACGTAAAAGTGCCAGTTAATGAAAAAGAAATTAACTTAAAACGTTATAAGAAAAAGCACGGTGTTATCAAATCAAATACAGGTGCTAGCTTAATAGATTTAGGTGACGGAATTGCCTTACTTGAATTCCATTCCCAATCAAATGCAATTGGCTTAGACATTATTCAAATGATTAACTTTGCAGTCGATGAAGTAGAAACTAACTATAAAGGCTTAGTCATCGGTAACCAAGGGAAAAACTTCTGTGTTGGTGCGAATCTAGGAATGATTTTAGTAGAAGCACAGGATGATAATATTTTTGAGCTAGATTTCGTTATTAAAGCATTCCAAGATGCAATGCAAAAGATTAAATACTCTCGCAAGCCTGTTGTAGCAGCACCTTTTGCTATGACACTTGGTGGAGGAGCAGAAGTTTGCTTACCAGCTGCACATATTCAAGCAACGATGGAAACGTATATGGGCTTAGTAGAAGTCGGCGTAGGATTAATTCCTGGCGGAGGCGGTAATAAGGCACTTTACCAAAAATTCATCAAAGGGTTACCAAATGGCGTTGAGGTAGACTATCAACATATTGCTAATAAAGTATTTGAAACAGTTGCAATGGCAAAAGTTTCGACGTCTGGCGAAGAAGCACGTGAAAATAACTTCTTAAACTTTGCTGATGGGATTTCTGTTAACCCAGATCACCAACTATACGATGCAAAGCAAGCTGCACTAGCACTTTATGAGGCAGGTTATCAAGCACCTGTACCTGCGAAAGTTCCTGTAGTCGGTGCATCAGGCTACGGTACGCTATTAATCGGTGCGCAAGGGTTGTTTGAATCAGGCTATATTAGTGAACACGATTTAAAAATCGCTAAAAAATTAGCGTATGTCATTGCTGGTGGTAAAGTTCCGTATGGCACATTAGTAGATGAACAATACCTATTAAACCTTGAGCGTGAGGCGTTCCTAAGCTTAGTTGCAGAACCTTTATCTCAACAAAGAATGCAGCACATGCTTTTAAAGGGCAAACCACTGCGTAACTAATTTCAAGACTGTAACCATACTTGCACATGAAACAAAGGGGGATTAATACGATGCGTGAAGCCGTTATTGTAGCAGGAGCACGAACTCCGATTGGAAAAGCGAAGAAGGGTTCTTTAGCAACAGTTAGACCAGATGATTTTGGAGCGGTTGTTGTCAAAGAAACATTAAAAAGAGCGGGCTATGAAGGTCCGATTGACGATTTAATTTTAGGGTGTGCAATGCCTGAAGCTGAGCAAGGCATGAACGTAGCACGTAATATAGGAGCGCTTGCCGGGTTACCAAATACAACACCAGCGCAGACAATTAATAGATTCTGTTCATCAGGTTTACAAGCAATCGCTTTTGCAGCAGAGCGTATAATGCTAGGACATTCTAAGGCGATTCTTGCTGGTGGAGTCGAGTCGATGAGTATGGTGCCAATGGTAGGTAATACACCTCGCTTAAATCCAACTTTAGCAGAAACTGCTCCCCAATATTATATGGGGATGGGGCACACAGCAGAGGAAGTGGCACGTCAATACAATGTAAGTAGAGAAGATCAGGATGCATTTGCTGTGCGTTCACATGAGCTTGCGGAAAAAGCGATTAAAGAAGGTAAATTCAATGATGAAATCGTACCAATCGAAGTAGAGCAGCATTATGTAGATGACAACAACAAGCCACAGGTGAAAAAATTCACGTTTAGCATGGATGAAGGTGTACGTCCAGGTACATCTGTAGAAGGTTTAGCGAAGCTTCGTCCAGCCTTCCATGTTAAGGGCAGCGTTACAGCTGGTAATGCCTCTCAAACTTCAGACGGTGCAGCGGCAGTACTTGTGATGGATCGTGAGGAAGCAGAGAAGCAAGGGCTTACACCAATGGCGAAGTTTTTAGGCTTTGCAGTTGGTGGTGTACCTCCTGAGGTGATGGGTATTGGACCAATCGTGGCAGTACCTAAAGCACTTGAAATTGCAGGGTTAGCAATTGATGACATTGATTTATGGGAAATTAACGAAGCATTTGCGTCACAATCCCTACAAGTCGTACGCCATTTAGGCATCGACCAAAACAAAGTAAATGTCAATGGTGGAGCAATTGCCGTAGGTCACCCACTTGGTGCAACTGGAGCCATTTTAACATTAAAGCTTATTCATGAATTGAAGCGTCAAGGTAAGAAATATGGCGTTGTGACAATGTGTATTGGCGGCGGAATGGGTGCTGCAGGAGTGTTTGAAATTCTATGATTTTTGCTAGATCAGCTTGGAGTGCAGCGTTTCCGGTTGCCTCCGAACACAGTGCTTCAAGCTTTTCTATATATTGGGGATTAAAACTACTAACAATAGATAAATAGGGAGGAATTTAGAATGACAGAAAAAACAACGGATTTCATTAAAGGCGGCGGATTTATTATTGAAGATGTGGAATTAGATCGTGTATTTACACCAGAAGATTTCACAGATGAGCATAAAATGATTGCTAAAACAACTGAAGAGTATGTAGCAAATGAAGTGTTACCAGTCGTTGAAAACTTAGAACACCATGAATTTGAGCATTCGGTTCGTCTACTAAAAAGTGCAGGTGAACTCGGCTTATTAAGCGCAGATGTACCTGAAGAATATGAGGGTCTTGGACTAGACAAAGTTTCTTCTGCATTAATCGCAGAAAAAATGTCTGTTGCTGGTGGCTTCTCTATTACGCATGGTGCACACGTAGGTATTGGTTCTTTACCAATCGTACTTTTCGGAAATGAAGAGCAAAAGCAAAAGTATTTACCAAAGCTTGCATCAGGTGAATTAATTGCTGCTTACGCATTAACTGAGCCAGGTTCAGGTTCAGATGCATTAGGTGCAAAAACTACTGCAAAATTAAATGATGCAGGGACACATTATATTTTAAATGGTGAAAAGCAATGGATTACAAATGCAGGCTTTGCAGATGTATTTGTTGTCTATGCGAAAATCGATGGCGATAAATTCTCAGCATTTATCGTTGAACGTGCCTACAATGGCGTTTCGGTTGGCGCAGAAGAGAAAAAAATGGGGATCAAATCTTCATCGACACGTACATTAATCCTTGAAGATGCAGAAGTACCTGTAGAAAACCTTTTAGGTGAAGTAGGTCGTGGACACGTTATTGCCTTTAATATTTTAAATATCGGGCGCTATAAATTAGGTGTTGGAACAATTGGTGGCTCGAAGCGTGCATTAGAGCTTGCCATTCAATATACAAACCAACGTCAGCAGTTCAAAACGAAGCTGTCTGATTTCAATCTAACAAAAGAAAAATTATCAACAATGGCTTCGCAATTATATGCGTCTGAGTCATTAAACTATCGTACAGTAGGTTTATTTGAAGACCGTTTAAGTCAGCTAAGCCCAGAAGAGCAAAATCAAGGGAAAGTGATCGCTGGTGCAATTGCTGAGTATGCTATTGAATGTTCTATTGCTAAAGTATTTGGTTCAGAGACTTTAGATTACATTGCAGATGAAGCGGTTCAATTACACGGTGGTTACGGCTTTATGGCTGAATACGAAGTAGAGCGTATTTATCGTGATTCTCGTATTAATCGTATTTTTGAAGGTACAAATGAAATTAACCGCATGATTGTACCAGGTACATTTATGAAGAAAGCATTAAAAGGTGAATTACCATTACTACAAGTTGCTCAAAACTTACAACAGGAGCTTCTAATGCTAATGCCTGAGGATGTAGGCACAGAGCCGCTAGCACAGGAAAAATATCTTGTGAAAAATGCGAAGAAAATTGCTGTATTAGCAGCAGGCATAGCAGCACAACGCTACGGTGCGAAGCTTGATCAAGAGCAAGAAGTATTGGTGAATATTGCAAATATCGCAAACCAATTATTCGCGATGGAATCAGCTGTATTGCGTACAGAAAAAGCGATTGCTCGTGACGGTGCTGAAAAAGCTCATCAAAAATTACTGTACACTCAAATCTTCTGCCAAGAAGCATTTGCAGAAATTGAAAAAGAAGCAAAAGATACGATTCTTGCTTCAGCAGACGGCGACGCTGCACGCATGACATTGTCTGCACTACGTAAATTAACTCGCAACAATCCATACAACTTAATCGCGAAGAAACGCGAAGCTTCTGTTAAATTAATTGAAGCAGAAAAATTTGTAGTTTAATATAGCAATCCTAACCTAGCTATCCGAGATGTGATAGCTAGGTTTTTTTGTTGGAAATAAAAGTATAGCTCTACGGTGATTTCTGTTCCGGCTACGCGCATTCGATGGGGTCGCTTCGCTTTAACAAAATAACATCCAACTTTTAGTTTTATCAGAACACTTTTACGATTTATCGCCCGATTTTTGAATTTTATCTACCAACTTTCACGATTTATCACCCAACTTTTGAATTTTATCTACCAACTTTCACGATTTATCACCCAACTTTTGAATTTTATCGACTAACTTTCATGTTTTATCACCCAACTTCTAAATTTTATCGACATCCACCTGCCAAAGAGCAAAAAAGGATTCATACACAAAACTGTGTGCGCTTTATAATGTCGCCCTGTCTCCACTCCACATGTATCCTTTGAAATGTAGTTTGATAGCAAAAGGGTTTCATCTGTGCGAAAGCGAAACAGGCGAGACCTTGCACGGAGCGAAGGAAACGGACCATTCCAAAATGCCAATCGCTGATAAAATGCTGAGAATCGCTGATAACATCAAGAAAATCGCTGATAAAATGCCAAGAATCGCTGATAACAACATGAGAATCGCTGATAAAAATTCCAAGAACCCCCGAAAGCATCATGAGTAGCTTCCAGCCGGAACGGAAATCAACCCCACGCTTTGGCTTGAAGAGTTTCATTTTGGCTCGTAACGGTTATGATGGTATACTACAGAAAATGAGGGATACACTGAAAATGTTGTTCCTAAAGATGAAAGTAGAGGAGCCTATAAATGACGATTCAATTTATTCAATATCCGAAATGTACTACTTGCAAAAAAGCTCAAAAATGGCTAAATGACAATGGGGTTTCATACGAAGAGGTACACATTGTCGAACAACCACCTACAAAGGATGAATTATCAAACTTATGGCAAGCTAGTGGACAACCTTTAAAGAAATTTTTTAATACTTCTGGTATGAAATATCGAGAGCTTGGCTTGAAGGATAAACTTGCTGAAATGACTGAAGAGGAGCAGCTTGAACTGCTTGCATCAGATGGTATGTTGATTAAACGTCCGATTGTAACCGATGGAAAAAAAGTTACTTTAGGGTTTAAAGAATCAGATTTTGAGCAAGCTTGGAAATAACCGCTTTTCACTTGTTTCAGTAAATGTTGTATGTAGCGAAAGCGAAGCGTCAGGTCAGAACTCTTCACCTCTATAGGTATTGAGCTGAATGAGGCATAATTGATTCTTGTTTTTATGGTAGAAGTATGGCACACTGAAAATGAATATATTACATATTTATGGAGGGGTTTTTTTCATGAGCACACCTAAAGACTTACGTTACTCTGAAGAGCACGAATGGGTAAAAGTAGAAGATGGTAAAGTACGTATCGGTATTTCTCATTTCGCACAAGCTGAACTTGGAGATATCGTTTTCGTTGAACTTCCACAAGTTGGCGACGAAATCAAAACTGATGATCCATTCGGTAGCGTAGAATCTGTTAAAACAGTTTCTGAATTATACGCACCAATCTCAGGTACAGTAGTTGAAGTAAATGCAGATTTAGAAGATAGCCCAGAATTCGTTAATGAATCACCATATGAAAAAGCATGGATGATCGTTGTAGAGCCTGCTGATGCTTCAGAAATTGACAAGCTTATGACAGCTGAGCAATACGAAGAAATGATTGCAGAATAAGACAAGCCTTTAACTTCTTTCAGCGAGTGTTCAAACATCAGCTAAAAGAAGTTAAAGCCTCCGGCGGATGTCATGGAATCGGAAAGGAGTGCTTAGAGGATGTTAGCCTAAGATCATCGCATCCATGCGATAACGGCTAACTGACCTGCGTCGTGCAGGCCTAAGCACAAAGCCGATTCCTGACGCGATTATGTCGAGGCATAATTGATCAGAAAAACGTCGGAAACTACCGACGTTTTTTTTTATCTTAACCATCCTGCCACTATAGTTGGTAAGGTAAATGCAAGTATATTCCCTTATTAATAGGTATCTAACTGTATCAACGACAAGGTTTGTTGATATAATGAATTATAAGGGATATGTCTAAATGGGGGTGGCGTGATGTTCGAGGGAAAATGCTTAATTGTCGAAGGCCGATCGGATAAACTTCAAATCGAACCTATTTTAAATGAAGACGTAAAAATACTTTGTACAAATGGTACAATTGGTGTGCATCAATTAGAAGAGCTACTCGATCCATATGAGGGTTGTGAGCTTTATACATTTTTTGATGCAGATACATCAGGTAATAAGCTACGGGCATTAATGGACAGACATTATCCAGAGGCTGAGCATTTACGTACGATGCCAACATATAAGGAAGTTGAGACAACTCCGAGGAAAGTGTTAGCGGCGATATTGCTTCGTGCACATTTCTCAATCCATAATGAATATATTTTGTAAGGTTGCGTGAAAAAAGATGGAAGAATGGTCAAAAGAGCAGTGGAACACGGCTATCCAGTCCGGTGAAAAGGCTGCCTTTTATTTATATACGCCAATGTGTGGAACGTGCGCAGTTGCATCGAAAATGATGGCGGTTATTGAGCAATTGCTGCCACAGCTACAGGTTGGTAAGGCGAATATTAATTTTATAGAGCAAATAGCTTATGATAATAAAATCGAAAGTGTACCATGTTTACTCGTATGTGAAGGCGGAGAAGTGATAGAAAAGGTTTATGCCTTCCAATCCGTACCATATTTATACGAATTGTTAAAAAACTAATTGACTGAATATTAATCACATGGTAAAGTAACAAATATATTAAAAAAACAATAAATATATCGAACTCTTATAAAGAGCGGCGGAGGGAAGTGCCCTATGAAGCCCGGCAACCATCACAAACGTGAAAAGGTGCCAAATCACCCAAAGATTTATCTTTGACAGATGAGAGAACGGTTTAGCGTATATGTACGTGACCCCTTCTACTTGTCTTTAAGTGAAGGGGTTTTTTAATTTCTTTCAGCGGGTGTCCTGGAATCGAAAAGGAGTGCTTAGAGGATGTTAGCCTAAAACCATCGCATCCATGCGATAATGGCTAACTGACCTGCATCGGTGCTGCTGTTGCTGCGTTAGCACTACGCTTTCGCGCAAAAAACATCTGCAGGCCTAAGCACAAAGCCGATTCCGGACGTAATGTTTATCTGTGCGAAAGCGAAGCGACAGCAACAATTATGCCGAGGCATAATTGATATAAGAAAAGGAGAATTCGCTATGATCAATCTTCAAAATATTACGAAGAAATACAAAACTACGAATGGCGAATTAACAGCAGTTAAAGACGTCAACCTTTCTATTAATAAAGGTGAAATTTTCGGCATTATCGGCTATAGTGGCGCTGGTAAAAGTACAATGATTCGTTTGTTAAATGGTTTAGAAAAGCCTACATCTGGTAAGGTGACGGTTAACAATCAAGAGTTTTCGTCCATAAAGGGACAAAAGCTTAGGGATGCTAGACAAAAGGTTAGTATGATTTTCCAACATTTCAATTTACTTTGGTCTAGAACTGTTGCCGAAAACATCGCTTTCCCATTAGAAATCGCAGGTGTGCCAAAGGCCAAACGGGAAGCACGTGTGAATGAATTGATTACACTAGTTGGCTTGGAAGGGCGCGAAAAAGCATATCCATCACAACTTTCGGGGGGACAAAAACAACGGGTAGGTATCGCTCGTGCACTTGCTAACAACCCAGAGGTATTGTTATGTGATGAGGCAACATCTGCACTCGATCCGGAGACAACAGATGCTATTCTTGATCTACTTGTCGATATTAACGAACGATTAGGTCTAACGATTGTGTTAATCACACATGAAATGCACGTTATCCGTAAGATTTGTCATCGTGTAGCGGTTATGGAAGCTGGTGAAATTGTAGAACGTGGTGAAGTATTACAAGTATTCCAAGCTCCACAAGCAGCCATTACGAAAAAATTCGTTTCTCAAATTACAGATACGAAGGAAACACAGGAAACAGTGGCACAAATTAAAGAAAATTACCCTAATGGACAACTTGTTAAGCTAATCTTTGTAGGAGAAAAAACAGAGCAGCCTGTCATTTCACATCTTGTGAAACAGTTTGATGTAGAAGTAAGTATTGTACATGGTAATATTTCGCAAACGAAAAATGGAGCGTACGGTACACTTATTGTGCAAATTGATGGCTCAGAGGCGAATGTTGCTGCTGCACTGAGTTACTTAAATACAGTCGAAGTACAAACGGAGGTGATTACAAATGCTAACTAGTCTTTTTCCGAATGTCGACTGGGAAAAAATGTGGGACGCTACGTATGAAACATTGTATATGACAACAATTTCTACGGTCATCACATTTATACTTGGATTAGTAATTGGAATCTTATTATTTTTATCAAGTCCCAACCAACTATGGGCCAACAAAATTGTAAACTTTTTAACAGGATCAATCGTTAACATTTTCCGCTCGATTCCATTTATCGTATTGATTATCTTATTAATTCCATTTACGAAATTTTTACTCGGCACAATTCGTGGCGCAGATGCGGCTTTACCAGCATTAATTATTGGAGCTGCACCATTCTATGCGCGAATGGTATTAATCGCCTTACGCGAAATTGATAAAGGTGTTATTGAAGCGGCTCGTTCAATGGGTGCCAAAACGTCAACGATTATTTGGAAAGTATTAATTCCCGAATCGTTACCAGCGCTTATTTCTGGTCTTACTGTAACTGCTGTAGCA
Source organism: Lysinibacillus sp. RC46 (assembly GCF_041262385.1). Taxonomy (NCBI): domain Bacteria; kingdom Bacillati; phylum Bacillota; class Bacilli; order Caryophanales; family Bacillaceae; genus Lysinibacillus; species Lysinibacillus sp. RC46. The sequence continues at coordinate 115,148 of NZ_JBGCCF010000009.1, read as the reverse complement.
CTTGTTGGTTATACTGCGATGGCAGGTATTATTGGCGCAGGTGGTCTAGGAAACTTAGCATTCTTAGATGGTTTCCAACGTAATCGCACAGATGTAACTTTAATGGCAACTATTTTAATCTTAATAGTAGTATTTATTATTCAATGGATTGGCGACTTAATTACAACCAAAACAGATAAACGCTAAAAAGAGCATCATACTATGAACATCTAAAAGGTTATCTCGGTTTCATACCGCTAACATATTTTATATAGGAAAAGGGAGAGTAATAAAATGAAGAAGTTATTAACAGGATTATTTTTATCTGTATTAGTACTAGCTCTAGCCGCTTGTGGTGCTGGTAAAAAAGAAGAAAAAAGCTCATCATCTGATGCTGGTGATAGTAAAGAGAATGTAACATTAACAGTAGGTGCTTCTAATACACCACATGCTGTTATTTTGGAAAAAGCAAAACCGATTTTAGCTAAAGAAGGTATCGATCTTAAAATTGAAACATATCAAGATTATGTATTACCAAACCAAGATTTAGAATCTGGCGAAATTGATGCAAACTATTTCCAACACATCCCTTATTTAGAGAAGGAAATTAAAGAAAAGGGTTATGATTTTGTAAACGCTGGTGGTATTCATATTGAACCAATCGGTATTTACTCTAAAAAATATAAATCTCTTGAGGATCTTCCAGAAGGTGCAACAATTTTACTTTCTAGCTCAGTTGCAGATCATGGACGTATGCTTTCATTATTAGAAGCTAAGGGCTTAATTAAACTTAAGGATGGAGTAAATAAAACATCTGCTGAACTTAAGGATATTGTAGAAAATCCTAAAAACTTCAAATTCGATGCAAATACAGCTCCTGAAATGCTTGTACAAATGTATGAAAATAATGAAGGTGATGCAGTTCTTATCAATTCTAACTACGCAATCGATAACGGCTTAAATCCATTGAAAGATGCAATTTCTCTTGAAGATAAAGAATCTCCATATGTAAACATTATCGCTGTACGTGCTGGTGATGAAACAAAACGAGAAATTAAAAAATTAATAGAAGTATTAAAATCTAAAGAAATCCAAGACTTCATTATTGAAGAGTGGAAAGGCTCAGTTGTACCAGTAAAATAAAATGTATCGAAAAAAGGGTATGTAAGTATGACAGCTTACACACCCTTTTTGCTTGTCTACAAAAGAATAAAACAAATGTAATGATCACGCAGAGTTGGTGCTTTCCACGGTTTTGGCTTCAATCTCCTCGTCACTACGTTCCTGCGGGGCTTTCAATGCAAGCCCATTCCACAGAAGTCGCCACTCTCTACAGAGGTTGTCAAAAAAACACTATGTAATTTTATATCAAAATAGTGTTTATCTACAGTTTGAAAGGGTATGTAAGTATTAAAGCTTGCATTCCCTTTTTTTTCTTGTTTAAAAAAGGATGTCTATTATCAGAAAAGTATAACATTTTTATCGAAAAGGGTCTTCTTTTGTGTTTTATAGCAAAAATATAATATATTTTAAAAGTGACTGATTTACCAAATATTTTATATAGAAATTGATTAGTGATCTTTATTACTATAGTTGTTGTGTTTATAAATCGAAAAAGTGCTAGAAAACATGAAAGAAAATCAAATATTTCTTACATCAACTGGAGTGAACACCAATGAATAAATTAATCATCGCAGAAGACATCATGCAGGAGCATGAGGTGAAGGGTTATTTTGAAACATTGCGTGAGAGCGTCATTCGCTCACGTTTCACAATGACTGCAGTCTTTTTTAAATTAGCTAATTCACCACAAGGAACAGATATAGAACGTAATCTAATTTCAGCTTTTCTAAAATCAAAAATACGAAAAACAGATTTACTTTTCCAATTAGCGGATGGCGTGCATTGGGGAGTTTTTTTTCTACAAAGTAGTGAAGTCGAGGTAAAGGCGTTTTTAAAACGGATTTTTGCAATTCTGAAGCAAGAAAGGGAATTTCAACAAATAGCGTTAAAAGCCTCCATTACTGAAATAAGAAATAATAGTGTAAACTTTGACACTTTGTTAGATAAAAATAAGCAAAAACTAGCAGATGACGAACAGCCGACTTGGTCAATAGAACAAGTTACAGATTATAGTGAACAACCAACTGAGCAAGTAAAAGTAAGCATTATTGAACAAAATGCAATCTTTAGAAAAGTGCTAGAAACAACGCTCAATGATTTAGATATTCCTCATTTTACGTTAGATGTGGCTACCTATGAAGATGGCTATAGTTTTTTACAGTCCGAAAGCTATAAAACAGGCCATATGCATTTAGTTGTCATGAACGATATTTTACCACGTAAAAATGGCTTAGAAATTTTGCACATTTTACGAGAAATGCCGAATGAGAAAAAGTTCATCATTTATATGATGTCAGAACGAAACTCAGAAGGGGCGACACTTAATGCTTATGAAGGTGGAGTCGATGAATTTATCGTAAAACCATTTAATTTACGTTTGTTAGAAGCAAAAATCAGGAGAACGTTTGCGAGGTTTTGGCTATGATCGAGCTATCGATTTCTTTTCTTTTAACGGCCATCGTTGTTTTATTAGTCATTTTATTTTTATTTACGATATATCTACTTTTGCAGCATCAGTGGGAGATTCGCTTTGCAGAAACGTATAATACTTATTTACAAAACTATTCACAGCACTGGTACAACTATTTAATCAATGAAGAAAATTTCTCTATAGTCCTTGTACCCCGCGGAAGAGCTCAAGTAGCAGCTATAGAAACAATATTTTCATCGTATTTAAAAAATATAACGAATGAAATAGTTGAACATAAAATCAAAGAGTTTTCTAATCTCTATTTAAAACAGTTTTATAAAAAGGATTTAGCAAGTAAACGTTGGAGCATTAGGATGAATGCTTTATATCGAATTGCTGATTTACAGATAGAGGAATTAGTTGATGCTTGTCAACAATTCGAGAAAGCCAAAATTTCGGAGGAAGAATATTTTCAACTGTTAAAAATTTACTCTCTGTTCCAACCAGAATTATTTATCGAAAAAATTAAAGAATCGAGCGTTAGCTATTCTGAAAGCGAATATAGAAGATTATTTGTCTTGTTAGAGGATGATGTTTTTATTCGATTGTTTGAAGACTTTGATAGCTGGACGAAAAATATCCAATTTGCTGCAATTGATACTGCAGCTGTAAAAAGAAATATGCAATATATTGATAAGTTAAAACAGCTATTAACACACGAGGTTCCAGAAATAACAATAAGAGCATTAAAGGGTCTTTACGAAATTGGTGTAATTGATGAAATCGATCCTTATGTCCCATTTGTGACTTCAGATATGTGGGAAGTAAGATTAATGGTTGCCAAACTCTTTAAGCATGCGCCACTAGACTATACCTATGCTTATTTAGAACAGCTTCTTGAAGATGAAAATTGGTGGGTACGCTCACAGGCAGCAAAAACAATTGCAGAAAATAGAGAAGGAATTGCAAAATTACAGCAATTTATGGAGTCTTCAAACGACCAATATGCAATTGAAATAGCACAGGAAACAGTAGTCAGAAGGCAGGGGATCAAATGAAATTAATTTTAGATTATTGTATGTGGTTCTTTGGCGGCATTATTATGTTTTATATGTTATTCGTTATCGTTTCATATTGCACAATGTTTGTAATTGCCATGCTAGATTTACGAAAACGCTATAAATTAGATCCCTCAGAGTATGATGATGCACATATCGATGCCTTCTACTCAAAACCAGTATCCTTACTAGTCCCTGCTTACAATGAAGAGGTTGGAGTTGTCGATACAGTCTATTCATTGCTGAATTTACGATATCCGCAAACGGAAATTATCATTATTAACGATGGTTCTACTGACACTACACTGCAAACGGTCATCGAGCATTTCAGAATGAAGCCCGTTGATAAAATTGTTCGTGCAAGTATCCCTACAAAACAAGTGAAACAAATTTACGAATCAGAAATTTATAAGAATTGTATTTTAGTAGATAAAGAAAATGGTGGTAAGGCGGATGCATTAAATGTAGGTATTAATGTTTCGCAATATCCTTATTTTTGCTCTATTGATGGTGATTCAATTTTAGATGAAAAATCATTACTTCGTGTGATGAAGCCGATTATTTTATCTGATGGTGAAGTGATTGCGGCAGGTGGGAATATTCGAATAGCCAATGGAGCGAAAATGCAGCTTGGTTCCGTTACTGAAACGCACTTATCAAATAATTACTTAGTAGTCATGCAAACAATAGAATATTTGAGAGCTTTTTTTATGGGGCGAATCGCTTTAAGTAAATTCAATCTTGTGCTTATTATTTCGGGAGCATTTAGCGTCTTTTCGAAAGAATGGGCTGTGGAAGCGGGCGGTTATTCAACGAATATTATTGGAGAAGACATGGAGCTTGTCGTGAATATTCACCGTTTGATAAGAAAGAAAAAAGAAAAGAAGCGTATTGAATTTGTACCAGATCCTGTGTGCTGGACGGAAGCACCTCAGACATTAGGGGTATTGCGAAATCAACGTAGACGTTGGCATCAAGGATTATTCGAAAGCCTTTGGAAGCATAAAACGATGACATTCAACCCAAAATATGGCTTATTAGGGTTTATTGCATTGCCTTATTTTTGGCTTGTAGAATGTCTAGGTCCAATTGTTGAGCTAGGTGGTTATATTTATATCGTTGTAGCATTTTTCTTAGGGAAAATCTATTATGAAGCAGCGGTAATACTGTTGCTGCTCTTCGTTATTTATGGAGTTATTTTTTCAATAGCATCTATACTATTCGAGGCATGGACAATGAACGCTTATCCGAGAAAGAGAGAGCTATTACGAATGATACTTTTAGCATTTACTGAAATTTTTTGGTATCGACCACTCACTCTTTTATGGCGCTGTGAAGGATTAGTTCGGTTTGTGCTAAGAAAAAGCGATTGGGGTAATATGAAGCGTGTCGGCATCGCTGAAAAGGAGAACAGTGTATGAAGCGAATATATATAGGAATTATAGCTATTCTAATTCTCATTATTACACCTATAGCATGGTGGTATTTGAGCGATGAAAAACCGCTGAACGTCGCGATTCTAGATAAAACGGTTCCGAATGAAACATATCGAGAGCATTTAGGTGTGAACTGGTTTTTAAACCATTATAAATACACAATCGATGATCATCCGTATGATGTACAAAAAAATTACTATGGTACGATTCCGAATGATAAAACGAAAAGAGTATCTGAAAAAAAGTTTCCGACCGACTATAGCAATTATGATGTTATTTATTTGGCAGATACGTATGGTGTTTATAAGGATGATTTAAATGAAAAAAAGCGTCTAGGTAAACGCTCAGAAAAAATTGTTGGTGGCTTGGAAATGGATGAATGGCAATCAATAGTAGGTCGTTTAGCAAGCAACAAGAAAAGTATGCTAATTGCTGAATACAATACATTTGCGTCACCAACATCAGAGGCAGTTAGAAAAGAGCTACAGGACTATTTAGGAATATCATGGTCTGGATGGATTGGGCGTTATTTTGATGAGCTTGATTATCATAAAAACTCAGAAATCCCACAATGGGTCATAGATGAACATGGTGATAATTGGCCATATAAGGGCGGTGGCTTTCTTTTATTTAATGAAATTACAGAAAAGCTCATTGTGCTGGAACTGGACAAGCATGTAAAAACGGAAGGTATTCAGCTGCAATTTACTGAAGAAGGGAAAAAATTCTTTAATACTTCTGCTAGTGCAGAGTATGGCTATTGGTTTGATATTATCACGCCTAAATATGCAGAGGATGCTCTTGCTAATTATAAATGGGACTTAACAAAAGATGGGGAAAAACTATTAAAGGACAACGATATTCCACAGCAATTTGCGGCTATCGTTTCACAGGAAAAACGCTACACTACAAGCTATTACTTTGCTGGAGACTTTAACGATATGTCACGGGTACCGTCTCTTTACAAAATAAAGGGATTACCGACCATTTATAAATACGCTGAGAAATATGCAGATAGTTCATTTTACTGGTCGATTTATATACCAGTCATGCATAAAATTTTTGAAACGTTTGAGCAAAAAGAGGTTCAAGAAAACGTTAATCATGAAAAACAAAATTATAATGCACGGATTAAAGGTGAATCATTTGAAGTCTTACGCGATGGGAAATGGGAGCCACTAGTCTTTAAGGGCGTTAATATCGGTATGGGGAAACCGGGAGCATTCCCTGGCGAGGCCGCTATTACGGAAGAAGAGTACTATCGCTGGTTCCGTCAAATTGGTGAGATGAATGCCAATACGATTCGTGTCTATACATTACACCCACCAGGTTTTTATCGGGCACTTGCTAAATACAACGAGGAAAACCCAGATAAACCACTGTATGTCTTGCATGGTGTATGGATTAATGAGGAAGGATTGTCTGACTCACTAGATGCCTATGATGAAACTACCTTAAAGGATTTCCAAAGTGAAATGAAGCGCATGGTAGACGTTATCCACGGCAACACTTATGTGAAGCCAGTAACAGGACATGCTTCAGGATTATACGATGTTGACGTTTCAAAATACGTTATTGGCTGGGTGCTAGGAATTGAATGGTATCCGCACATGGTAGTCGGTACGAACGAAAAACACGCTAATATAGGTGAATACAATGGGACGTATTTTGAAACAAAAAATGCTGCACCATTTGAGCATTGGTTAGCGGAGCAAATGGATCTTATTACTACTTATGAGAAGGATCAATACAATTGGATTCGCCCTATGAGTTTTACAAACTGGGTAACAACTGACTTACTAGACCACCCATCTGAACCTTCTGAAGATGAAGATTTAGTAGGAGTCAATCCAAATGTCATTTATACGAAGGGTGAGATGCAGGCACCAGGACAATTTGCTTCCTATCATGTGTATCCATATTACCCTGACTTCTTTAACTTCGACCAAAAATATTTAAATTATAAAGATTTCCGGGGCAATAAAAATAGTTATGCAGGATATTTAAAAGACTTACATGAAGCTCATCGTATGCCTGTTCTTATTGCGGAATTTGGAATCCCAGCAGCGCGCGGTATGACACATGAAAATGTTTATGGCTGGAATCAGGGGCATATGTCCGAACAGCAGCAAGGTGAAACACTTCAACATTTATATGAAGATATTATGCATGAAGGCTTGCTAGGAGGACTTGTCTTTACATGGCAGGACGAGTGGTTTAAGCGAACATGGAATACGATGGATTATGATGATCCAAATCGTCGACCATTTTGGTCCAACGCACAAACGAATGAACAGCAATTTGGTGTACTAAGCTTTGATAGGTTTAAAGTAAAAGTAGACGGCGATACAAAGGAGTGGAAAGGTACACAAATGTACAATACCGCACCTTCTGATTCCACAGATTTTGCTGTCGATTACGATGAAAGATATTTGTATTTCAAAATAAAAAGTGATGTTTTAGATAAAGCATCACCGCGTATTTTACTTGATGTCGCACCAAACCAAGGAAATACGTCGGCAACATCAATAAAAGATATGACCTTTTCAAATGGCGTAGATTTTATTGTGGAATTAAATAAAAGTGGAGACTCTCGAGTCGTCATAGATGAGTACTATGATTTCTATGATTATTTTTACGGTCACAATTTAAAAATGATTCCGCCTCGTATGTCAACTATCACAAAAAATAGTGGTAAGTTTGCACCGATTAACTATGTGCTAAATAAACAGCTATACTTACCAGAGCAAAAAATTACGACCGATTTTAGTTATTATGAAACCGGGAAGCTTCTTCAAGGGAATGCCAATCCAAAAGCAAAAGATTATAATTCGTTAGTAGACTATACTTGGACGGATGATAATGTTATTGAGCTACGAATTCCTTGGCTACTAATCCAAGCAAAAGACCCAAGTCAGCGTGAGTTTATGGGAGATCTATATAAAGATGGAGTGACAGCTTCTACTAAGGTAGATAATATTTATATTGGTGCTGTCTTTGTAGATAAGGATGGCAAGGTTGTGAAATCTTTACCAGAGACCAATGGCCATGTCTTGCCTGCTCTTTCAGCTTATTTTTGGGAACAATGGCAAACTCCAAAGTATGAAGAGCGTTTAAAACAATCCTATTATATTTTACAAAAATTATTTAAAGATTAATCAATTATGCCTCGGCATAATTGCCGCTGTCGCTTCGCTTTCGCGCAGATAAACAATGCGTCCGGAATCGGCTTTGTGCTTAGGCCTGCAGATGTTTTTTGCGCGAAAGCGTAGTGCTAACGCAGCGACAGCAGCACCGATGCAGGTCAGTTAGCCGTTATCGCATGGATGCGATGGTTTTAGGCTAACATCCCCTAAGAACTCCTTTCCGATTCTGTGACATCCGCCGGAGGCTTTAACTTCTTTCAGCTGGTGTTTGGACAACCGTTGTAAAGTAGCTTAAATCCGCATTCATCTCATCACCTATAGAGGTGGGAGACTTTTGCTGAAAGAAGTTAAATAGAGCTTAGGATAGGTGAGTATTTGCCTATTCTAAGTTTTTTGCTTTTTATTGGCTCGTCATCAAAAGTTATGGATGTCTTAAAACGTTTGCCATTATCTATGTTGATCTTCGTTCCGATTGGGCGACTCCTTGGGGATCAACAATAAAGGAACGAAGGCTAAAAGCATCACGTCCTGTGATAACATCTTCGTAGCCAACATAGTGCTGCTACCGTTTCGCTTTTGTGCAGATAAAACCCTTTTTCCGCTGCCGCTTCGTTAGCACTACGCTTTCGCGTATAAAGCATCGGCTGGCCGAGACCCTGCAGCGAAGCGGATGTTAGCTGTGCGAAAGCGCCCAGTCGGAACGGAATTCAACCAGACGTTATGGTAATGGTATTTTTATCAGAAAATAAAAAAGAGTTTTGCAATTCCGCCTATTTCGTGAGCTGTATATTCTCTCAACTGTTTATGTTAAATTACTAATAATACATTCGAGAAAGACAGTTGTTTTTTTTAGGAGGACAATATCATGAAGTTTAAATTTGGTTTATTGGCAAAAATTATTGTTGCTATTTTGTTAGCGGTAATACTTGGAAGCTTTGCGCCAGAGTCATTTGTACGGATATTTGCAACATTCAATGGCATATTCGGTAATTTTTTAAAATTTGTTGTACCACTTATTATTATTGCATTTATTGCTCCGGGCATTGCTCAGCTTGGGAAAGGCTCAGGGAAATTATTAGGTTTAGCAACATTCTTTGCTTACTTCTCAACAATCATTGCAGGAATATTTGCCTTTTTTGTAGCGCGCAATGTGTTGCCTAATTTCATTTCAAATGGTGATATGGAAAGCATGAAAAACCCTGAGGAATTTTTAGCACAGGCATTCTTTAAAGTTGAAATGCCTCCAATAATGGATGTCATGGCAGCATTAATTTTTGCCTTTATCGTAGGAATTGGTATGACTGCCATTCAAAGTGATGTTATGAAACGTGGTTTTGAAGAGTTTAATGTTATCATTGAAAAGTTAATTTCATTTGTAATTATTCCACTTTTACCATTTCATATTTTCGGGATCTTCTTGAACATGACATACGGAGGTCAAGTAGCAAAAATATTATCTGTCTTCGCAATTGTCTTCGCACTTATAATTGTGATGCATTGGGTAATATTGCTAGTTCAATACACTGCTGCGGGAACTTTAAATAAGAAAAATCCACTTATGTTACTTCGAACAATGCTACCTGCATATTTTACAGCTTTGGGCACACAATCCTCAGCAGCAGCTATTCCAGTTACATTGCGACAAGCGCAAAAAACAGGAGCTTCAGAAAAAGTAACGAATTTCACAGTCCCACTGTTTGCCACTATTCATTTATCAGGTAGTACGATCACAATCGTAACTTGTTCTTTAGGTGTTATGATGATGAACGGTATGGATATAGGTTTTGCACAATATATCGGCTTTATCTTTATGCTAGGTATTACAATGGTTGCTGCACCAGGTGTCCCTGGAGGGGGAGTTATGGCAGCAATTGGTTTACTACAAACAATGCTCGGCTTCGATGAAACAATGGTTGCACTAATGATCGCACTATACTTAGCGCAAGATAGCTTTGGTACAGCTACAAATGTAACTGGAGATGGAGCATTATCTATGATTGTTGATCGTTTCAACAAAGAGACTAATTCATAAAAGCTGAGTAACGGATAGAACAGCTAAAGTCGCGGAAAGAACCGCCAAAATCGTAGATAGAAACGACGCAGTGACGGATAGAAATATCAAAGTGACGGATAGAATAGTCGAAGTCGTGGATAGAATCATCAAAGTGGCGGATAGAAGTGCTGAGGCGACGGATAGAAACCAGAGCGGCGGGAAGAAGAGCCGAGGTGACGGAAAGAAATCAGAGCGACGGATGGAAAGGCCAGGGCGACGGATGGAAATCAGAGCGACGGATAGGACAGTTAAAGTCGTGGATAGAAACGTCAAAGTGGCGGATAGAACAGTCGAAGTCGTGGAAAGAATCGTCAAAATGACGGATAGGAGTGCCGAGGAGACGGAAAGAAATTAGAGAGACGGATAGAAGTGCAGAGGCGACGGAACGAATCGCCAGTGACGGATAAAAGTGATTGTTAAAATCGCTAAAATTACGAAAAGAATCAACTAAGTCAACAAAAATTGCCATTTAGGAACTTTTCATAAGGGAATATTTAATAATAAGCAATATGATCTCATTTGTGGTCATATTGCTTTTTTGATGCGCCCGGCATGTGTCTATAGAAAAATACAGATAGATTGATCAGTCTTTTAAGAACAAATCCCTATTCTATGAGGAGCAAAAATAAGAAGAAACATATCCTTCTTTTTGTTTATTTCTATTTATAGAAATTTTCGATATGGTATAACTAGTTTGAACGAATGGGGCTGTGTGAAATTATTAATAGTCGAAAGTTTAAGTTGATGATCATATGCATATTGTTTATGTCACTAAATAGTACAACCATAAAGGCTAATGGTATTACAGAAGAACAACACTCTACATGGATTTGGAATCCATGGATACTTGTAGATAACGAAACCAGTACATTACAATTTTTAGAAAATAAACGCATAAACAAAGTTTATTTACAAATTGATTATGAAATATCGAGAAGCGTTTATCAAAACTTTATAGAAAAGGCTACCGCAAAAAACATCCAAATATATGCACTTGCTGGAGAATCCTATTGGATTACAGAGAATGGCATTGAGTATCAAAATCAACTTATGAATTGGCTAGAGCTTTATCAACGTGAAGCAACAGAGGCCCAAAGTTTTTTAGGAATACATTTAGATATTGAACCATATGAAACACATATTTGGACTACAAAACAAACAACCGCGATTCAAACCTATCAACAGTTAGTTATACATGCGAAAAAGAAAGCACGGTCATTAAAATTACCATTAGAATTAGATATACCTTTTTGGTATGACGAAATTTTATATGAGACTAAATATGGTAAGGGTATTTTATCTGAATGGTTAATTAATTATTCAGATGGTGTGACGATAATGGCTTATCGAGATAATTCACAGGACATTATACAAATCGTAAAAAATGAAATTGAATATGCTAAACGAATGGATAAAAAAGTTGTTGTAGGTGTTGAAACTTTGAAGTCAGCAGAAGGAGACTTAGTTAGCTTCTCAGAAGAAGGGGAAGCATATATGGATCAACAATTGAACAAAATTCAACAATATTTTTCCGAAAATCAGAGCTTTAATGGTATTGCAATCCACCATCTTGAAAGCTGGATGGAAATGCGACCATAATATCTTAACGGTATTAAATTAATTAAGATAAGTTGTTCTTGTAATCAGTAATTAAAAGGCATGTTCCCTTCATTTGTTCGTTGTCATACAAGAAAATAATCTACAACTTTCCTCAGCTTATTTGAGGAAAGTTGTAGATTTTTCTTTTTTATCCAATGTTATTTTGGGGCAATTTTCAAATTGTTTAGAATTTGTTTAGTTTGAACTGTTATAGTCTTATAACACGATTCTAATAAGATATACTGTAAAACGCTGAAAAGCTCCTAACGAAATTGCGTAAAAAGCAATATCCTACCATTATATTATCTCCAATAGCACATGTACTAAAGAAAAAAACTATTATGTTTTCGTCTAATAGTTAACTATTTTTTATATCTTCTTTCGGTAGATGTTTTGTTGCAAATCAATGCATCAGCTACAAAATACTTTTACCTCAATACAGAAAGTTCTAGAAGCAGTTATACTCATTTAATTTACTAAGTATAGTTATCGTTTATAACATGATAGTTGGCTGATCACCAAAAGTAGTGGATGACAATGTGAAACGTATGCCATATGTAAGTTGATAGGAGTGGGGGCTGGGCGACTCCTTGGGGATTAGCGGCTCATCGGACGCTACCAGTCGAAACATAAATCAACCACACGTTATGGTGATGAGCCTGATAGTTCCACAGAACAAACAAATATCATATTGAATAATTGTAAGAGGAGTATAGGATGAACACTTTAATTAAAGCGACACAAAAAGTAAATATTTTAAAAGAAAGTGATATTATACCATTTTTTGATGTGTTAAAGGCAAATGTTATTCGTTCAAATATGGAAATGACAGTTATATTTTTAAAAGCAACTGTAACTGACCCCAATCAAAATAATGTGATAGTAGATTTAGAGGAACAAATTGCTGATTTTTTAGTATCCGAAGTTCGGAATACCGATATGCTTTTTAAGTTAGAGGGAAGTTTGCGATGGGGAATTTTGTTAACACAAAATGGTGAAGAGGAGGGAAATGCATTTTTAAATCGAATTTTTCAACTCGTAAAAAATGATTATTTCCCTTCTATAATCGATTCAACTTTTACATTGCAGGGGATTATTGTAGCAGTTAAAAATGATCAAGTAACGTTTGAAGATTTAAAAGATAAACAGTTTGAAGTTTTTAGTGAACTATCAGAACCTTGGAAAATCGAAATCGTGACGAGCTTTAAGGCTCAGCCGCTTAAAACAGTGAAAGTAAGTATTTTAGAGGAAAATGCTATTTTAAGCGAAGTATTAGAAATGACAGTTCAAAAAATGGTTATAGATCACTTTCAATTGGAAACAAAAGTTTTTTCAGATGGGTACGAATTTTTACAGTCAGATTGGTATTTATCAGGACATACTCATATTGTCATTATGAATGATATTTTACCTCGTAAAAATGGTCTCAATGTCTTGCACACATTAAGGAATATGGCTAATCAAAAGAAATTTATTATTTATATGATGACAAATAGGAAATCTCAAGGAGATATGAATTACGCATATGAAAGTGGCGTTGATGAGTATTTAATTAAGCCATTTGATTTAAATTTATTTCAAGCACAATTAAAGCGAACATTTGCGAGGTTATGATTATGATTGAATTATCTATTCAATTATTACTATATATTATTGTTATTCTCTTACTATTTTGTGGTATAGCTATGATTTATTTAATCTATCAGAGAAGGTATGAAGAGAGAAAAAAGCATGAGATAGAAAAGTATATTCAAAAAACAAAAATACTTTGGCAGGAGTACATTCTACAGGACGGCCAATTTACTGATACGCAAATTCCTAAAAGTAAAATTCAAATATTAGCGGTAGAACATATATTTTTATCGTATTTAAGAAATATATCCAATCCGATTATCCAACAAAAAATCTATACTTTTGCACAGATGAATTTAAAGGAATATTACCAAAATGAGCTGAAATCCAGAAATTGGAGTAAGAAAATGAATGTAATGTACCGCATTGCTGATTTCCATATAAAAGAGCTTATTAGTACTTGCGAAGTATCAATTAATTACAACCGTTCTATAGAAGTATTTCAGCTATTAAAAATATATTCTATTCTTGAAAAAGAAAAATTTATACAAGAAATATTGCTATGTAATTATTCTTTTTCAGAAAGTGAATATAAAAAGTTATTTTCGTATTTAGAAGTAGAAATGCTTCAACGACTTATGGAAAAAATGGAGAATTTACAACAAGCAGCACAATATGCGTTGATTGATACAATTGCAGCAAAAGGTAGTATGGATGTTATAGAGGGACTTGAAGATTTATTAGTAAGTGAAGATACTGAAATTCGCATTCGTACTCTTAAGGGACTTGAAAGAATTGGGGTTATCCGAGATATAGAAACGTATATTCCATTTGTCAATTCGTCTATATGGGAAGAAAGATTAATGGTCGCAAAAATATTTAAATATGCACCTTTAACATTTACTGCCGAGCATTTAGAAAAATTGTTACAGGATAGTAATTGGTGGGTACGATCACAAGCAGCAAGCACGATAATTGAAGATCCACGAGGTTATCAAAGATTAAAAGAATTCATTACAACAACAAATGACCAATATGCAATTGATATGGCTAATGAAGTATTAGAAAAAAGGATGCGTGCAGTATGATTATACTTGACTATTTAATGTGGTTTTTTGGTGGGGTAATCATAATTTATATGCTACTAGTTATAGTAACGTATGGGCTTATGTTTTTGTTTGCACTTTTAAAGCTACGAAAAGAATATAGGCTTGATCAAACTGAAATGGATGATACGTATATTGATGCGTTCTATTCTAAGCCAGTATCTGTAATTATACCCGCCTATAATGAAGAAGTAGGTATTGTGGATAGTATTCATTCTCTACTTAGTCTACATTATCCTGAATTTGAAATAATCATTGTCAATGATGGTTCTACTGATTGTACTCAAGAAATAGTTATTGAGCATTTTCAAATGAAAAAAATTGAAAAAATAATAAAGATGGAAATCCCAACAGATCCCATTATTCAAATCTATCAATCACAAATTCACCCAAATTGTTTTTTAGTAGAGAAAGAGAATGGTGGAAAGGCAGATGCTTTGAATGTAGGCATTAATGTTGCAAGTTATCCTTATTTTTGCTCTGTTGATGGAGATTCAATTCTGGAGAGTACATCTTTATTACGTTTAATGAAACCCATTGCCTTATCTGATGGTGCGGTAATTGCGGCAGGTGGGAATGTTCAAATTGCTAATGGAATGAATATGCACCTTGGTTCCATATTAGAAACAAACTTGTCTAAAAATTATTTAGTTACTATGCAAATTATTGAATACTTTAGAGCTTTTTTAATAGGACGAATTACGCTAAGTAAATTTAACTTAGTTTTAATTATTTCGGGTGCATTTAGTGTATTTTCGAAAAAATGGGTAGTAGAAGCAGGTGGCTATACTAAAGGTATGATTGGTGAAGATATGGAGCTCGTAGTAAAACTACACCGATATATCCGTAAAAAGAAAGAAAATAAACGTATTGAATTTGTAGAGAACCCTGTTTGTTGGACAGAGGCACCAGAAACCATGGCCGTTTTAAGGCGACAAAGAAGAAGATGGCATCAAGGATTATTAGAAAGTTTATGGAATCATAAAACAATGACTTTAAATCCGAAATATGGTGGTATTGGGTTATTATCCTTCCCTTATTTTTGGCTCATTGAAGGCTTTGGGCCAATTATCGAACTTGGTGGATATATTTATATTATTTTTGCTTTTTTCTTAGGTGATATCTATTATGAGATAGCTATTTTACTACTTTTAGCATTTGTACTTTATGGTGTTGTATTTTCAATTATGGGTGTGTTATTTGAAGCATGGAGCAAAAATAAAACGTTCAAGGTTGCAGATTTAATACGTATGATGTTATTAAGTTTTACAGAAATTTTTTGGTATCGTCCTATTACACTCATTTGGCGCTGTGAAGGTCTTTTGAACTTTTTAGTAAGAAGACGAGAGTGGGGCAAAATGGATCGTAAAGGTATTTCAAGCAAGGAGCAAGAATCGATATGAAGCGTATTTATTTGGGAATTATAGTAGTGTTATTGCTTATAGTGATACCAATAGCTCTTTGGTTCGTGTCACCTAATAAACAGCTGAATGTTGCAATCATTGATAAAACAGTGAAGGATGAATCATATCGAGAGCATTTAGGGTTAACTTGGCTATTAAATTATTTGAAGTACGAACATAAAGAAGGTCAATATGATGAGTCTAAGGATTATTTTGGCACAATTCCAGATGAACAAAATAACAGTGTATCTACTTCTAAAATGCCAAAGGATTACAAAGATTATGATGCAATCTATTTAGCAGATACGTATGGTGTCTATGAAGATGATCTTAACCCAAAGCAAGAAAGGTTTGGGGCACGCACAAAGAAAATTGTTGGTGGATTAGAGTCGCAAGAATGGGATGCTATTATGAAACGTTTAACTAGTACAAAAAAAAGTTTATTTATAGCAGAATTCAACTCTATTGCATCACCAACGTCTCCTGAAGTGCGAAATCAAGTGCTAGATTATTTGAAAATAGATTGGTCTGGTTGGATTGGCCGCTATTTTGAAGAATTAGATTATAGAAAAAATAATGAAATTCCACAATGGGTTGTTGATAAATTTAAGGATGATTGGAAATATGAAGGTGGGGGCTTCATATTAGTGAATGACTTTAGAGATGAGGTTTTTGTTTTAGAGTTAAATAAACATATTGATAAAGAAGGTATTTATCTTAACTTCACTAAAGTAGGGCAGGAGTCCTTGGGTGTTTCATCGAGCCCACGATATGACTACTGGTTTGATATTGTTACCGCGAAGAATGAGCAAGATGTTTTAGCGAATTATGAGTGGAGCTTAACTGACGAAGGTGAAAAATTATTAAATGAACATGATGTCCCTCTTTCGTTCGCAGCAGTTGTTTCAGGTGAACAGAAAAATACTACAAAATATTATTTTGCTGGCGATTTTAATGATATTAATAAAGTACCATCTTTCTATAAAATGAAAGGTCTGGAATCGGTCTATAAATTTTTACAAAAATTTTCAGGTGATGATTTTTATTGGTCAGCATATGTACCGATGATGAAGTCTATTTTAAAAGAATTCGAGAAAAAAGAAGTTAAGCAGAAATCTGACAGTTCAGCAAAAAATAATTTAGGTTATAATACACGGATTAACGATCAAAAATTTGAGATTTTAAAAGATGGAAAATGGGAAGCTATCACCCTCAAAGGCGTTAATATGGGGATGGGAAAACCAGGTTATTTCCCTGGAGAAGCGGCCATTACGGAGGATGAATATTATCGTTGGTTCCAGCAGATTGGTAAAATGAATGCCAATACAATCCGAGTCTATACGTTACATCCACCTGGCTTTTATAGAGCTTTAAAAAGATATAATGAGGAAGCAAAAAATCCTTTATATGTACTACATGGAGTGTGGATTGAAGAAGAAGGTTTAGAGAAAACTTTAGATGCTTATGATCCTGCAACGCTTGAGAATTTCCGAGCAGAAATGAAAACCCTTGTAGATGTTATTCACGGTAATAAATATGTAGAGCACGTAGTAGGACATGCATCTGGATATTATGATACGGATATTTCACAGTATATAATCGGTTGGGTTATTGGTATCGAATGGTACCCCCATATGGTAAACGGAACAAATGAAAAGCATGCTAATATTGGACAGTATAATGGTGTTTATTTTGAAACAAAAGATGCTTCTCCATTTGAATATTGGCTTGCAGAACAAATGGATTATATTACGCAATATGAGCAAAATAATTATGACTGGATGCACCCTATGAGCTTTACAAACTGGGTTACAACAGATTTATTAGATCATCCATCTGAGCCAAATACAGATGAAGATATTGCCAGTGTTAATCCGAATGTTATTTATACAAAAGGGTTAGCGAAACAAACAGGTCAATTTGCATCGTACCATGTGTATCCATACTATCCAGATTTCTTTAACTACGATCAAAAATACTTATCGTATGTGGATCATCGTGGAGAAAAAAATAGTTATGCAGCTTATTTAGCAGACTTACACGCTGCACATCGTATGCCGGTATTAATCGCTGAGTTTGGAATCCCTGGCTCTCGTGGTTTAACCCATGATAATCCGTATGGCTGGACTCAGGGATTTGTATCAGAGCAGAAACAAGGTGAAATATTAACCCATCTTTTTGAGGATATCATGGCAGAGGATTTACTTGGTGGATTAGTATTTACCTGGCAAGATGAGTGGTTTAAACGTACATGGAATACGATGGATTATGATAATCCAAACCAACGCCCTTATTGGTCTAATGCTCAAACAAATGAACAACAATTTGGTTTACTAAGCTTTGATCGTCATAAGGTACAGGTTGACGGAGATATATCAGAATGGAAAGCTCCTCTCTTATATGAACAACAAAAAAACAAGCCTTCAATGAGTGTTGATTATGATGAAAGATACTTGTACCTCCAATTAAATGGAGATTTACTCAATAAAACATCTTCTACTCAAATTCTATTAGATGTTATTCCGAATCAAGGAAAAACATCAAAATCAGATTTGAAAGGAGTAACGTTCAAAAATGGCATTGAGTTTGTTGTGGAGCTTAATAAGAATAAGGAGTCACGTATGGTCATCGATCCTTATTATGATTTCTATTCTTATTTATATGGAAATGAATTAAAGCTTATCGACATTCCATCTTCAAATGTTATGAAAAAGAACACTACGTTCAGTCCGATTTACTATGCTTTAAATAAAGAGCTATACTTGCCGGAACGAGATATAGCTGTACCTTTTTCAGAATATGAAACAGGAAAATTAATAGAGGGAAATGGTAATCCGAAGGCAAAGGATTATAATTCTCTTGTCGATTATAATTGGAGCGATAAAGGAACTATAGAATTACGTATTCCTTGGTTACTTCTTCAATCAAAGGATCCTAGTCATAAAGAATTTATAGGGGATTTTTATAAAGAAAACGGAGAAACATCAGTTTTTGTAGATAAAATAAATATAGGTGCATTATTTCTTAATGATAAGCATGAGGTTGTGTCTTCATTGCCAGAGATTGAAAAAGGTGTACTTAATCAATTGCATAGTTTTACATGGGATAATTGGAGTATGCCTAAAACTGTAGAACGTTTGAAAAAATCCTATGAAGTTATGAAAGAAACATTTAAGAAATATGAATAATGTTTTAAAGGAGAGAGAAAGATTGATTCAATGGAGAAAGCTTATTGTTATATTAGCGATACCATTTGTGCTTTTATGCATAAATGGTATTACAATAACGCAAGCGAAATCTTTGATAGAACACAAAGAAATAACAGATTTAAATAAGGAATGGACGATCACATTTAACCAGCCAATTAATAAAGAATCAATTACTAGCTCTTCAATTACAATAAAAGATGAGGCAGGAAATGATTTTCCGTTTACATTTGAAATTGATAAAAATAAAGTCAAAGTGAAGCCTGAAAAATCATACGAAAACTATACGACATATACTTTAAGTGTCCAAACTGATATTGAAAATGATAAATCAAAACGTTTAAAAAATAGTTTCAAGTTGATTTTTACTACCAATTTTGCAATCGAAGATCTTAAAAAAATCAAGCCGTTAAATAATTCTAATTATCATGGACAGGCACTTGTAACCCTATCCTATGACGATGGTTATCGAAATTGGTATGATAAAGCACTACCACTTCATTCGAAATATAATATGCCAGGAACCTTTAATATTATCGGTGATAAATTGTACTCAGATGATAAGAATTATATGTCACCATCTCAAGTATGGGTTGCACATGATTTAGGTTTAGAAATTGCATCTCATACACAAAGTCACTCATTTCTAACAAAAAAATCGGTGGATGAAATTCATTATGAATTTGATGAAAGCATAAATACAATCGAGTCTTTACTAGGTAAAGGTATCGTTTCAACAGTTGCGATTCCTTATTCCGATTATAATGAAGAAGTAAGAAAAATTGCTATGCAATATTTCGACGGTATACGTGTATTAGGTAGAGAAACTAATGTACCTAATAATTATGATCCATACTGGTTAAAATCATATCCTATTACAAATACAATAGAATTCGAGGATGTAAAAAAATGGATTGATAAGGCGGTTGCTGAGAAGTCTTGGGTTATTATTATGTTACACGGTATTACAGAAGATCGATTGGAAGAGTATGAAACAACGCCAGAAATTTTAGAACAGATTATGAAATATATTAATGGACTAGGTAAAGATTCTATATTATCAGTGAATACAAAGGAAGGATTACAGCTTACTAAATAAGAAAGCGGAATCCCAAAAAGAACCGAAGGAGAGAATTATCAAAGCGACGGAAAGAAAGGCGAGAACGACGGAAGGAATCGTCAAAGCGACGGATAGAACCGCCGAAGTCGTGGATAGGAACGCCAAAGCGACGGATAGAACCGCCGAAGTCGTGGATAAGAACGTCAAAGCGACGGATAGAACCGCCGAAGTCGTGGATAGGAACGTCAAAGCGACGGATAGAACCGCCGAAGTCGTGGATAGAAACATCAAAATGATGGATAGAACCATCAATCTGACGTATTGAAACACTTTAAGCCCCAAAAAAATCGCCAGCTACGGCGATTTTTTTATTGGAATTGAGAAAGACGTGAAAAGAAATTGGTAACGAAGTCTAAAAATATTTTTTCTGATGGAGCAATTTCGCGGTTTACAGGTGAAATAATGCCGACTGTTCTTGGAATTGTAGGTGATATAATCGGTACTTTTACTGTGAAGCGTGCAGCTGAATCATACAGTGAGCTTTCTGGTAATAAGCTGACCCCAATGCCTGCAGCGACAAGACCCTTTAGTGCATCTAAGTCTTCACCCTCGGAGATGATGTTTGGCGAGAAGCCGGCAGCTCGGCAGGCATCCATAGCTACTTTATGTAATATGTATCCATCTGGGAATAGCACAAATAAATCGTTACGTAAATCGGCAAGCTGAATACTTTCCTTTTTGGCTAATGGATGTTTTGCTGGCAGTAATGCTGCGATGTTTTCAGTAAATAAAATTGTTGAATGAATCGATTCGTCCTTCGGTGGAAGCGGGCCTAAAAAAGCTAAATTTAACTCGCGATTTTTGACTGCATCAATTAAAAAACGATAGGAGCCTTGACGGAGCTGGAATTGTAAATCTGGATATTCACGCTTGAAGGCTGAAATAACAGTGGGCAATACATAGCTAGCCAAGCTCGTTGGAAAACCAATTTTTATCGTACCTTTAGCAGGATCTAAATATTCTTCAACTTGCTTTGCGGCAAAATCGATGGCTTTTAAAGCAGTAATTGTGTGCTCGAGAAATATTTTTCCAATCGGTGTCAATTTAACATTCCGTCCGACACGTTCAAAAAGTGGTGTGCCTAATTCATTTTCTAAATTAGCAATTTGTCGGCTTATTGCAGATTGAGCAACATGAAGATGTTCGGCAGCTTCTGAAATGTGTTCACGCTCAGCAACTTCAACAAAATATCGTAATTGACGTAACTCCACTAGATCTTCACCTCTATTAATCGAAAAATACGATTGATTATGCCTCAATTATATACTATTTAAGATGAAAAATGATTGTAAATAAACAAATGTTAGCTAGAAAGCGGGGGAGATGCACAGTAACTTCATTGGAGCTCAAGAAAGTAAGGCGAAGGCAGTTTTCTCAAAGAATGTTGCTAAACGAAAGAGTCAGATATTTAAAAGAGTATGTTATATTTTGGATTGCAGTAAAAGGCGAATGGAATAGTATAATTAGGCGTAATTTAACTTGTTTCGTAAGAGGTGTTTAGTTTGTTTAAAAAGAAAATATTGATTGGATATTCAGAAGACGCTGTCCTAGCAATTATCGAACACTTAGAGAAAAGTAGCATTCCGTTTGAAATAGGAATCAAAGATATTTTAAAGCGGTCGTCTGAAGAATACGAAGGTTTTTATATGGTCAAAGTTCAAAAAAAATGTTCGAAACAAGTAGAAGCTATTGTTGCACAGTATGTGTCGCAAGAAGGTTTGAAGCATCGGTATAAAGTGAAGAAAAAGAAAAGTAGAAAATTAGAGAGGAAGGAAAAAGCTCTTTATTTGTTTGCAGCTTTTATATACTTTTTAGCAGCATCGGTCATCGAAATGGGTAAAGCATTAGAAGCGGACATTGTTTCGTCTATCGGTTGCGCCGCTTTATTGATGGGCGGCGTGTTTATGGCGACAAAATTTTACAAAGAGATGAAAAAAGAACCGGGTGATTTGAGAGAGATTAATAAGCTGACGATGATTTTCGGAATTAGTATGATATTTTATGCCGTTTCTTCTTTTATATTTGTACTTCTATATTAATTACTTCCTCTAGATAGAGACCTTGTTCTAGTGTCTTGAATAAGGCTTGTTGGTCCGCTTCTTTAATTTACTTACTGCTTCATACATACACAAATCTCCAGTCCGCCTCCTGAACCTGCATTATATTCAATCATAATCGATATTTTCAAGGGGAAAACAGCCAAAGGGAAAAATAAAGTAGATTAAAAAAATTGCATGATCTACATTTATTAATTTTGGCCCACCCACAGTTTGACATATATATATAAGTTGATTTCCGTTCTGGTTGACGCCCACAGCCGGAACGGAAATCAACCCACTTTATAATGAAGAACCTTAATTTTATGAACTAGTACTCTCGAGATTTCTTTCCTTTAATTGATTCCATTCTAATAAAAAAGGTTATAGTATTGGTATTGTTATTTATATATTTCTGTCACAAAACCGCTACAATTCGCACTTTCTGCGGGGTTTTCACTATGTAGCTAGATGAAACTGATTCTCAATTAGAATTATTTCATTGAAAATGAGGTAAGTTGATTCTCATTGTCAATAACGATTAGCAATAATCTGAAAATGCTTACAAACTCTTTATTTTTAAGGATTGTTTCAGAGAAAATTGAAAGTGATTGAAATGGTTTGCATAGAGAACGATTTTCAGTTAAGATTAGAATGATGATAATTAAGGAATGGTACACCATTCACTGAACACACTATGGAGGTATTTTCATGTCAACTTTAGTTATTAAAGATCTTCACGTTGAAATCGACGGGAAAGAGATTTTAAAAGGCGTAAACCTTACAATTAATACAAATGAAATTCATGCAATCATGGGACCAAACGGAACTGGTAAATCAACACTAGCTTCTGCTATTATGGGTCACCCTAAATATGAAGTAACTTCTGGTACAGTAGAACTTGATGGCGAAAATGTACTTGAAATGGAAGTGGACGAGCGTGCTCAGGCAGGTTTATTCCTAGCAATGCAATATCCTTCTGAAATCGCTGGTGTAACAAATGCTGACTTCTTACGTTCAGCTATCAATGCACGCCGTGAAGAGGGCGATGAAATTTCTCTAATGAAATTTATCCGTGAATTAGATAAAAACATGGAATTCCTTGAAATGCACGAAGATATGGCACAACGTTATTTAAATGAAGGTTTCTCTGGCGGTGAGAAAAAACGTAACGAAATTCTTCAATTAATGATGATTAAACCAGCTTTCGCAATTTTAGATGAAATTGACTCTGGTCTTGATATTGACGCGCTTAAAGTTGTTTCTAAAGGAATCAATGCAATGCGTGGAGAAGGATTCGGCTGCTTAATGATCACTCACTACCAACGCCTACTTAACTACATTACACCAGACCATGTACACGTAATGATGCAAGGTCGCGTTGTTAAATCAGGTGGCGAAGAATTAGCACAACGTTTAGAAGCTGAAGGCTATGACTGGATTAAAAAAGAATTAGGTATCGAAGAAGAAACTGAAGAACAAGAAGCATAAGAGGGAGGACGAACTAGCATGACAGTGGAACTTAACTTGCCTGTAACAGTACAGGACGTGCGCTCGTTCTCAGAAGCAAATGGAGAACCGGCTTGGTTTACAGAACTTCGCGCGGCAGCACTAGACAAAGTAACTGGTTTAGATTTGCCAAAACCAGATAGAACAAATATTACAAAATGGGATTTCGTAAATTTCCCAACTCACACAGTTGACAGTGAAGGATTCGCTTCACTTGATGCATTACCAGAAGAAGCAAAAGGTTTAATTGATCTTGAGGCTCAAGAAAATCTTTATATTCAACGCAATAACACACCAGCTTTCATCAAAACATCGCAAGAACTAGCTGATAAAGGTGTTATTTTTACAGATATTTTAACAGCGGTTCGTGAACATGGCGACCTTGTTAAAAAGTACTTTATGACAGAAGCTGTAAAAGTTGATGAGCATAAATTAACAGCACTTCATGCGGCACTTGTTAACGGTGGTGTGTTCGTATACGTACCTAAAAATGTCATTATCGAACAACCGCTTCAAGTAGTATTCTTAAATGATAACGCAGAAGCTTCATTATATAACCACGTGTTAGTTGTTGCTGAAGCAAATTCTGCTGTAACTTATGTTGAAACATATATTTCAACAGTTGAAGAAGCAAAAGGTCAAGCAAACATTATTGCAGAAGTAGTAGTTCAAGACAATGCACAAGTTACTTACGGTGCGGTTGATGTACTTGCGAAAGGATATACTACTTATGTAAATCGTCGTGCACGACTAGCTCGTGATGCGAAAGTAGATTGGGCTCTTGGCTTAATGAATGACTCAGATACTATTTCTGAAAACATTACACATCTAATCGGTGACGGTTCTCATGCTGATACAAAAACAGTAGTTGTTGGTCGCGGTGAACAAAAACTTAACTTTACTACTGAAGTTCGTCACTGGGGTAAGAACTCAAATGGTCATATCTTAAAGCATGGTGTAATGAAAGATGCAGCACAATCAATCTTTAACGGTATTGGCTACATCGAACACGGTGCGACAAAAGCGGATGCACAGCAGGAATCACGTGTATTAATGCTTTCTGAAAAAGCTCGTGGCGATGCAAACCCAATTCTATTAATCGATGAAGACGATGTAACAGCAGGACACGCAGCATCTGTTGGTCGAGTGGATCCACTACAACTTTACTACTTAATGAGTCGTGGTATCTCGAAAGCAGAAGCAGAGCGCCTTGTTATCCATGGATTCCTTGCGCCAGTTGTTACGCAATTACCAATCGAAGGCGTACAAAAGCAACTGACGGAGGTTATTGAAAGGAAAGTTCGCTAATGATGAATAAAGACATTAAAAGCTATTTCCCAATTTTAGATCAGGAAGTAAACGGTCATAAGCTTGTTTACCTTGATAGCGCAGCAACTTCTCAAAAACCTATTCAAGTAATTGAAGCAATGAAGCATTATTATGAATTCGATAATTCTAATGTACACCGTGGTGTGCATACATTAGGAAATCGTGCTACTGACAAATATGAGGGTGCACGTGAAAAGGTTCGTAATTTTATTAATGCTACATCAACACAAGAAATTATTTTTACTCGCGGTACTACAACTGCTTTAAATACAGTGGCATCAAGTTATGGTCGTGCTAATGTTGCTGAAGGTGATGAAATTGTCATTACTCACATGGAGCACCACTCTAATATTATTCCTTGGCAACAACTAGCAAAGGAAAAAAATGCAACGCTGAAATATATTGAGCTTGAAGCGGATGGCACACTTAACTTAGAAAAGGTTCGTGCGACAATTACACCTAAAACAAAAATTGTGTCGGTGTCAATGGCGTCAAACGTCCTTGGAACGATTAATCCTATTAAAGAAATCGCTCAAATCGCGCATGCGAACGGTGCTGTAATGGTAGCGGATGGTGCACAAGCAGCACCACATATGAAAATCGATGTACAAGATTTGGATGTAGATTTCTTAGGGTTCTCAGGTCATAAAATGTGCGGACCAACTGGAATAGGTGTACTATATGGTAAAAAGGAACACCTTGAAAAGATGGAGCCAATTGAATTTGGTGGCGAAATGATTGACTTTGTTGGACTTTATGATTCAACGTGGAAAGAACTACCGTGGAAATTTGAAGGTGGAACTCCTATTATTGCAGGTGCAGTAGGTTTAGGAGCCGCTATTGATTTCTTAACTGAAATTGGGCTAGATAACATTGCGGAGCATGAGCATAAACTTGCAGGCTACGCGATGGATCAGCTTGAAACAATTGACGGACTTAAAATTTTCGGCCCACGTGACCCAATGAAGCGTTGTGGACTTGTAACGTTTAACCTAGACGATGTACATCCACATGATGTGGCAACGGTTCTTGATATGAACGGTATTGCTGTTCGTGCAGGACATCATTGCGCACAGCCACTAATGAAATGTCTTCAACAAGTAGCGACAGCGCGTGCAAGCTTCTATCTGTATAACACAGAGGAAGATATTGACCGCCTAGTTGCAGGGTTACGTTCTGCGAAGGAGTATTTTGGCGATGTCTTTTAATAATTTAGACCAACTATATCGTTCAGTCATTATGGATCATTATAAAAATCCTCGTAATAAAGGATCTATTGAAGAAGATGCTGTAACGATCGATATGAACAATCCGACTTGTGGAGACCGTATTCACTTAACGCTAAAAGTGACTGACGGTATTGTTGCGGATGCGAAGTTTGACGGTGAGGGCTGTTCGATTTCGATGTCTTCTGCATCCATGATGACGCAGCTTATCAAAGGGAAAAAAATTGAGGAAGCATTAGAGCTTGCTGAAATTTTCTCTAAAATGATGATGGGCGAAGACTATAGCGAGAAATATGACCTTGAGGATGTTGAGGCACTACAAGGTGTTTCTCAATTCCCGGCACGTATTAAATGTGCGACATTAGCTTGGAAAGCGATGGAAAAAGGTGTAAAGCAATAATATCTAAATTTGAGTGAAAGTCACTATAGGTGCTTTCACTCAAAGTAAGATATCCGAGCTTGAAACAAGATAACAATAATGCATGAACGGAGGAGAAACGATGGCTAAAAAAATGCCTGATATTGGCGATTACAAATACGGATTCCATGACAAGGACGTGTCAATTTTCCGTTCAAAACGTGGTTTAACTGAAGAAATCGTCCGTGAAATTTCAAATATGAAACAAGAGCCAGAGTGGATGCTTGAATACCGCTTAAAAGCACTTGAAACTTTCTATACAAAACCAATGCCGCAATGGGGTGGCGACCTAGGAGATTTAGATTTTGATGAAATTACGTATTACGTAAAACCATCAGAAGCTACACAAAAATCTTGGGATGAAGTACCTGATGAAATTAAAGCTACTTTTGATAAATTAGGTATTCCAGAAGCAGAGCAAAAATACCTTGCAGGTGTATCTGCTCAGTACGAATCTGAGGTTGTATATCACAACATGAAACAAGATCTTGAAGACCTTGGTATTGTGTTCAAAGATACTGACTCAGCTTTACGTGAAAACGAAGATATTTTCAAACAATACTGGGGCAAAGTGATTCCTTACACTGACAATAAATTCGCTGCACTAAACTCAGCTGTTTGGTCAGGTGGATCATTTATCTATGTACCACCAGGTGTAAAAGTGGAAACGCCATTACAAGCTTACTTCCGTATTAACTCTGAAAACATGGGTCAATTCGAACGTACGTTAATTATTGTAGATGAAGGCGCTCACGTACACTACGTTGAAGGTTGTACAGCTCCTGTTTACACTACAAACTCTTTACACTCAGCAGTAGTAGAAATTGTTGTACGTAAAGATGCATATTGCCGTTATACAACGATTCAAAACTGGGCAAACAACGTTTACAACCTTGTAACAAAACGTACAGTTGTTGAAGAAAATGGTACAATGGAATGGATCGACGGTAACATCGGTTCTAAGTTAACAATGAAATACCCAGCTTGTATCCTTAAAGGTGAAGGCGCTCGTGGTATGACATTATCAATCGCATTAGCAGGTAAAGGGCAACACCAACACGCAGGTGCGAAAATGATTCATATGGCACCAAACACATCTTCAACAATCGTTTCTAAATCGATTGCTAAACAAGGTGGTAAGGTAACGTATATGGGTCAAGTGCGTTTCGGCCCTAAAGCAAGTGGTGCACGTGCTAACATCGAATGTGATACGTTAATCATGGATAACCAATCTACTTCAGATACAATTCCATACAACGAAATCTTAAATGATAATGTTTCTTTAGAACATGAAGCGAAAGTTTCAAAAGTATCAGAGGAACAATTATTCTACTTAATGTCTCGTGGTATTTCTGAAGAAGAAGCGACAGAAATGATTGTAATGGGCTTCATCGAGCCATTCACAAAAGAATTACCAATGGAATACGCAGTAGAAATGAACCGTCTTATCAAGTTTGAGATGGAAGGTTCTATCGGATAATATGCCGATAAACGTTGGCAAGTAAGGGTTTTACGCTATGGCCAAACCCCTTATTGCCCACAAATTTCTTTTATAAAAATCGAGTGCACTGCACTCGATTTTTTTTATGCGGATGTTGTTTACATAGCTTTACCACCTATTTTACGCAGAATAAAAAACTGTGGGGAAGATCATAAATTGACAAATTTTAATTTGAATATTTTATGAACACTTTAATAAAATCCGAAGCTACTTAAATAAAAAGGCACATAATTATAAGATATTTATTATATTTAGAGCTATTAATATATATCTTTTGCGAAAAAACATCACAATGTAAAGCGACTTTTATCATATTCACCCATAGTTTGCTTAATTTTTAATCCATAGCTATCATACGAGTAGAAATACATTTTCAAAGATAGGAGATTACTTATATGAACACTAAATTTACAAAATTAAGTAAAAGTAAAAAGGGACTAAGTGCGGCAATATTAGCAGCCGGAATCATGGGGATTGCAATGGCGCCAAATGCATCTGCACATGGGTTTGTAGAAAAACCAGCTAGCCGTGCTGCTTTATGTAGCCAAAGTTATGGCGCGCTTAACTTGAGTTGTGGAAGGGTTATGTATGAGCCACAGAGCTTAGAGGCCAAAAAAGGATTTCCACAAGGTGGACCAGTTGATGGTAAAATTGCATCTGCAGGAGGTCAGTTTGATGGCATTCTCGATCAACAATCTGTAAATCGCTGGTTTAAGAATACGATTACAGGGGGACCGAATACCTTTACATGGAAGTACACTGCATCACATTTAACAAGCAAATGGCACTATTATATTACGAAAAAGGGATGGGATCCTAATAAGCCATTAACTCGAGCTGATCTTGAGCCAATTGGAACTGTTGAACATAACGGTACTGAAGCATCAACTAATTTAACTCATACAATTAACGTACCAACTGATCGTAGTGGCTACCACGTTATTTTAGCTGTTTGGGATGTAGCGAATACTGCAAATGCTTTCTATAATGTGATTGATGTTAATTTAGTGAATAATGTGGATGTAGATAAGGAAGCTCCAACTCAGCCAAATGGATTACAGGCAACGAAAGTTACTGCTAACAGTGTCGAGCTAAAATGGAATCCATCTACAGACAATGTGGGTGTAAAAGAATATCAAGTATTCCGTGATGGTAAAGCAATTGGAACGGTACCGGGAACAACATTCACAGACAAAAATTTAAAAGCGAATACAAAATATACATATACAATAAATGCAGTGGATGCGGCTGGAAATGTTTCTAAAGAAAGTGAGTCTATAGCTGTAGAGACAATGAATGCAGTTCCAGACACGGAAGCACCAACGCAACCAACTTCACTTCACACGATGGGAGTAACAGCCTCAAGTGTAGACTTAATGTGGGGGGCATCAGAGGATAATGTAGCAGTTGACCATTATGTTATATATCGAGGCACACAAGTAGGGCAAATGACTGTAGTTGGAACATCGAAAACTACTTCCTTTATGGACATGAATCTACAATCAAATACAACATATAACTATGCAGTCACTGCCGTTGATACAGCTGGAAATGAGTCTAATAAAAGTTCCATTTTCACTGTGACTACAAAAGAGCAAGGGTCGTCTTATGAGCAATGGAGTCCAATTAAGGCATACACAAAAGGTGATAAAGTAGAGCACCAAGGTAAAATATATGAAGCTGTTCAAAGCTATCAAGGATATGGAGATCCAAATTGGATATTCGCATTGTCTTTATGGAAAGAAATTAAATAATTTTGCGTGGACTCTTGTGGAAAAGCAAGAGTACAGAGCGTTTAGATTGAAGGAGACGAACTTTAAAATTCGTCTCCTTCTTTTGCTCTTTAAGGTAAGTACCTAATGTTGTTTTGGAGGTTCAAAGAGTCGTTATATAGTTGAGGAAAAACGGTTGGAAAATTATCAGTAGGAATATTAAATGCCATAAACGATTCATACATAGAAATATTGTCTTTTTCCTTACGACTCCTAGCCGTATATGCTATTTTATTGTTTTCTGAGTTTGTTACGAATAACTGCGATTCATCATTAGAAAACGGTACCCAATTATGTCCGAAAAAGGGTATTAAAGAATTTATATGCCCAAAAGTATTATTAATAAAGTTAAAGTTTCCTAGAAAATTATCAAAAATTGATTGAGTTAAGTTTTCACCCAATAATTGAGGGGATGTCAATGTAGGAGGATGTAATAGATCTGGATGACCGTAATTTTGAGTATGCTTATGTGTTATGTCCGGGCTTTTTGAAAAAAAATACAAAAACCATACTGCGTGATTTTGCTCGTCCGCTGCTGCACGTCGAAATCTTTCTTTAATCATCAGATCATTTGCTTTATCTGCTATATCTAAATAAGAATCAACAGTTTCTTGTTCATCTTTAAAAGCAAATTCGATTCCGGCCCTATAGTTGTCCGGGCATTCCTCAATTATTTGATAAGAAGGCTTTCTTCCTGTTAAATTCATATAAATTTTGCTAAATTCCTCGAGATGGCGTATTTCATCTTTTTGTATCTCAAGTATTCTATTCTTTTCATCCTCAGTAGGTGCCATCTTAGCTAACTTCTCATAACAAGCAACGGCACTATACTCAGCATTAATGGCCTTCTGAATATCATTTACAAGTTGAGCATCGTTTACCATAGGATAAGTACTATTATGCTGTGGAGCATAATGATAATAGTATTGATTTGGATACATCATTGTCCTCCTTTTGTTTAACTTCTTTCAGCGGGTGTCCAAACATCTGTACCTGTCGCTACGCTGACATCCGCTGAAAAAAAGGAACTCAGTCCAAGAACGCCCCGTCCTGTGGCAACGACTGAGTGACCAACATCGTGCTGTTGCCGCTGGCGCTTCACTTTCGCGCAAAAGCCATCTGCTGCTGCCGCTTCGCTTTCGCGCAAAAGCCATCTGCCGCTGCCGCTTCGCTTTCGCGCAGATAAAACCCTTTTGCTGCCGCTACGTTAGCGCTTCGCTTTCGCACAAAAAACATTTGCAGGCCTAAGAACAAAGCCGATTCCGGACGCAATTATGCCGAGGCGTAATTGATCCATCAACTTATCTTATGCATTGTGTATAGGTAATTGTGCAAAGTCATTTCTTGTGTTGCCTAGGTTGGATTCTTCTTTTCATCGAACAATGGAGCATCTTTTAAAAATGCGAGCACCGGTGATAAACGTTGCTTTTCACCACCTGATAGAACCATCTAACAGACGGATAGAAAATCATAAAGAAAGGGGGAGTCGCCGAAACGTTCGGGAAGCTTCATATTATGCCTCCACTCCAACATTTGATGTAGAATCATCTTTTTTCTCTGTTTTTTCGCTTAGATAAATATGACAAATCATAACCTGCAAATAGCAAAAATCCTTCATTTATGGTACTATATACTAAATATTTTAAGCGAGAAAGAAGTGGGGAATCTGAATTACGGAAAAACGATGCTTGATATTCATTCTAGCGCGGAAGAACTTAAACAGCTTCACAAAATAATTAGTGATTACAACTTACCTATTAGAAGTGAAGATACTTTTGAAAAACAAGCAGTGGGGGTTAGCGATTATTTAAATGAACCTACTTTTATCGAAGCTCGGAATAAAAAACGATCTTTAAACATTATGTCAGGTGTTATTGCATTACCAATCGTTGTCTTTATTGTTTATATGATTTTAGGAAAGTTAAAAATAATAGGTCGCGAGGATATCTTTAAAAATATACTTGATTGGTTCTTAGCGTATCCATGGGCATTTATTCTGTACGCTTTTATATTTGCTTCTATCGTAATTGCACATAAATTAATAGAAAAGAAAATGTATAATAAAATATATCCTAATTTAAAGTTGAAATTATTAGACCAATTAAATCAAAATATTGAAAAGTAGGTTTAACGGAGTTTCTTTCCGCTCATTTCTCTACAACAGTTCCTACCTTAGGAGCAATGAGATGGGCGTGTCAAGCGTAGCAATGTACTGACCTAGAAATTCTAAGATAAATAAAAACACCTTTCGTTGAAAAACTGGTATGACTCCTTATGAAATCAACGTGAAGGTGTTTTTCTATGGGACAAGAATGAATAATAAATTATCTCCCATTCATTTAACCCAGTAACCTTCTATATTTGATATTTGAGTTTAAACTGTTGAGGCTTCTTTTTATTATAAAGAATCGTCACCCATTGTCCTTCCTCAAAAAAAGCACGATTTTTCGTATATGTCCATACTTTGCTCGTGACAGTGATTGATTTATTTTGTAATGACGTAAATTGTACTGTCAACTTTACGCTACGCTTTGATTCTCCTTTTGCATATGTAATCTCATGACCAACTGTTCGGTGTGAAAAATCACTTTCGATAATCTGTGCGTTCGTTTCAATCCATTCATTTTTTTGATACTTCAGTGGTAATATCCATAGTGCGACAAAAATGATTAGAAAGAAGATAATTACCCCGATAAAAATGTACATTTGCATCCCCACTTTTTTCTTTTTTAAACAAAAGACTATAGGTAAACTCAAAATTTTTGAATATTGTTTTTTCTGTGAAAGGTGCCAGATCCAGTAATGCTTTGGGAACTTTACTTTTATAATACTATACACTTTTTACTTTGTTCACAATTAAATATAACTTGTGGAAATAATAGTTGAAGCTACAAAATCAGCTTTAATTGAGAAACTTAAAGGTCAAAAACTGGTTGCTATTCGTATGGAGGAGGCAACCTTATGTATATCCAAAAGAAGTATTCTTAAATCTGTATTATACGGAGAGCTTAGTTTAGAGGTTCCTAATGAAATTAGCAAGAAGCACTTTCTGTAGTGCAATTGGCAGATATGAATCTAGACTATTTATTTATACAATTCTCAGCAGATGAAAACTCAGATTCACCAAATACATTAGAACATTTCAAGAAGAATTCAATTGTTCAAAATATCAACCTTTAAAAGTAATTAAGTGTTTGTAACGTGGTAGACCCTCTTATGGAAGGAGGACTAGCATACAGTCGAATTTAGAAGGCATGTAGCAGTATCTTATAAAATAGCATGTTCAAGTATAGACCCAACAGTTTTTGGATCTATATTTTTTTCGCATGTTGTATTTTTTATAAAACAGTTGACTTATTTTTCAGTTGTAACTATAATGGTTACAGCTGGAGGTGATGAAGATTAAAATTAGCAGTCGTTTTACAATCGCTGTTCATATTTTATCAATCATCAAACAAAATCCATCGACCATTTGCACATCGGAATTTATGGCGGAAAGCGTGAATACAAATCCGGTAGTAATTAGGAAAATATTGTCCTATCTTAAAAAGGCAGGTATAGTGCAAGTGCGCCGGGGAACAGGTGGAGCTTTTTTAGTAAAAGATCTGGATACTATCACTTTGCTAGAGGTTTTTCGTTCAGTAGAGGTTGTGGAAGAAGATAAATTATTTCATCTACATGAAAATCCAAATCCTGATTGTCCTATTGGTGCAAATATACAGGCTGTGTTAGAACTAATTTTAGTGCAAGCACAAGAAGCAATGGAGCAAGTATTAGCCAACATTACTATGGAACAAGTGATTACATCTTTAATCCATGAAATTCAACAATCACAATAAATGCATTCTTTTCTTTTCACGGAATGCATATTTATTTGACTTAGTTGTAACTAAAATGGTTACAACTAAAAGAGAAAGGGAGGTTTTTATTGGGTGACTCTTAAAATAAAAGCATATTCGGATTTTATTTGTCCTTTCTGTTTTTTAGGGAAAGGGCCGTTGGATGAAATTGCAAAAGAAAAGGATATAGAGATAGAGTGGATGCCGTTTGAATTAAGACCTAAGCCATATCCAAAAATTGATCCTTGGAAAGAGCCAGCTAAATTAGGTTCGTGGGATTCCTATATTCTCCCTACAGCCAAAAAGCTAGGGATTGATATGCGATTACCACGAGTATCTCCACATCCATATACGAATTTAGCTTTTGAAGGATATCAATTCGCTAAAGTATATGGAAAAGGAAATGAATTTCATCATAGAGTTTTCACAGCATTTTTCCAAGAAGAGCAAAATATTGAGGCTGTAGACGTGTTAACTCAATTAGCAAATGAGGTAGGTCTGCCAAAAGAAGAATTCAAAGAATCCTTGCTTTCAGGTAAATATCGTGAAGCTCATCAAGAAGCTTTAAAGCATGCTTATGAAGAAGCGAATATTACGGCTGTTCCTACACTAATTATTGGTGATGAAATGATCCAAGGATTAGCTAGTAAAGAAAGAATTGCGCAAGTCATTGATCAGCAATTAAAAAATAGGTAATAAAATTTAAACAGTAGCAAATGATGCTGCATGAAAAAGTCTATATATAAAATTGATTAAAATTTGGAGGAACTACAAATGTCAGTAACAACAACTAATTTAAAAGATGCAATTATTAATCGTCGTTCAATCCGTAAAGTGAAAAAGAACGCAGCGATTACAAAGGAAAAAATTGAAGAGCTATTAAAAGTCAGTGTCCATGCGCCATCTTCATTTAATATGCAAAGCGGACGTGTAGTAGTTTTAATGGATAATGAACACGAAAAGTTTTGGGATATTGTTAAAGAAACATTGCGTGCACGTGTTCCAGCAGAAAATTTTGCTGCAACAGAAGAGCGTTTACAAGGCTTTACAGATGGAGTAGGAACAATCTTATTCTTTGAAAATCAAGCAACAATCAAACAAATGCAAGAAAACGCACCTTCTTATAAAGAGCAATTCCCATTCTGGTCACATCAAGGAAATGCTATGCTACAGTACGCAACATGGATGTCTTTAACTACTGAAGGAATTGGTGCATCTATTCAGCACTATAATCCAATTATTGATGAAGAAGTTAAAGAAACTTGGAATATCCCTGCAGAATGGAGCCTAGTAGCTCAAATGCCATTTGGTGAACCAAATGAACAACCAGGAGACAAAACGTCATTACCTTTTGAAGATGTAGTGAAATTTTATTAATTAAATCCATATCTACAAATAAACCCTGTTAAGTGATTTACTTAGCGGGGTTTTAATATTTTTAGTTGAATGAAAATTCGTATCCTACATAGTTAAAAACATTAGTAAACCCTATATTTTCTGCTACAGCGATGGAAGGCTTGTTTGAATCCATACAATCCCAATATGGGGTCGAACCTTGTGCTAAACAATCTTTTACAACGTAGTGAGCTAACTTTTGGGCTAATTTATTTCCTTGGTGAGCTTCTAATGTTTCAATGTCAATACAGTGGACATTTTCAACTACAAAGCCTGAAAAACAAAGACTAATAATGTGATGTTTGTAAACGACACAATATCCAATTCCTTTATTCAAGAAACACTCAGGAGAAGACCAACACGAAAGAATTTTTGAATGTAAAAATTCGGGATTTTTAATTGCGTTATCGTTAAATAGAGCGTTATCTATTTTTAAAACAGTGCATCCTTCTTTAACATCGGGCTCATTATTTGCTATATAGTTATTTTTATGTAGCTTATAGACTCTTTGCTTCCAACTACCAAGTTCGCGATGTTTAAATATTTTTTCTATCGTTTCATTCCACTTTGGATGGTTACCAATACCTTCGAAGTAATGTAACCCCACTTTCTTCGCTTCAGGTACAATTACTCGATCTACAAAATCATTTATTTGATTATTAAATTGGTCATTTTCTTCATTCCCGATAAATAAAAATCCATCATTGTTGCCTAACCAAATAAGTGCTGTACGTGGTGTGTCGATATTATCCACAAATACTCGTCCAGGATTTACTCCCTCTACAACTGCTTGAACTTCTAATTGGCCTTGCTTATTCAACAGCTCTTTACACCTGTGAAATTCATTTTGCTGTAGTTCAGTAATCATTTATATCACTATCCTTTCATGTTCTATTTTCTATATTTTGACTCATCCTCAAAACGTAGGGTTGATTTCCGCTCCGGCTGGGCGCTTTGTTGCTGCCGCTTCGCTTTCGCACAGATAAAACATTTGCCGCTGCCGCTTCGCTTTCGCACAGAGCAGAGCTTCCTGGGGGCGTCCGATGAGCCGCTTCACTCGCGTTCCTCTATTGCTGATCCCAAAGGAGTCGCCCAGCCTCCACTCCAATCCGCTTATTTACAGGACATACGTTTTAAATAAATACTTCACTTAACTTTGGACTTTACTTTATCATATAGGTAAATGATGGTAAAAGCCATCTTGCTATACGTGTTTATTAGCTGTGTTTTTTTACGATACGTTCATATTTCATTAGAAAGTATATGCTATGATAAATGTACATAGAGGAGGGGGTCACATGATTATAGTTGGATTAACTGGTTGGGGTGATCATCCTTCGCTTTATAGTGAAGTGACTGCCTCAAAGGACAAATTATTCGATTATACAGGTCATTTTTTAACGGTCGAAGTTGATACTTCTTTTTATGCCATACCTTCTCAAGAGAATGTTCGAAAGTGGTGTGAGGATACACCCGAAAATTTTAGTTTTGTTGTGAAGGCCTATCAAGGAATGACAGGTCATTTACGTGGTGACATACCGTTTGAATCGAAGAATGACATGTTTAATGCCTTTATCGAATGTGCCAATGAATTTAAACGTCATGGGAAGCTAGCAATGGTACTAGCACAATTTCCACCGTGGTTTGATTGTCAGACTAAGAATGTACAATATTTATTGTATATTAGGCAACAGCTTAAAGGCTTTGACGTAGCTATTGAGTTTCGTAATCGAACATGGTATGCGGACAATGTCGTGCAGCAAACAATGGATTTTTTACGAGAGCATCAATTCATTCATACCATTTGTGATGAACCACAGGCTGGCGTGGGTTCTGTACCATTTCATCCTACGGTTACTGCAACTAAGGCACTTGTACGTATTCATGGACGTAACATTCATGGGTGGCGTAATACTGGTAATGCCGAAAACTGGCGGAAGGTTCGCTTTTTATATGACTATAATAGTGAAGAATTGCAACAGCTTGGACAGTATTTGAAACATCTTCAATCAGAAGTACAGGATCTGTATGTATTATTTAATAATAATTCAGGGCTTCATGCTGCGAAAAATGCAAAGGAATTACAAGGGATTTTAGCGATTAGAGATGTAGGGTTAGCGCCTAAACAATTAAATATGTTTGAAGGGGAACTATAATGGAATTTTTTGTTTTAGCTATTATTGCATTATTATCTGGGGTAATTGGCTCGTTGGTTGGACTTGGTGGAGGAATTATCTTAGTCCCAGCAACGTTATACGTTGGATTAAATCTAGGGATGATTCCAGATATCACTCCTCAAAAAGTAGTTGGTTTATCGGTTGTCATGATGATTTTCACTGGACTTGCCTCTACATTAAGTTATATGAAATCTAAAACAGTTGATTATAAGAGTGGTTGGATATTTTTTATAGGAAGTATTCCTGGAACGATTCTGGGCGCATGGGTAAATAAGGGGCTAGATGTACCATCATTTAATTTGTATTTTGGTATTTTACTAATCATTTTAGCGACGATATTACTTGTACGTGATCGATTGAAACCTGTAGAATGGTTTGTAAAAAACGGTATGCAACAGGAATTCGAAGATAAAGAAGGAAATACCTTTATATATGGGTATCCTATTTGGTTTGCTATTGCATTAACATTTGGCATTGGCTTTGCCTCTGGATTATTTGGTATCGGTGGAGGTTCGATGATCGTACCTGCCATGATTATTTTATTTTTATTCCCACCACACGTTGCAGTGGCAACATCGATGTTCATGGTATTTTTATCGTCGATTGTTAATTCAGCGAGTCATATTTATTTAGGACACGTTCCATGGCTCTATACGATTCCTGTTATTCCAGGAGCTTATATTGGAGCAAAACTAGGGGCAGCATTAAATAAAAGAATTAAATCAGATACGCTTGTAGTAGCGCTTCGAGTTATTTTATTATTATTAGGAATTCGTTCTATTATCGAAGGTTTAATGTAATATTGATTTTTGATGTCTATAGGTCCGAAAAGTAAAGATGACTTTGATAGAAAGTCTTCTACAGACATAGAAGCTATTTTAAAGAAGAGGTGGCTTAATTGCTGGAAAAAATTCATATTTTTCACACGAATGATTTGCACAGTCATTTTAAGTATTGGCCACGGATGCAAACCTATGTGGAAGAAATGCGTACGAAGCTTACAACCATGGGAGAAACATGTTATTTATTTGATGTCGGCGATCATTTAGATCGTTCAAATATTTATACGGAAGCAACAGTCGGTAAGGGCAATGTGAGGTTATTGAATGAAGCG
Source organism: Lysinibacillus sp. RC46 (assembly GCF_041262385.1). Classification (NCBI taxonomy): domain Bacteria; kingdom Bacillati; phylum Bacillota; class Bacilli; order Caryophanales; family Bacillaceae; genus Lysinibacillus; species Lysinibacillus sp. RC46. Next base: position 76,621 of record NZ_JBGCCF010000009.1, on the reverse strand, counting down.
GGCTACGACGTAGTAACAATTGGTAATAATGAAGGTATAACATTGTCCCATGAGGAGCTGTACCATTTGTATGATGAAGCAACTTTTGACGTAGTAGTTGCTAATGTGAATGCCTCTCAAGGATCAAATCCAACGTGGATGAAGCAGTATGTTGTATTAACAACAGCTTATGGCACAAAGGTTGCAGTCATTGCAGCAACGGCTATGTTTGAAATTTATTATAACGAATTAGACTGGGAGATAGATGAGGCACGAAGTACACTCATTCGCTTAGCACTTCAGCTTCGGGAAGAAGTAGATATAATTGTTTGTTTGTCACATTTAGGGATATCAGAGGATGAGCTTTTAGCTGAGGAATGCCCAGAAATAGATGTTATATTTGGCTCACATACACATCACGTTCTCCCTAATGGAAAGCTAATTAATGGCGTTTTATTAACAGGTGGAGGGAAATTTGGACAATATACTGGCCATCTTATGTTAGAATATAATACAAAATCTAGGAAAATTGTTGAAAAAAAGGATACGTTAATTCATAATAATGATTTGCCTGCAATTAAGAATGAACATGAAATTGTTCAATCTTTTGAAAAGGAAGGCAAACGATTACTTGATATTCCAGTATTCACTACGGAAAAATCGTACAACAAGGAATGGTTCCATTATTCACAATTATCCGATTTGTTCGCACGTGCGATTTTAGAGAAAAGTGGAGCAGATTGTGCGTTATTTAACGCGGGTATTTTTTTAGATGGTTTGCCTAAGGGAACAGTGACAGCACTAGATTTGCATAGAATTTTCCCACATCCTATAAATGTATGTACGATTGAATTATCAGTTGCTGAAATGAAAGAAATTTTTCAGCAATCTAAAAATGAAGAATGGCCTTATATTGAGCTAAAAGGATTAGGGTTTAGAGGCGTTATTTTTGGGAAGATGTTAACTTATGGCTTTTCAATGAATGAAGATCGGCAATTACTTATCAATGGGAAGCTAGCAGATAATGATCGAATTTATAAATTAGTAACACTAGATTTGTTTACGTTCGGTTATTTTTATCCAAGCTTTAAATATGCTAAGAAAAAATATATTCTACCAGAATTTTTACGAAACATTATGATAGATTATGGTCAAAGATTCTTTAAGTAATAGTAGATAAAATGCTTTTAGAATGGATTGGGGAAAAGGTCATGCGATTAATTTCAATCGATGTATTAAAAGAAGGAATGGTATTAGCAAGAACCATTTGGAATGAGGCGGGGCATCCTCTTTTAAAGAAAGATGTTGTCATTAATGAACGTATCATAAAAAGACTTCAACAATTAAATATGCATTATATATATATTGACGATAAAATTTCTGAGGGGATTGAGGTACAAGAAACAGTTCCAACTGTTATTCGAAACAAAGCAATTTCAACCATTAAAGATTCTTTCCAATCAATCGATGGTTTAAATCCAGTAAATGCCTCTTATGTGCTTGACCAACAATCAAAAGCAATTGTCTCAATTGTAGATGAGTTACTGTTGGCAGTTAGAGGTAATGATGAAATTTTAACAATACTAACAGATGCGTATTTATTTGATGAATATTTATATCAACATTCCTTTCAAGTCACACTTTATTCGATAGCGATTGCTAAAGAGCTTGGATACTCAGCTGAAGATTTACGATTAATTGGAATTGGTGCATTGTTACATGATATAGGGAAGCTTATGGTACCAAAAGATATTCTGACAAAGCCTGCTCGCCTATCATATGAGGAATTTGAAACGATGAAGCAGCATGCTCGATATGGTTTTGATTTGTTACGTAATTTACATTCCATCTCATTGATTGTTGCACATTGTGCCTTCCAACATCATGAACGGATTGATGGGAGTGGCTATCCACGGGGCTTAGTTGATTTTGAAATACATCCGTTTGCCAAAATTATTGGTGTAGCAGACGTCTTTGATGCGGTGACTACAAGTCGTGTATATCGTGAAAAAATGCTACCTTCTCAGGGCCTAGCCATTTTAGAAGCAGGTGCTGGAACTATATACGAAGCACGTATTGTGAATGCATTGAAAAGGTCTGTTGTCCATTATCCTAACGGCGTTATTTTAAAATTATCGGATGGGCGTCGAGGTATTGTATCAAGACAAAATACATTGAATCCAGCCTTACCGTGGATTCGTATTTTTGAGGAGCAAAATCAACTATTAGCAGCTACATATGAAATTAATTTAGTGGACGACTCAGCCGTAATAATAGAAAGCGTTGAAGTGGACTATGTTGTACCATTGAAAATCGAATAAAAATCTCCTCCTGTTCATACGTTAAGGAACAGGAGGAGATTTTTTGTTTTTCCCTCGAAAACGAATGAAATTACGATCATATAGTAATCACGGTACCTATAGAAAAAAGGGAAATCGGTTGAATCGATTAACCTTAGTAGTTGTGTTTGTTATTATCGGTGTTTTTTTATTTATTTATTATTTAAATGCGAAGCTTATGCCGACCTATTTAGATTATGCTGAAATACAAACGGCTAAGATTGCATCTTCGGTTGTGAGTAAAGCGATTGATTCTCGTACATCAAGTGTTATGGATGTTAATGATATTCTTGTAGAAGTATCCCCTGGCAACCATGCTGATTTGAAAGTTAATACAGAAACGATTAATCGAGTTCGGACAGAAACGGTCAATCAAGTAAAATTGTATTTAGAGCAGGCAGAGCAAGGGGAGTTGTCGCATTTGCCAAATGTTGATGATGTTGAATATGATTATAACAAGATTAATGAAGGGAATGGGGTAGTTTTTTATATGCCGTTGAGTCAGGCGGCTAATATCCCTTTAATCGGGAATTTAGGACCTAAAATTCCGATACGCTTTCATGTCATTGGCAATGTGCATAGTGAAGTTACTTCTTCAATAGAGGAATTTGGTATAAATAGTGCGTATATGACGGTAGGGATTCATATAGAAGTAAATGTGCAAATTATTGTCCCTTTTGCTAGTAAAACTACTACAGTTACTCAGGATATTCCGGTGGCAATGGGCTTAGTAAGGGGAGCAGTTCCAGATGTTTATTCAAATGGTAGTAAAGAGACACCTTCCATTCAAGTACCTGTCTCTCCTAAAAAGTAGAAATGTTTGCCTTCTTTCGGCGAATGTCTTTTGTACCGAAAGCGTAGCGACAGGTACAGGTTTTCAAACACCCGCTGAAATAGAGGAACTCAGTCTAAGAACGCCACGTCCTGTGGCAACGACTGAGTGATCAACGTCATGTTGTTGCCGCTGACGCTACGCTTTCGCGCAAAAACATCTGTCGCTGCCGCTACGCTTTAGCGCAGATAAAACCCTTTTGCTGACGCTTCGCTTTCACACAAACAAAAACACGTTGCTGTCGCTAGGTTAGCACTACGCTTTCGTGCAAAAAAGCATTTGCAGGCCTAAGCACAAAGCCGGTTCCGGACGCAATTTTGCCGAGGCAAAATTGATTATGATAGTTGTTGGAGTTCATTTATTATGTTACATTGACAACAGTAAAGATAGTAATATAAAAACTGCACATATTTGATAGGGGCGATATCCGTATGACATCTTGTAAACCTACAAGCAAAGGAAAAGAAGAATATTTAAGAAAACCAGATTGGTTAAAAATTAAATTAAACACAAATGATGAATATAAAGGGCTAAAGAAGCTCATGCGTGAAAAAAATCTGCATACAGTATGTGAGGAAGCACGCTGTCCTAATATTCATGAATGCTGGGGTGAACGACGTACAGCGACAATGATGATCCTTGGATCTGTTTGTACGCGTGCTTGCCGTTTCTGTGCTGTTAAAACAGGCTTACCAAATGAATTAGACCTAGCTGAGCCAGAACGAGTAGCAGATTCTGTAGCTATTATGAACTTGAAGCACGTTGTTATTACAATGGTAGCACGTGATGACTTAAAGGATGGCGGTGCGCAAGTATTAGCTGAAACAGTCCGTGCAATTCGTCGTAAAAGTCCGTTTACATCGATTGAAGTTTTACCGTCTGATTTAGGTGGTTTGCAAGAGAACCTTCAAATGTTAATGGATGCAAAGCCAGATATTTTGAATCATAATATTGAAACAGTGCGTCGCTTAACGCCAAGAGTACGTGCACGTGCAAAGTATGAGCGTTCATTAGATTTTCTTCGTCTGGCAAAAGAAATGCAGCCAGACATCCCTACAAAGTCATCATTAATGATCGGCTTAGGTGAAACACATGAAGAAATTTTAGAAGTTATGGACGATTTACGAGCAAACGACGTAGATATTATGACAATTGGTCAATACTTACAGCCAACGAAAAAGCATTTGCCTGTTAAAAAGTATTATTCTCCAATAGAGTTTGGTAAACTGCGTAAAATCGCAATGGAAAAAGGGTTTAAGCATTGTGAAGCAGGCCCACTTGTACGTAGTAGCTATCATGCTGATGAACAAGTTAACGAAGCAACAAAAGAACGTCAGCTACAAGCAGAACAGTAAAAACAAATGTTGAAATAGAAGGCGGTGTCACTTTGATCAATATTGAAGGATATGAATACGAGATTATTGAAGATTACAAAGAAGCTTTTCAAGAGGAAGTATTCAAGGAACGATACTCAGATATTTTAGCCAGATATGATTATATTGTGGGCGACTGGGGCTATAGTCAATTACGCTTAAAAGGCTTTTTTGACGATAAAAATCAGAAAGCCACTTTCGATACGAAGATTAGTACACTACAAGATTACTTATTTGAGTATTGTAATTTTGGCTGTGCATATTTCGTCTTGCGAAAATCCGGTAAATCTACTCAACAGCCAGAAGCTGTAGTAAATGAAGATCATGAAGTGACAAAGCTTGTTGAGAATGCACAAATAGCAGAATAAACTTTTAAAACCTGATGCAAATTTTGCATCAGGTTTTTACTTTGTAGTGATAGGTTTTTAAAATTTGGTAATAATAAAAGTGAATGCAAAAAATTGTTTTATTTTTGGCTTTTCACCAAAGTTGGGATGACACTGATAAAACATATTCCATTGATATAAGTTGATTGGAGTGGAGGCTGGGCGACTCCTTGGGGATCAGCAATAGAGGAACGAAGGCTAAAACCATCACGTCCTGTGATAACGCCTTCGTGACCAGCATCGTGCTGGCCCGAGACCCTGGAGCGAGCATCGCGAGTGAAGCGGCTCATCGGACGCCCCCAGGAAAGCGCCCAGCCGGAACGGAAATCAACCTCACGCTATGGAGATGAACCTGTATATTTGGCTATTATACTAACCTACTTATTTTATATTAAAGGTGTGTGTTGTTTAGATGAAAAAAGCTGTATTTTTGGACCGTGATGGGGTCATCAATGAAGTATTAACGGATCGCGTTAAATTTGTCAATAAACCTAAGGATCTCTATTTCTTGCCGCATGTTTCGAAAGCTATAAAAAAATTGAATAAATACTTCGACTATATTTTTGTAGTAACCAATCAAGGTGGCGTTGGATTGGGGTTTATGAAAGAAAAGCAGCTACAAAAAATACATGAGCATATGGTAAAAGAATTGAAGAAGGAAGGGGCCATTATTCACGAAGTCGTATATTGCCCCCATAAACCAAAGTCTGGCTGTGCCTGCCGTAAGCCCAATAGTAAATTAATCGTCGATCTTGGTGAAAAATATAATATAGACATGGCAAAATCCTATATGGTGGGAGATACAGATACAGATATTATAGCAGGCAAACGAGCAGGAACTAAGGGAGTATTTTTAGGTGAGAAAGATCCGCTGGCAGATGCGATTTTTCCAGATTTAATTAGTGCTGCTGATTGGATTATTAAAGATGCAACAGCCTAACGCTAGTATTGTTGAATTGGAAAGACAAAGCGTATAAATCATGTAAAAAAGGATAATTTATTTATTGGAGGTGATTAATTTGACTAAAGAAAATAAAAAATCGTTAGATCGAGAAGAATATGGTTTTGGCTTTGATATTAGTGTTGATGACTTAGGAGTAATTGGGCAAAATCAACAAGCCAAAAAACAAAACGACAATGAAAACAAAGACAAGCCTCGCAATAAGGATAATCCTGCTAAATTAAATAATGAAAAATAGGAGCACGATCCGTCGAGGCATCATTGATACTTAAGATATTTACAAAAAAATTCCGCCAACCTTCTGTTGCTCAGTGCGCAAAGTAGAACCCTATGTTCGCAGAAAAGCGGAATTTTTTTGTATTAAATTCTTAATGGCTATACAAAAAACACCCACTTTGAAGGGTGTTAATTTAATAATTCACGTAAATATTCCCGTAGCTCGACTGTATCTTCCTCTGTGCGATTGTATACGTGTTCAAGATAGCCAGGCTCTTCTACATCATCTGGACCAATTATAGCAAAGCGTCCAAATTGAATATCCATGACAAGCACTTTTCCAAAGAAACGGCCCGATTGCAAAATGGCTAAATCATAACGTAACTTATTCCCTGCAAAACTAACAAAGCGTGTTTTCGTATCTTCTACATCATCATATAAAAAAAAACGTTCCATCTTTTAATCTCCTTCCAGTCCTATAGATATGGTACTATAGAAGAGAAATGACTATCAACTTTTAAAGATTTGAATGGGGGCTTTCCTTGTGTATTTTGTAGATCGTAATAAAATCACAAAAAACTTACAGTACTTAGATGGACTATTAGCAATTTTAGAGTCAGAAGATAGCTGGCTAGAAAATGATATTAAGAAATTAGCAATCGAGCGAATTGGTCACAATGTGATGGAGTCAATGATGGATGTAGGAAATTTAATGATTGACGGTTTCATTATGCGTGATCCAGGAAGCTATGAGGATATTATTGATATTTTAATTGATGAAAAAGTCGTATCTATTGAAATGGAAGCACCATTAAAAGCAGTAGTTGGCTTACGTAAAATGCTTGTTCGTGAATTTATAGATGTAGATGTTCAGGAAGTTGTTAATGTGTTAACAACGACTTTACCAGCATTAAAGCAATTCTCTCCAGCTGTGAATAGTTATTTAACAAATGAACTCGGCCCTGTTTCAGCATTTTTACCAGAGGATCGTCAATGAAAACCTACAAGGCATATTGCTTTGATTTAGATGGTACAGTGTATCGTGGAAAGGATGGCATTCCTTCTGCGATTACTTTTATTCATCGGTTACAACAAACAGGAATCGAGCCATTTTACGTTACAAACAATTCTTCTAAGACAAGAGAGCAACTGCAGGAAGCTTTAAGCGCTATAGGTGTGAATGCACCGTTAGAGCATATTTACTCTAGTGCATTAGTTACAGCAAAATATGTAGCCTTGAATTTCCCTGGCAAAAAAGTAGCCATGTTAGGTTCTGATGGTATTCGTAAAGCGTTATTTAATGAAGGCATTGAACCTACTGAGGATGAGCCAGAGGTATTTGTTATGGGCATTGATCGAAATCTAGATTATATGGCACTCGCGAAGGCGACAGTTGCTGTGCAAAATGGTGCGACGTTTATAGCAACGAATCAAGATATTAAATTCCCGACAGAACATGGTTTTTTACCAGGTAATGGGTCCTTTGCCCGATTAGTAGGTGAGGTTGCAGACGTTGAGCCAATCTATATCGGTAAACCATCACCTGCAATGCTTGAAGTCATTGCAACAGAGCATGGCTTTAAGAAAGATGAAATGGTGATGATTGGCGATAATTACGACACAGATATTATGTGTGGAATTCGTTTTGGCTGTGACACAATCCATGTAAATACGGGTGTTACACCAACAAAGGCTGTACTTGAGAAGGAGCAGCAACCTACCTATGTGGTAGATGCTTTAATTGATTAGTTCAAACATAAAAAAAGGATGTTATGTCGATTTTTTTTGGCATAACATCCTTTTTATATGTTCAAATTTAGTATTAGTAAGTGTTTCATCATTTTATGAATGAGGTATTATGCCTTCATTACCATAACGGATTTTCTTCGATAAATTGATAAATGGCTTTCGTCAACTCTTCAGGAGAATCAGCCTCAACTAGTTCACCATTGACGATTGCATAAAATGATTCAGAACATTTTGTACAGTAACTAAGGCAGCCGTATTCCAAAACGTCGATGTTCGGATCACGCTCTAGTATTTCATAAGTTTTTTGAGAGCCATTTGCCAAATTACTTATACAAAATTCAACCATTGGATTCATACATGTCACCTCACCAAAGTAATGCTACTAGCTTTTAAAACATTCGTCAATGATTTGAGTTAATCATGAGATAAAAGCAGATACTAAGTGATAAAATTGTGCGCACGCCAATGATTTAAACTATCTTTACAAAAGTGAAGAGAAGAAAACAGTATTTAAGGAAAATTCGAACAATAGCGACAATATGATGTAGAAATCGTTCGAAAAAAGCAAGTTAGCATTTATTTTGTGAAATCTTTCACAAAATTGCATTCTGATATTGTGAAACTTCTCACAATCGGTTATACTCATTTGTGGATACTTTGTGAACAATTAATATAAGAGATATAAAAGGAGACTATTATGGGAAAATTAGTACTTTTAGGTGGCGGCTACGGCAATATGCGTCTTATGCTTCGATTATTACCAAACGTTCCATTAGACACAGAAATCGTGCTAGTAGACAGAGCGCCTTTCCATAGTTTAAAAACAGAATTTTACGCATTAGCAGCAGGGACTGCAACAGATAAAGAAATTCGTGTAAGCTTCCCGGAGCATGAACGTTTATCGGCTGTATACGGAGAAGTTGTTGAAATTAATCGTACGGAAAAAGTAGTCATTCTAGAAAATGGACAACGTATTGAATATGATGATTTAGTAATTGGTCTTGGCTGTGAGGATAAATATCATGGTGTACCAGGTGCAGAGGAGTACACATATAGCATTCAGACAATGGCGAAATCACGTTCAACATTCCAAGCACTTTGTGGTTTACCAGCAGGCTCTACAGTCGGAATTGTAGGAGCTGGCTTAAGTGGTATTGAGCTTGCAAGTGAGTTGCGTGAAAGTCGATCAGATTTAAAAATAAAGCTATTCGACCGTGGTCCTCGTATTTTGAAGGACTTTCCAGAAAAGTTAAGTAAATATGTAAAAGACTGGTTTGTAAAACATAATGTCGAAGTCATTGCCAATTCAAATATTACAAAAATTGATCAAGGTAAAATTTACAATCACGAAGAAGAAATTGCACTTGATTCTGTAGTTTGGACTGCTGGTGTACAGCCTGTCAAAATTGTTCGCGATTTAGAAGTTGAGAAAGATAGACAAGGGCGTCCGCTTGTAACACAGTATTTCAATCTTCTTGATGATGAGCATGTATATGTTGTAGGTGACTGTGCTGCTTCAGAACTACCTCCAACTGCGCAGTTAGCAGAGGAGCAAGCAGAACAAATCGTCAAAGTACTTCGCATGCGTTGGAAAGGCGAAAACTTACCTGAGAAAATGCCTGATATTAAATTAAAAGGGTTCATGGGAGCTCTTGGTAAAAAACAAGGCTTTGTTTATTTAGCAGATACAACAGTAACAGGACGTATTGCACGCTTGATGAAATCAGGGTTATTATGGTACTACAAACGTCAAAATGATTAATTTATTATAAAAAGGAATTGTTTCAAAATTTACTTTTGAGACAATTCCTTTTATTTCTTTTAAACGGTTTCGTCAGGAACGAAACCTAAATTTTCAAGTGCAGTAAATACAGGCTTTAATTGTACATAGCCTTCGCCCACTACTTCATCATTTATAAGGACAAGTGGATAAAAAAATTCATCTTCTTGAATGCGTGTAGCATAATCTTGATCGCGCTCATTCTCAATTGGTCCTTCAATATCGATATAGCGAATATCATATCCTTGGTTTGGGTATTTTCGATCTATGGCTGCTTGTAGCCACTCATATGTATCCTTCGAAGATGGCGCATTGACACAACTTGCGCAGATTACCGCTGTTCCGTAAATTTCAATCATTGGTTTCGTTTGATTCATTTCATTTCCACTCCTCGTGATTCTATATTGGATTTTTTCTGTTGCTAACATTATAATCATTATAAGGAAAGGAGTCGAGACAAATGGCAGAAGCAACAATTAACGATCAAGTTCAAGAGGTATTAGATAAATTACGCCCATTCTTACTACGTGACGGTGGAGACTGTGAATTAGTAGATGTAGAAGACGGCATTGTAAAATTACGTTTATTAGGTGCATGTGGTAGTTGCCCAAGTTCAACAATTACACTTAAAGCTGGTATCGAGCGCGCATTATTAGAAGAAGTACCAGGTATTATTGAAGTAGAGCAAGTATTCTAAAACGACTTAAAAAAGTTCTAGCTGATACATTCAGGCTAGAACTTTTTTTCTTAAACATGGCGGGCGTGTTCTTTCTCTTCTCGAATAATAGCCCATTGTTCCTTAGCCATATCAATGATTTTCGCTTCTCCACCAATACTTTGCTTTTCGATGACCTTTGAAAAGAAGCGTGTAGCATTTTCTAAATCACCGATACGTCGTGATAGTTCGGCAATCATATACATAATTCGTATATCTGACATTTGCGTTGAGCTGTAATCCTCAGTTGAATAAGAATCCATATAGTAATCTCGAGCCATTGTCATAAAACGTTGCTCTTGGCCTTTGTTTTTTAGTGAACGATATAGCCATGCAAGACGTAATGTAAGCCCAGCTATAGCGACAAATTTTTCTTTCTTAATCGTACCGCAAAGGAATGCTAATTTATATGCTTGTATTGCTTGGAATACAGTGCGTTCGCCATTAAAATCATGGTGCACCCATTTTTCTGTAATTTGCGTACGAATATCATCTTGCGTGCCAGGGGCAAAATATTTTGAAAAGTCTTCTGTAAATGAAAATCCGCAATGTTCACAAACAAATACATTATAATAAAGGGCATTTACACCGTCTGCATAAATAGGATGAAAATCTGTTTCTGTATGATCTACTTTAATGAATTTAGAGCGTACTTTTAATGTTGGAAATTCTTTTTTGCAATTAAGACATTGAATTTTTTTTTCGTAATAAGGTGAAATCTCCATATTTTATACCTCTTTCATCGACTTATTACAACTATTATACCAATGTAAATTTCATAAACATGAATAAAAAATACTATTAATGTGAAAAATATTAGAATTTTTACTAATAATCAGGTTTGTCACGATCATGTGAGGTTGATTTCCGTTCCAACTGGGCGCGTCCCTGAAAAGTGATCGGGTAAGCCCCGGAAGTGATCGGGTAAGCCCAAGTAGTCGCCCTGTCGTCCCAAAATCAACTATTTAGCATACGTTTTAACAAATGTTATCCTTAACTATTAATAATGAACCAAAATCCTGTTGGAGCTGAATGTTTGTCATACAATAGTCAAAATTGATATGATAATAAGTAAGAAGGAAGGTGATTGGGATGACAAGTAAGCAAGTAATTGAAGTTACTGAAGCGGCTAGTTTTCATATTAATGAAATGATGGAGCACAATGAAGAGCAAGGTTCGTTTTTACGTGTAGTTGTAAATGGTGGCGGATGCAGTGGCCTATCATACGGTATGCATTTTGATAAAGAGAAAAAAGAAGATGATTTTGAAGATATACAACATGGTTTAACAATTCTTGTTTCCCGTGAAGATGCGCCGATTTTAACGGGGACAAAAATTGACTATAAGCAATCACTAATGGGCGGAGGCTTCACAATCGACAATCCAAATGCTATCGCATCATGTGGCTGTGGCACGTCTTTCAAAACAGCAAAACGCGAAGGTACGCCTGAGATTTGTGATTAAAAATAAACTATCTAGATGTTTGTAGATACTAAGCCTTTTTGATTTGTATGTTGGAAAACATAGCAAATTGAAGAGGCTTTTTTGTATGGTTTTCTGGAGAAGAAATAACCTAACCACAAGCCTCTAGTTTTGATGGGTGATGGTCATTTCATAATAGTTCCCATGGCTATAGACCAAATTATTAGAACGAATGATAGTGTAAGCCAAAATGTATTCTTCGTTGTCTTTTCATCCTTCTCAATTTTAGTTAAAATGCTGACAAGATTTAAACAAAAAATGATCCCGAGTATAGGCATGAAGTAAACGATAATAAACGCAAAAATAATCAATTTTCTACCTCCACATCATGTATGACTTCTTATTGCGGATAGAATATTCTACACCTCTCAACGTATCGAGGTGAACGATTATTCGTCTGTTCATTTCTCAATGGGTGTGAGAGTACTGTACAGAACTAAAATGAACTGGAATTGAAATCGAAATTCTAAAGTTTTGTGGGGTTTCACAAGAAATAAAAAATAGTGTTTGTAATATGTGGTGGTTAGGAACTCCTGTTGGCGGTGAATTACAAACGAGTTGTGAAAGTTTAGAGGTCGGTTTTTTTGATGTTGAGGAGGCTTTACTATTAATAGAAAATGAAGATTTTAAACATGAACTATTACTTTGCTTAAACTATGGAGTAGAACCTTTTTATATTTCTTTCTAAATAAGAATAAGCCACGACTATTTCTAATCGTGACCTTATTACTGCACCGATAATTCACAATTAGTGAAGTTGTGTTAATACATAATCATAAATTTCATCGGATGGTTTATTAAGAGCTATGGAAAACTCTGAAAAGATAGTATCTTGTAAAGATTGCAATAATTTTTCTTCCTGGTTAGGGAATTTTTTTTCATTGGTCTTATATTCGAGCTTTTTTCGTAACAATGTGTTTAACAGCTTTGCTTGTTTTTGGCGATTGCCAGATTTAATGATTTCTAAATGAAATCTCATTCGATGTGTATTTTGTTCAATCCATTCCACACCAGGTGATGTGAATGAATGTAAAATACTGAGGGCTTCTTCTTTTTTAATAACATCTCTAAGCTGTTTTTTGGAATTGTCAATAGGGGTACGAATGATTAATTGCGGTTCATTTAGTGGTTGTAAAACATAATAAGATTTAGTAATGTCGTTAAAGGTTTGTTCACAAATATCTTCAATAGAACAAAGTCCATGTGATGAGTAAATGACTACATCGCCAACGTTGTACATGTATATCCCCTCCAACAAACTATATTGTCAACTTAGTTGACTAAATCTATTGTAAGCAATTAAAAGGTTTTTGTCAACTTAGTTGACGACTGCTGCTGTTTTTTGTATATTAATAACGAAAAATAGGAAATGAAGGTGAACTAGTTGAAGGACGAATTGCAGAATCGAGATGTAATTGATTTGTTGAGCGAACGTCACGAACTACTTCGAAGATTTGCTGAAGAGAAGTGGAATAAGCATAACGATATTTATATTTCAAATTCGGAATGGTATATTTTGGGGATAATTTATCGAAAACAACTTACGATTTCAGATGTAGCTAAAAATGTTAAATTTTCTAGACAAGCAACCCATAAAATAATAAAGAGTTTGGAAGTTAAAGGGTTGGTGACAGTTATGAGTGTCGAACATAGTAAAAAACATAAAGCTATTCGAATGACTGAATTTGGTGAAGATTGCTATAAAAAAAATCAATTATGTAAAGCAGAAATAGAAAAACAACTGGTCAATACAATTGGAGAAGATCAGGTCATCCGATTAAAAAATATATTAAAGCTTAATTGGGATATCGAGCAGTTGGAAGCATAAGTATTCGAAAATGTATGGTGCACATGAATAACAAAGTTTATAACATAAAAATGTAGAGTACTATTTTGCAGGTAGGCTACATTTCATAAGCCACTTTCGTTCAGCGCGAAAGTGGCCTTTTTTTAAAATCAGTTACTTTACCTTCTCGCGCTCTACGAATGTAGCGCTATTGTCATTTGCTAAATTGTAAATGGCGCTTTTTTCATCTAAGCCAAATTGTCCGTTTTCTCTAATAACAAACTTTTCGTTATTGTTCGTTTGGAAGTAATAAGTGCCTGCTGCACCTATTTCATACTCATAAATGACTTCCTTAATATCCTGCCATTCATATGTAATTTGATGATGAAATTCTTTGAAAACAATTTGTGTATTCTGTATAGCGATATAACTTAAAAGAGAAAAATAGCCTAAAATCAGACCGCTCACGATTGTTATAATCGAAATCAAATAGGTGTATTTATTTCTTTTAAATCCAAGCATGATCAACGTTAAAATAATGAACGCGATTGCTAGGAAAAGCATAGTGAAGTTGCTTGTTAGAGTAATCAGCACGATATTATCTTTACTAAAATAAAATGTTTGGGAAATGGTGAATGGCAACAAGAAAACAATGAAGGGCAATAGTAAAAGTAACACTATCGCTATAATAAAAAGTTTTGCATTAGGTGATAATTCGTTTAACATAAATCTCCTCCTTGCAATAGAGTGAATATTCCGCTCTTTATAAAATGTAAGATATTTACAAATTAGTGTATATGTGTATTTTGTGATTGTGAAGTAGCCATAAAATTCTGATTTAATACTTCTATATATGGAAAATTGGCCGTTATAATAGTGATATAGGGGTGAAGCTTATGAAAAAAGATAGAGGAAAAGTTTGGTTAGGTGTTGCAGGGGTAACAGTAAATGAGTTAGGACAATGGCTAGTTGTCAAAAAGGCATATAGCGGATTAAAGGGAAGATGGTCATTGCCGGCTGGTTTTGTCAATGCAGGCGAAACAGTAGATGAAGCTGTTGTTCGCGAATTAAAAGAAGAAACGGGTATCGATTGCTACGTATCAGGCTTAATTGGTTTTCGAACGGGTGTGATTCGTGGTGACATTAGTGATAATATGGCGATTTTTTATTGTCGGATGAAGGATGAGCAGCAGAAGATTTGTATTCAGGAAAAAGAATTATTAGAAGCGAAATGGATGTATCCAAAGGAGCTTGCAGAGGATGAAATGACATCAGTGATGTTAAAGGAAATGGCATCTAACCAATTTGAAAAGCATCAATTAGAGGGGATTGAAGGCATTAATCCAGGAGATGTCTTTGGCTATTCCTCTTATAAATTGTTCTTTAAAAAATAAAGTGACAGAGGAGGGGACCTATGATGGAGCTATTTTTGTTTATGTTAGAGCGAGTAGGGCTAATCATTGTGTTTGCCTTTTTAATGTCAAGATGGCGGCTCTTTCGGGGAGTGTTATTTCAAGATCAAGGGGTTAAGGAAAAGGTATGGCTTATAATTATTTTTAGTGCTTTAAGTATAGTTAGCAGCTATACAGGGATAAAGATCGAAAGTGGGTCCATCAATCCTTTAAATCAAATGATACATAGCACGATTAATGCAGAAGAAGCCATTGCGAATACGAGGCTAATTGGCGTAGCGATTGCAGGTATTTTTGGTGGACCACTTGTTGGTGTTAGCGTGGGGATTATTGCAGGGATTCATCGTATTACCCTTGGCGGTTTTACAGCGGTTGCCTGTGGTGTTTCGACAATACTAGCAGGATTCATTACTGGTAGTTTAAGTAAGCAATTAAAAATACGTCAAACCTTCTCCTATAAAAAAGCTGTTATTATCGGAATTTGTGCAGAGACTTTACAAATGATTATTATTTTAATAGTGGCAAAGCCGTTTGAACAAGCTTTGCAATTAGTTTCTTTAATAGCGCTACCGATGATTTTTATGAATGCCTTTGGGATTTTGATATTTTTCATTATTATCAAAACTTTTATTGATGAAGAAGAGCGCACAAAAGCATTACAAACACACCAAGCCTTTTCTATTGCCCAACAAACAATTGAACATTTTCGTAAAGGGTTAAATGAAGAATCCTGCCGAACGGTTGCGGAAATTATTAAAAGAGAGATTGAGGTTGATGCAGTCGCGATTACGGATACAAATGGAATTTTAGCGCATGTAGGAGTAGGTGAGGACCATCATGTTATTCATCAAGAAATAATGACGGCTTTAACGAAGCGTGTATTAGTAGAGGGACGTATTATTACAGCGATGTCCGCAAAAGAAATCAATTGTCCACATGAAGATTGTCCATTAAGTGCTGCGATTGTCTTACCATTAAAAGTACAGCATAAAACGGTAGGTACTTTAAAGTTATATTTTATCAACGTTTCTTCATTAACAGGGGCGAAAAAGGAGCTTGCTGAGGGCCTCAGTCGACTATTTTCATCGCAACTTGAATATGCTGAAATTGAGCAGCAAAGGAAGCTGTTAAAGGATGCCGAAATTAAAGCGCTACAAGCACAGGTTCATCCTCATTTCTTTTTTAATAGTCTTAATACGATTTCAAGTTTGATTCGAACGGATGCCGATGAAGCTAGAGCATTATTGATAAAGCTTAGTACATTTTTTAGGAGTAATTTGCAGGGCGCTCGTCAAATGCTGATTCCGTTAAAAAATGAAATTGACCATGTGGAGGCGTATTTGTCGATTGAACAAACGAGGTTTCCGAACCGCTATAATGTGCAATTTCACCTGGATGAATCACTTTTTGACGTACAAATTCCCCCATTTACTTTACAGCCACTTGTTGAAAATGCCATTTATCATGCCTTTAAAAATCGTAAGGAAGGCAAAATTGATGTGAAGGTGCAACGAATTAATAATAAGCTATTGTTGTTAACAGAGGATAATGGCTGTGGGATTGGAGAAGAGCAGGTTAAACAGCTTGGCAAAACGATCATGCAATCCGAGCAAGGGACAGGGACAGCTTTATGGAATATTTATCAACGTATTCATGAAATTTATGGAACTGAGGCGGATTTTCATGTTTCAAGTACGCTGGACGTTGGCACAAAAATTATGATTCAGCTGCCGTTAAAAGCCACAAGATGGGAGTAGAGAAATGTTAAATGTCTATATAGTAGATGATGAACCGTTAGCAAGGGCTGAATTGCGCTATTTATTGGAGCAAACAAAGTTAGTCCAGATTATTGGAGAATCGGAGAATCTGGAGTACATACTGCAGAATCCGCAGTTTGAGCAGATTGATTGTGTGTTTTTAGATATTCAGCTAGGCGTAAATAATGGCCTTGAATTAGCAAAACAGCTGCAGCAAAGCATACTTAAACCTGAAATTATTTTTGCTACTGCTTATGATGAGTATGCATTACAGGCATTCGAAGTGAACGCCTTTGATTATATTTTGAAACCATTTGAGCAAGAGCGTGTACAAAGTGCAGTTGAAAAGCTAGTGGCGAAAAGAAGAGCGACGCAGGCTAAAACGATGGAGAAATTAAAGGATTTACAATTGGACAAGCTTGATAAATTAACAGTTTATATAAATGATCGAATCTTACTTATTAATATACAAGAAATTTTATATTGTACGTCTGAAGATAGTAAGACGATTGTTGTCACTGAAAAAGGGAGATATTTTGCTTCAGAGTCGTTAGCCGTTTTGGAGAAAAAGCTCACTTTAAAAGGTTTTGTGCGTGTCCATCGGGCATTTATCGTCAATTTAGAACATATTGTAGAGCTGGAGCCTTGGAGTAGCTCTAAATACAATTTGATTTTGCATAATAGACATTCGATACCTATCAGCAGGCTTTATATGAAGGATGTGCGCAAGATTTTCCAGCTATCAAAATAACTGCATTTCAACAGTAGAAAACACCCTTTCAACTTAAAATTCTGACATTTCGGTGAATTTTACGAATAATCTTTTAATTCATTTGCTATGATGTGGAAAACGTAAAAGGAGTGATAACATGAATGCTATTACAATAGTAATAGGTTCCATTTGTGTTCTGATGATTAGCTATCGTTTGTATGGCATATTTTTCACAAAGAAGGTACTTAAGATAAAAGATGATACGCCCACCCCAGCACACGCTATGGAGGATGGTAAAGACTATGTTCCGACGAATAAATGGGTAACATTTGGGCACCATTTTGCTGCGATTGCGGCAGCTGGACCGTTAGTTGGGCCTATTTTAGCTGCACAATTTGGATATTTACCAGGGCTCCTTTGGTTGTTAATTGGTGCAGTTATCGGTGGTGCAGTACATGATGCGGTAGTGTTATTCGCTTCTATGCGCCACGGAGGAAAGTCGTTATCAGAGGTAATGAAGAAGGAATTAGGACCTGTTGCAGGATTCTGTACAGGCCTTGCAATGCTTTTCATTATTACTATTACAATGGCCGGGCTATCGATGGTTGTCCTTGGCGCGTTGGAGCGAAATCCATGGGGAACTTTTGCGGTAGGGATTACAATTCCAATAGCGATGCTTGTTGGTATTGCTTATCGTAAAACAGGAAATTTAATTGTTACGTCAACAGTTGGTTTTATTTTGTTAATGATCGGTGTATTTGTTGGACCTATGATTCAAGGAACAGCATTTGGTGATTTTTTAACGTTTGATCGTAATACTTTAGCTATTATTCTACCTATCTATGCTTTCTTTGCGGCGGCATTACCTGTATGGCTCTTATTAGCGCCGCGTGATTATTTAAGTAGTTTCATGAAAATTGGCGTATTTATTGCGTTAATTATCGGGGTCTTTTTCGTGAACCCAGTTATTCAATTTCCACCAATTACAGAGTTTATTCATGGTGGTGGTCCAGTAATTGCTGGCCCAGTATGGCCATTTGTCTCCATTACAATTGCCTGTGGGGCTATTTCTGGCTTCCATGCGTTTGTAGGCTCTGGGACAACTCCGAAAATGATTGATCGCTGGGAAGATATTCGTATCGTTGGTTTCGGTGCTATGCTCGTAGAATCTTTAGTAGGGGTAATGGCTTTAATCGCAGCAACGGCTCTTCATCCTGCAGATTATTTTGCGATTAATTCAGCCCCAGCAGTCTTTGCTACTTTAGGAATGGAGCCGGTACATTTACATGCATTAGCGGAAAGTATTGGGATGGATTTAGAAGGACGTACAGGTGGAGCTGTAACGCTAGCAGTTGGGATGACTGATATTTTCACAGGGATTCCTTGGTTTGCTGAAATGTCTTCTTACTTCTATCAATTCGTGATCATGTTTGAAGCGGTCTTTATTTTAACGGCTATTGATGCCGGGACACGTGTAGCGCGTTATTTAATTCAAGATTTTGGCGGCAATGTATACAAACCGTTGAAGCGTACAAATTGGCTTCCAGGTACAATCTTTGCAAGTGCACTTGCATGCTTTATGTGGGGCTATTTATTGTATTCAGGAGATATCAGTTCGATTTGGGTATTATTTGGCGTTTCGAATCAGTTGATGGCAACAATCGGTTTAGTATGTGGTGTAACAATAGTCTTAAAAGTTGCAGATAAGCGAATCTACGCCTTAACTTGCTTTATCCCATTAGCCTATTTATATGTCACTGTAAATGCAGCTGGCCTTTGGATGATTAAAAATGTTTATTGGAATACAGCGGCTGCTGGATACAATATGTTAAATGGTATATTGTCTGTTATTATGTTAATTTTAGGCTTAATAATTGTGATAGCTGCCTTTAAAAAATGGGCAGAGCTTTGGAAGTCACCAAAGTATTTATTATCACAAACAGCTTCATAATTAAAATCGAGAAACTATTGAAAATTAGTCGTATACTAGTTTTCAATAGTTTTTTAATTTCTTAATTATGGTTTATCATCAAAATAGCGGATGGCATTTGTTAAAATGTTTGCCATTTATAAGTTGATGGGAGTGGACTTAACGACATAATAAAGTAAAAGAATTCACACTCAGTTTTATGCATGAATCTTTTTCGCTCTTTGGTAGGTGGATGTCGATAAAATTCAAAAGTTGGTTGATAAAACGTGAAAGTTAGTAGATAAAACTCAAAAGTTGGTTGATAAAACGTGAAAGTTAGTAGATAAAACTCAAAAGTTGGGCGATAAAACGTAAAGGTGTTCCGATAATACTCAAAAGTGGTATGTCATGTGAATCAGTTGATTTTCGTTCCGACTGGGTGACTCCTTGGGGATTAGCGCCACAGATGAGACAGCACATAGGGGAACGAAGGCTAAAACCATCATGTCCTGTGATAACGCCTTCGTATCAACACCATACTGTTGCCGCTGCCGCCTCGCTTTAGCGGAGATAAAACCTTTTTGCTGCGCTACGCTTTCGAGCAAAAACCATCCTGCTACTGCACTACGCTTTCGCACAGATAAAACACGTTGCTGTCACTTCGTTAGCGCTACGCTTTCGCGCAAAAAACATTTGTTGCTCGAAGCGGCTCAACGGACGCCCTCAAGCGCCAATCAACCACACGTTATGGTAACAATCCCTAAATATGACGAACAAGCGAAATCAAGGATATGTTCATTGAAAGCGTTGTAGTAATCATGTAAACTAATGAGAGGAAAACGGAGGTTATACATACATGGATGGTCCAGTTTCACTAGTACAGTTAATTATTTCAATTTTGTTATTTTTCGTCATGTTCTTTGGTATTGGATTTTTATTGAATATGCTTCTGCGAATGACATGGTTAATGGCAATAGTGTATCCAATTGTTGTTATCTTTATTATCGATGATGTAAGCTTTTTAGATTATTTTTTCAAGCCAGGTTCCGCATTTCCAGCACTTTTAGATAAGTTGCAAGCACTGCAGTTTGTAGATATTTCAATCTTATCTGGTGGCTTTGCCGGTTCAATTGTTGCGGGAATTGTCATGATTTATTTGCGTAAAAGTGGTTATCGAATGTTTTAACTTATTTCAGCAAATGTCCCCCACCTCTATAGGTGATGAGATGAATGCGGGTTTAAGTCACTTTTCAGCGGGTGTCAATACACCTGCTGATTTTTTTTTGAATGTTTCCGATAAATCTAGAAAAGTTTCCGATAAAATCACGAAAGATTCCGATAAAACGTGAAAAGTTTCCGATAAATCTCAAAATTATTCCGATAAATAAAAAACACAGCCTCAACATGAGGATGTGTCTGTTTTCACAAAATAAACTGGTATGTGATGATGGCGATAAAAATGCCGGTTAATGCCCCAAAAACTACCTCGCTCCGTTTATGGCCTAGCAATGTTTTTAGCTCTTCCATTTTTTCTTGCCCATCCATTTGAGGCCATTTTTTTAAATCATGTAGCAATGTTTGAAAGTCTTTACGTAGTTGATTTAATACGGCTGCATGCTGACCTGCCTGGAAGCGTACTCCACTCGCATCATACATGACGATAAATGAAAACATAGCGGCTACAGCGAAAATTGGGGAATCTAATCCTGTTTCATAGGCAATAGAGGTTGTTAGTCCTGTTACGGAAGCGGAGTGGGAGCTAGGCATTCCTCCGGTGGAAGTAAATAATCCCCAGTTAATCTTGCCTGTCATAAAAAAATGAATAGGGATTTTTACAAACTGTGCAAAGAGAACTGCAAAAAGGGCAACGAGTAAAGGGGTATTTTGAAGTAAACTCATAATCATCACAACCTTCACTTATAATTGTTTTTATTATAACATTCATTATTTTCTAAAAGCCAAATATAACGCGTTTTCTGAAACTTAGGTATAATAGAATAGTGAATGGAGGAATTTAACATGCATATTGTAAAAGAAGCAAAAACATTTGAAACGATTTCAACTGAAGTGTTAGTAGTAGGAGTCACTAAACATCGTGAGCAAATGCAGGATTGGGCAAGCTTTTCAACATTTTATGGAGAATCCCTTGATATGTGGATTAGTGCAGGGGATGTATCTACTGAGCTAAAAAAAATAACGAAATTGCCATTCTTGAAGGGCCACGCAAATCTTAAACGCATATTATTTGTTGGTTTAGATGAGCGAAAAAACTTAACAGAAGGCGATGTTCGTGCAGCATTTGGATCGCTTGGCAAGGAACTAAGAGCCTTAAAGGTTAAAGAATATTCCATTTGGCTTGAGTCGTTTACGACAGAGTCGATTACTGTAACAGATGTTGCCTTTTTAGCTGGTGAAGGAACAGGACTTGGTTATTATTCAATTCCTCATTACAAAACAACATCAAATGAAGTAGAGAAACGTATTGCCGCTGTTCACATTGTGACTACTGCTAATGATTTAGATGAAGTGGTGGCAGGCTTTGAGGTTGGTGCTATTTATGCAAATGCTGTAAATGAAGCACGTAGTTTAATTAATTTACCACCAAACTTACTGACAGCGACAGACTTAGCTAATTACGCAGAGTCCCTTGCAGTCGAGTACGATTTTGAAGTGGAAATTTTAGATAAAGCACAAATAGAGGAGCTTGGTATGGGTGGTATTTTATGTGTCAATCAAGGCTCCCATGAAGAACCTCGTTTAATAACATTAAAATATAAAGCGACTGAAGACTTTGACGATCCAATTGGCCTTGTCGGCAAAGGGGTTACGTATGATACAGGTGGCTACTCCTTAAAGCCAAAAGATGCAATGGTAGGCATGAAGGGTGATATGGGTGGTGCAGCAGTAGTGCTAGGTGCCATGAAAATCATCGGTGAATTACGTCCTAATAAAAATGTCGTTGCAGTTATTGGTTCTACCGATAATATGGTATCTGGCACAGCATTTAAGCCAGATGATGTCATTACGACATATAGTGGTAAGACAGTAGAAGTTTTAAATACCGATGCGGAAGGACGTTTAGTATTAGCAGACGCTACTACATATGCTAAACAACAAGGAGCGACTTCCCTGATCGATGTTGCAACGTTAACGGGTGGAGTAATTACAGCACTTGGTATGGATAAAACAGGTGCCCTTTCAAATGATGATGAATTCTTTGTTGCTTTCATTGAAGCTGCACAGGAGACTGATGAATTTGTGTGGCGCATGCCTTTAACAGAAAATGATAAAAAACGAATTCGTAAATCAGATGTCGCTGATTTAAATAACTCTCCTGGTCGTGATGGACATATGATCTTTGGTGGAGGCTTCGTTGGAGAGTTCGTTGGTGACACACCATGGATTCACCTAGATATAGCAGGAACATCAGATGCGATTGCTGCACATGACCTAGGTCCAAAAGGTGGTACAGGAGTAATGGTACGTACACTAGCAAATTTTGTGCAACGTTTGGGAGAAGAAAAATAGAATAGGCAATAGACATGTGATAAATGCATCCTCCTACATAAGATAGAATAAAAAAAGGGAGGAAGCTTATGACATTCTTCGGAGGTTTTCCAGGAGGCTTTATGCCAGTAGGTGGGCCGTTTTTCCGACCGCCATTTTTCGGGCCGCCATTTTTTGGACCACCATTTTTCGGGCCGCCATTTTTCGGCCCACCGTTTTTCAGACCGCCGTTTTTCGGTCCGGGTTTCAGACCAGGTTTCAGACCAGGTCCACCATTTAGAGGTCCTCGTAGATTTTAATTCAAATAAGATAGATCTCAAAAAAACCAGATGTCAGCAAGTGACACCTGGTTTTTTCTTTAATTAAGTAAATAAAATAAATATCATATTCTAGGCACTAAATAAACTGTTGACAGAATATACTACATTATATATTATTCTTATTATATTACTAAGAATTAAATACGTAGCTGACTAGCAAACTAGAGGCTCAAATTATTCACAGACATTGCTCTGTCCATGAATGATTTGAGTCTTTTTTTTCTATCTGACAAGAGGGAGTGAAATCAAATGGGAAAAGTTTTTATAGTGGGTGCTGGTCCTGGTGATGTTGATCTTATCACGGTAAAAGGATTACGGTGTATCGAATGTGCTGATGTCATCCTGTATGACAGACTCATTAATAAGAATCTACTATCCTATGCTAAACAAGAGGCTAAGCTTATCTTTTGCGGTAAGCTACCGCAGCAGCACGCCATGATTCAAGAGCAAATTAATCAATCACTTGTCAGCCATGCACAGCAAGGATTGATTGTGACGAGATTAAAGGGAGGCGACCCCTTCGTGTTTGGAAGGGGGGCTGAGGAAGCAGAGGTGCTAGCTCAGCATAATATTCCATTTGAAATTGTGCCTGGCATTACTTCAGGGATAGCAGCTCCTGCCTATGCTGGGATTCCTGTTACACATCGTGACTTAAGCTCAAGTTTTGCAGTGGTTACTGGACATATGAGAGAGGGCAAGGATGATGCCATCCGATGGGAAAGTCTGGCGAAAGGGATTGATACGATTGCTATTTATATGGGGGTCGGTAACCTTCCCTATATCCGTCAGCAGCTACTTAAGTATGGCCGTGATCAAGAAACACCAATAGCGCTCATTCATTGGGGTACATTTTCTCAACAAAAAACAGTCACAGGTACTTTAGCTAATATTGAAGAACTAGTGCAGCGAGAAAATATTCAAAATCCAAGCGTAATTGTAGTAGGGAAAGTTGTGACTTTGAGGGAAACAATTCAATGGTTCGAGCAAAACATTCCACAGCCACAGTTAGCAGAAATTTCTGTGTAAGGATGTGGGGTTATGCAAGCCATTTTATATATCGCTCATGGAAGTAGAGTAAAGGCAGGAGTAGAGCAAGCTGTAACCTTTCTAAAGAGTGTACAACAGGAGATTGACATACCGATTCAAGAAATTAGTTTTTTAGAACTCGCGACGCCGACAATTGCTGAAGGTATAGCAAGCTGTATTAACCAAGGGGCTACAGCTATAGCGATCGTGCCTATTTTATTGCTTGCCGCTCAGCATGCAAAACACGATATTCCGAATGAAATTGAAAAAGCAAAAAAACAGCATCCACAAGTGCGTTTTACATACGGTGAACCACTTGGTGTCCATGAACTATTAATTGATACATTACAGACTAGAATTTTAGAAGCAAGGTGCCCTACTAACGATGCAAGTGTTTTACTTATAGGTCGTGGGAGTAGTGATCCTGAAGTAAAGAGTGTTTTAGCCAAAATTGCGGCAAGATTACGTGATAAATATGCTTATAAAACCGTAGACACATGTTTTTTATATGGAATGGGTCCTACGTTTGAAGAGTGGTTACAACAAGAGAAGAATAGGACCAATCCAGTATTTATAGTGCCGTATTTGTTGTTTACTGGGATTTTGCGCCAAAGCATAACAAGGCGATTACAAGATTATGAGAATAAGAACGTTATGTTATGTGAAAGTTTAGGCTATGACGACAATGTAAAGAAAGTTTTAGTGGAACGTATTTATCCATTGTTAAAATTTACCGAGGAAGGTGTTTTGTAATGATAGATAAAAGAACTGAAAATGTAAATCTAGCATTAGATAATGTTCGCCAAATTTTAAATACTGTGAACCACGGATCGATTACATTGATTGTGCAAAATTCCTATGTGGTCCAAATTGAAAAGAAGGAAAAAATCCGACTTCGATAATAATGTTTTTGTCAGACAAAATATCAAGAGTAGAAAATGATACGAATACGTGAGGTGGCAAGATTGAAACTGCAAGTAGTGAATAGTCCATTTAATGAGGAGCAGGTAAAGCTGTTAAATGAGCTGCTTCCTAAACTAACAGGAGAACAGAGGGTGTGGTTAAACGGCTATTTAAGTGCACCACTAGCAACTATTGATGCTGTTGTCGAAGAAGCAACGCCGATAGTAAAACCAAGCACCAAGACAGTGACGATTTTATATGGTTCACAAACAGGCAATAGTCAGGGGTTAGCTGAAAAATATGCCTCAGCCTTGAAAGATAACGATGTCGACGTAACCATTTCATCGCTAGCAACGTTTAAACCAAATAATTTAAAAAAGGTAACGAATCTTTTGCTCATTGTTAGCACGCATGGGGAAGGGGATCCGCCTGATCAAGCAATACAGTTCTACGATTTTTTGCATAGTAAGCGTGCTCCTAGGTTAGAGCATCTTCATTATTCTGTACTAGCCTTAGGAGATAGTTCTTATGAATTTTTCTGTAAAACAGGAAAGGATTTTGATGAGCAACTTGTAAAATTAGGGGCAACTCTAATCGTCCCTCGCACAGATTGTGATGTAGATTATGATGACACGGCTGCACAATGGTTTTCTGCTGTTCAGCAGGAGTTGTTGCAACAGACCGATTTAGCTGCTACATCTACTACACAAAATCAGACAGTACAAGGAGACACTACATATTCTCGTAAAAATCCGTTTTATGCAGAAGTACTTGAAAACATTAATTTAAACGGCCGAGGATCAAACAAAGAAACACGCCATATTGAATTATCCATCGAAGGTGCAAGTTTCCACTTCGAACCAGGAGATAGTATCGGTATTCAACCAGATAATGATGAAAAGCTAGTAGATGCTTTAATCACTGCGTTACAGTTTGATCCACAAACGGATGTAACCGTCTTCGAAGAAACGCTACCATTAAAGGATGCATTACAAAAAAAGCTAGAAATTACTGTACTGTCAAAGCCGTTGTTACAAAAAATTGGTGCCTATACGGTCCATGAGCAATTTACAAAGCTACTTGAGGACTCTAATTCCTGGAAGGACTATGCAAAAGGAAGAGATTTACTTGACGTTGTGCAAGACTTTGCACCATTTATATGGGATGCGCAGCAATTTGTAGATTTACTACGTAAAATTCCAGCACGTCTATATTCCATTGCTAGTAGTCAAAAGGCAAATAGTGAAGAAGTACATTTAACAATTGGGAAAGTAAGCTATGAGACGAATGGACGACAACGTCTTGGTGTTTGCTCCGGAAGTGTAGCGGAACATATTCAAATTGGAGATACATTAAAGATATATGTTCATAAAAATCCGAACTTTAGATTACCGGAGCATGAGGATACACCGATTATTATGATTGGTGCTGGCACAGGTGTAGCCCCGTATCGTGCATTTTTGGAGGAGCGTGAGGAATTAGGCGTCGAAGGAAAAGCGTGGCTAATTTTGGGGGATCAACATTTTGTCACTGACTTCCTTTATCAAACGGATTGGCAGCGTTGGCTTGCTGCAGGCACGCTCAGTGAAATGCATGTCGCCTTTTCACGTGATACAGATAGAAAAATATATGTTCAACATAAAATTGAGGAAAATGCTGTCGCCTTTTATGAATGGCTAGAGCAAGGAGCTATCATTTACGTCTGTGGCGATGAAAAATCAATGGCTGCTGATGTTGATGCAACAATACTTCGCGTTATTGAACAACAGGGACAAAAAACGCCAGAGGAAGCGAAAGCCTTTGTTCAAGAGCTAAAACAGCAGAAACGCTATCAACGTGACGTCTATTAATAAAGGAGCGATAACAAATGACAGGAAAAATTATTCTACCTCCACAACCAGGGAAGCCTAGTGATGTAGAACGTATTAAAACCGACAGTAATTATCTACGCGGGACATTAGAACGTACGATGAACAATCCATTAAGCTCAGGTATTCCAGAGGATGATAATCGTCTAATGAAGTTCCATGGTAGTTATTTACAAGACGACCGCGATCTTCGTAATGAACGCCAGCGTCAAAAGCTTGAGCCTGCCTATCAATTTATGGTGCGTGTACGTACACCGGGCGGAGCAGCTACTCCAGCACAATGGCTTGTAATGGATGAAATGGCGAGAAAGTATGGTAACGGCTCCTTAAAATTAACGACACGTCAGGCGTTCCAAGTGCACGGTATTTTAAAATGGAACGTCAAAAAATATATGCAGGAAATTAATGAGGTGTTATTAGATTCTCTAGCTGCCTGCGGAGATGTCAATCGTAATGTCATGTGTAATGTGAATCCCAATCAATCCGCATTACATGAGGAAATCTATAATTGGTCTGCCAAATTAAGTGAGCATTTACTGCCTAGAACACGAGCTTACCATGAACTATGGCTAGATGGTGAAAAGGTAGTTGACACTCAAGATGAAGAAATTGAACCTATATACGGTGCGCAATATTTGCCACGTAAATTTAAAATTGGTATTGCTGTTCCGCCAAGTAATGATGTGGACGTATTCTCACAAGATATAGGGTTAATTGCAATTGCTGAAGAGGATAAGTTAATAGGTTTTAACGTAGCAGTTGGCGGAGGAATGGGCATGACACATGGCGATCATGAAACATACCCACAGCTTGCTCGTATAATTGGCTTTATCACACCTGATAAACTACTGGAAACAGCGGAGAAAATTATTACGATTCAGCGCGATTATGGGAATCGTTCGGTTCGTAAAAATGCACGTTTTAAATATACAATTGATGCTAGAGGACTTGAATGGTTTAACGAAGAACTAACACGTCGTCTAGGCTGGGATATTCAAGAGGCTCGTCCATTTACCTTTAATCGTACAGGTGATGAGTTTGGCTGGATTAAAGGTGCAGAAGGCCAATGGCATTATACATTATTTATTCAAAATGGTCGTATTAAGGACTTTGAAAATTATGAGCTACTAACAGGATTACGAGAAATTGCGAAGGTGCATACGGGTGATTTCCGCTTAACGCCAAACCAAAATTTAATGATTAGTAATGTAACGCCGCAAAAGAAGAAAAAAATCGCTGCTATTATTGAGCAATACAAGCTTACAGATGGTGCACACTATTCTGCATTGCGTCGTAATTCGATTGCTTGCGTATCGTTACCAACATGTGGTTTAGCCATGGCAGAAGCAGAGCGTTATCTGCCTTCTCTTATTACAAAAATAGAAACAATCATCGATGAAGCAGGCTTAAACGATACAGAAATCGTTATTCGCATGTCAGGCTGTCCGAATGGTTGCTCACGCGCAGCAATGGCTGAGATTGGCTTTATCGGTAAAGGTCCAGGAAAATATAATATGTATTTAGGGGCGAGCTTTACTGGTAATCGTCTCAATAAAATTTATCGCGAAAATATAGGTGAAGAGGAGATTTTAGCGGAGCTTCGTCCAATCCTTCTGCGCTATGCGAAGGAACGTCAAGATGGCGAGCATTTCGGTGATTTTGTTATTCGTGCTGGCTATGTAACAGCTGTTCACGACGGACGAGATTTTCATCATAAATAAAATAGTAGCCCTGTAGCAAATTTCTTTGCTACAGGGCTTATGTTGTTGTGTCCTATTAAATAAAGTCTGGGTCTTCGGCAAAATGAGGGATTGATTTCCGTTCCGACTGGACGCTTAGTTGTGTGACTAGTAGCCTAGAACGGGAATCATCATCATTTAAAGCGGCAGAACATTTCACAATATTTCCTTGATCATTTTGTTTTTCAACACTAAGAGCCGTGTAGCAGAAATTTGCTACACGGCTTTTTTAAATGGAAAAGTCTTCGGGGATAAAGACTTTTAATTGCTTTGGTCTGACAAATACATGGTCACCAACCTTAAGCTGCAGATTAGTAAATTGTTCTTTAGTCAGTTCTGCCTCTAAAAATTCATCTATATCTTCACGACGTAGCTCAATCTGCACGATAGGTCCGAGCAAATGAATATGGCTTACTTTGACGGGGACGGTGCCAGGTACGTTAGTTTTCTCAATATGAATATCATGGGGACGTACATAGCCTACTGCATGATCCTCTGTATGTTCTTGTACGCCAGGTACATCAATCGCAAATTCACCATGCAGGAGCTTACCATTATGTAATCGTCCTTTAAAGAGATTCACATTACCTAAAAAATCAAAAACAAAAGGGCTCTTTGGGTTTGTGTATACGTCGTCTGGGCTACCAATTTGCTCTATCTTGCCGTTGTTCATCACGACAATTCGGTCTGCAACATCAAGTGCCTCTTCCTGATCGTGTGTAACAAAAATGCTTGTTATATGAAAATCATCGTGAAGCTTTCGTAGCCAGCGCCGCAATTCCTTGCGTACCTTAGCATCCAGTGCTCCAAAAGGTTCATCTAATAAAAGCACCTTGGGCTCCACGGCGAGAGCTCTAGCAAGTGCAACACGCTGACGTTGCCCACCTGAAAGCTGAGTTGGGTAACGATCAGAAAAATTATCTAGTTTGACGAGTCGTAGAAGTTCCATCACTTTGTCCTTAATTTCAAGTTTAGAAGGTCTTGTTTTACGAGGGCGTACTTTAAGACCGTAAGCGACATTATCAAAAACTGTCATATGGCGAAAAAGCGCATAATGCTGGAATACAAAGCCTACATTTCGCTCCTTTGGATGACGATCTATCATCGATTGACCGTCAAATAAAATCTCGCCAACATCTGACGTTTCAAGCCCAGCAATAACGCGTAGTAAAGAAGTTTTGCCAGAACCAGATGGGCCGAGAAGGGCAACCAGTTCCCCTGATTGAATATGAAGTGAAACATCTTCTAAAGCTTGAAAGGAACCGAATTTTTTAGATACATTTTTAATTTGAATGCTCATGCTGACAATACCTCCTTTAGGCAGATTTTGATTTCCAAGCAATAATATCTTTAACGATAAGTGTAATAATGGCGATCACGCTCATCAATGAAGCAACGGCGAAGGCTGCTGCAAATTGGTATTCATTGTATAAAATTTCAATATGAAGGGGCATCGTATTTGTCATCCCTCTAATATGCCCTGATACAACAGAAACGGCACCAAATTCACCGATTGCCCGAGCATTACATAGGATAAGGCCGTACAATAAGCCCCATTTGATATTTGGCAATGTCACATGCCAAAATGTTTTAAAACCATTGGCACCAAGTGAAATGGATGCCTCCTCCTCAGAAGTGCCTTGTGTCTGCATAAGAGGAATAAGCTCCCGTGCAACAAAGGGCAACGTGACAAAGACAGTAGCTAGGACAATACCAGGTAGCGCAAAAACAATGTTAATGTCATGTTCAAATAGCCAATCCCCAAATAGTCCCTGTGAGCCAAATAACAAAATAAATACTAAACCTGCAATAACAGGAGATACTGCAAAAGGAAGATCGACAATCGTAAGTAATAGATTTTTCCCTTTAAAGTTGAACTTTGTTAAAGCCCAAGCAGCCATAACTCCAAAGATTGCGTTTATTGGTACTGCAATCGCGACGACAGTTAAGGTTAACTTAATAGCCGCCAATGCATCTGGATGTGTGATAGCTGCTACATATACGTCTACTCCTTTTTGAAAGGCAGTGGAAAAAATTGATACTAGCGGAAGCACAATGAACAATGCTAAAAAAGCTAGCGCAATAAAAGTTAGCGTATATCGGACAAAGCGAGGCTCTTGTAAGGCAGCAGACTTTGTCACTGCATTATTTTTTTCAGGAGCAACTTGCTGTATAAATGTTGACTGTTCCATAAATACCTCCTAATGTACAAAGCGACGATTTGCCAACCATTGTATTAAATTAATGCTAAATAATAGGATGAAGGACGTGACAAGCATGATCACTGCAATAGCAGTTGCACCAGCGTAGTCATATTGTTCGAGCTTTGTCATAATAATTAATGGCGTAATTTCAGTCTTCATCGGCATATTCCCGGCGATAAAAACAACAGAACCATACTCTCCTAGTGCACGTGCAAATGCTAATGAAAAACCTGTTAAAATGGCAGGAGCAAGCTCTGGAAAAATCACTTTACGAAAGGTTTGTAGACGAGTTGCTCCAAGGCTTGCAGAGGCTTCCTCAACCTCAGCACTAATATTTTGTAAGACAGGCTGCACAGTACGAACGACAAATGGTAGCCCGATAAATGTAAGGGCAATGATAATGCCGAGTGGTGTAAAGGCAATTTTAAAATTGAAAAATTGACCAATCCAACCATTTGGTGCATAGAGTGATGTTAAGGCAATGCCTGCTACAGCAGTTGGTAAAGCAAATGGTAAATCGACAAGCCCATCGATGATTCGTTTAAAGGGAAAGCTATAGCGCACAAGCACCCAAGCAATGATTGTGCCAAAAATAACATTTAATAAACCAGCAGCGAGAGCTGTACTGAAGCTTACCTTATAGGAAGCAACAGCACGAGGGGCGGTCACAATATTAACAAACTCTGTCCAGCTTAGAGACATTGTATGAATAAAAATCATCGATAGTGGCAATAAGACTAGCAAGCTAACATATAACATGGTATAGCCAAGAGAAAGGTGAAAGCCAGGGATAATGCGGCGTGTTTTCTTATTAGCAGTTAAACTACTCATAATAGATAGGTCTCCTTATTGAGGTACATAAATTTCGTCGAATGTACCACCATCTTTAAAATGTTTTGCTTGTGCTTCTGCCCAGCCACCGAAATCATCGATTGAAACAAGTTCAAGTTTTGGGAATTGCTCTTGATATTTTGCTAGAATTTTTTCATCTCGTGGTCGATAGTAATTTTTAGCAGCAATTTCTTGACCCCGCTTACTATATAAATGCTTTAAATAGGCCTCTGCTACTTCGCGTGTACCTTTTTTATCAACGATTTTGTCAACAATTGCCACAGGAGGCTCAGCTAAAATACTTAAAGAAGGTGTAATGATGTCAAACTCATCATCACCCAATTCATTAAGCGATAAATAGGCTTCATTTTCCCATGCAATTAAAACGTCACCAATTTTACGTTCAACAAAAGTTGTTGTAGCGCCGCGTGCACCAGAATCCAGCACCTCCACATTGCTATATAGAGCTTTCATAAATTCTTTTATTTTTGCCTCATCATTGTTATATAATTTCCCTGCATAGGCCCAAGCGGCTAAATAATTCCACCGTGCACCACCAGATGTTTTAGGGTTTGGTGTGATGACAGATACATCGTCTTTTATTAAATCATCCCAGTCTTTAATACCCTTTGGATTGCCTTTGCGTACTAAAAAGACAATAGTCGATGTATAAGGTGTAGAGTTATTTTCAAATTTTGTTTGCCAATCTTTTTTTAATAGGCCTCGAGCTTGTGCAATCTCATCAATATCGTAAGCTAGTGCTAGTGTCACAACATCAGCCTTCAGACCATCGATTACAGCTCGACCTTGTTTACCAGAGCCACCATGTGATTGTTTTATCGTTACATCTTGACCGGTTTCATCCTTCCATTTTTTTATAAAATCTTTGTTGAACTCCTCGTAAAGCTCACGTGTTGGATCATAAGATACATTTAATAGTTCTACAGTTTTTTTGGTATCCTGAGCACCTGTATCTTTTTCCGAAGAGCTACTACCACAACCTGTTAATGTCAGCGTTAATGCAGATATCAATGCTAACGATTGGAAAAGTTGTTTTCTTTTTTTCATAAAATATATCGCTCCTTTTTTGTCTAGAGAAACAAAAGGCCATCTACCAATACGATTTATAATCGTCATAAGTAGATGGCCTTCAGATCCTCTGATCAGCATTTTATATTGGTTTGGTTCAAAGCTTAGTTATACATTAAACATATATTTCCTATTAGTCAACATGGAATTAAAGATATTACTTTTGACCGGGATAAAAAATTTGGACTCATTGAAATGAATTTTTACAAAAACCTAGTTGACTACTAGGTGTACTTTAGTATATATTGGGTAATAAGAAAAATGATTGTAGAACGGGGTAGGCAATACTAGTGAACAATCATTACATAATGAACTAATAAGCTGGCTAGTAAAACTAGAGGCGTTTTAACAAAGACATGTCTATATATGTCTTTCGTTAGAACGCCTCTTTTTCGTTATGAGGGGGATTATATGCTAACATATGCAACTTGGCATGAGCCAACATTGAATTTTCAGGTAGACGAAACGAATAAGGGTGCATTGGAGGTTTTACAGTGGAGTTATGCTGAATATGGTGAGGATATCGTCTATGCATGTAGCTTTGGGATTGAGGGAATTGTCTTGATTGACCTTATTTCAAAGGTGAAGCCTAATGCTACGATTATCTTTTTAGATACAGATGTTCATTTTAAGGAAACATATGAAACAATTGATAAAGTAAAAGAAAAATATCCGCAGCTTAACATTATTATGCAAAAACCTGCACTGACACTCGAACAACAGGCAATAGAATTTGGTAATGAATTATGGAAGTCTAATGCAAATAAATGCTGCGAAATTCGCAAAATTGTGCCGTTACATGAAGCGTTAGCTGGAGCAAAGGCTTGGATTTCAGGCTTACGACGTGAACAATCACCAACCCGACAAAATATGAACTTTATCAATCATGACGATAAATTTAAATCCATTAAAATTTGTCCACTCATTCATTGGTCATGGAAGGATATCTGGCGGTATGTTTCAAAGCATAATTTGCCGTACAATCCTTTACATGATAAAGGCTATCCAAGCATTGGCTGTGAGCATTGTACAAAACCAGCATTTACAATGGATGATTTGCGTTCAGGTAGATGGCAGGGGTCTGGTAAAACTGAGTGTGGATTACATGAGTAAAGGAGTTTTGCCATGCTTGAATATGTAGCAATAGCGATTAGTTTATTTTTTGCGATGAATATAGGTGCTAGTGGAGCGGCAGCCTCAATGGGAGTTGCTTACGGAGCAGGTGCCATCAAAAAAGCTTGGCAAGCATTGCTCATTTGCTCAGTAGGAGTTTTTTCTGGGGCAGTTCTTGGAGGTGGAGAGGTAGTAAAAACAATCAGCTCCGGCATAATGCCGCAGGAGTACATTACAGTAAAGATTGTCATTATTATATTGGTTTCTGCGACAAGCTCACTATTTCTCGCCAATCTTTTAGGCATTCCGTTATCAACAAGTGAAGTGACAGTAGGAGCAGTTGTAGGTGTAGGGATTGCCTACAAAGTGTTATATATTAAATCATTGCTTGTCATCATATCGTTTTGGGTAATAGTGCCAATCATAGCGTTTGTCATTGCATTTGTCTTTGGGAAGTGGCTGTATAAATTACGAGTTAAAGGTTTGTTAAAAGATCATCCAATATTAACGATTCTCCTTGTGTTTGCAGGATTTTTCGAAGCATTTTCAGCAGGGATGAATAACGTAGCAAATGCAATTGGGCCTCTTGTTGGTGCAGGAATGATGAGTGTAACAACTGGAATATTGCTTGGTGGGGCATTTGTGGCGCTTGGGGCGGTGCTACTAGGAAAACGTGTGCTTGAAACAAACGGAAAAAAAATTATGCGCTTTGAAAAGGCAGAAGGAATATTAATATCGAGTACAGGTGCATTTCTAGTCGGTATAAGCTCTATCTTTGGGCTTCCCGTACCATTAACACAAGTAACATCCTCTTCGATTATCGGAATGGGGATGGCCAAAGACGGGAAACAAATTTTCCATAAGCATATTGTGAAAAAAATAATCCGTATTTGGATTGTCTCGCCAATCCTTTCTTTAGCCATTTCCTATTTTTTAGTACAACTTTTTTTAGAGAAAGATGTCTATGCCATCGTATTAATTGGCAGTATTATTGTTGGAACACTGGGTGTCATTAGTTTAATGCGAACAATGCGTGAAGAAGAGCGCTCAATATACGATGCGGGTGAAGGAATTTAAATATCCGGTTGAGGAGGAAAGCCGATCAAATCAGAGGAGTACCCGATCACTTTTGAAAGGAAGCCGATCAAATCAGAGGAGATGCCCGATCACTTTTGAAAGGAAGCCAGTCAATTGCAGAAGCCTCAATTTGCCTAAGACAAAAAATCAATAAAATATGCAAATACACTTAAATATAAATGAGTAATTTTATAGAACTAGGAGGAGATTTTGATGAGTTTACAACCACATGGTGGACTATTAGTGCAAGCCTTTAATCCAGAGAAGGATGTAACGCATATAAATAAAGTTATCGAGCTTGATGCCATTGCACTGAGTGATTTAGAGTTAATTGCTATCGGTGGTTACAGTCCAATTGAAGGTTTTTTAACGCAGGAAGATTATGAATCCGTTGTTGAACATACACGTTTAGCGTCAGGCGTGGTATGGAGTATTCCGATTACATTACCTGTAGCAAAGGATGTAGCGACAACATTGCAGCCTGGTGATGAGGCAAAACTAGTATTCGGTGATGCTGTTTATGGTGTTATTGAAGTTGCCGATATTTATGAGCCAAATAAACGGAAAGAGGCATTGTTAATATACGGCACGGAGGATATACAGCATCCAGGTGTTAACAAGTTGCTTGAACGTCCAAGTATTTATGTGGGTGGAAAAATTACATTAGTAAAACGTCTAGAGCAAAAGTTTCCTGGCTATTCATTCGATCCGCTTGAAACACGAAAGCTTTTTGCTGAAAAGGGTTGGAAAACAATTGTTGGCTTCCAAACACGGAATCCTGTGCATCGAGCACATGAATATATTCAAAAGGCTGCACTTGAAACAATTGATGGATTATTTTTAAATCCGCTAGTTGGGGAAACGAAGTCAGACGATGTTTCAGCTGCAATTCGCATGGAAAGTTACGAAGTTTTACTACAAAATTATTATCCTGAAAAACGCGTGCAATTAGGCGTGTTTCCAGCTGCAATGCGTTATGCAGGGCCAAAGGAAGCTATCTTCCATGCACTTGTACGAAAAAATTATGGCTGTACGCATTTTATCGTTGGGCGTGACCATGCAGGTGTTGGTGATTACTATGGCACATACGATGCACAAAAAATCTTTGAACAATTTACGGAAGATGAATTAGGAATTGTTCCTTTAAAATTTGAGCATAGCTTCTATTGCAACATATGTGAAGGCATGGCAACGACGAAAACTTGTGCACATGATAGCTCAGCACATGTTATTTTATCGGGTACTAAGGTTCGTGAAATGTTACGTAATGGCGAAGTACCACCAAGTACATTTAGTCGTAAAGAGGTTGTGGATGTACTAATTAAAGGGATGCGTAAGGAGGTTTTAAAGTGAGTTCAAACATCGTTTGGCATGAAGCGTCCATTACGAAAGAGGAGCGTCGTACACAAAACAAGCATCAAAGCTTTATTTTATGGTTCACTGGTTTATCAGCATCAGGAAAATCTTCTGTGGCGAATGCCTTCGCGCGCCGACTCTTTGAACGGGGCAATCAAGCATTTGTCTTAGATGGTGATAATGTTCGCCATGGCTTAAATAAGGATTTAGGATTCGACGAAACAAGCCGTAAAGAAAATATACGACGTATTGGAGAGGTATCTAAGCTTTTTGTGGAAAATGGACAAATTGTTCTAACTGCTTTTATTTCACCTTACCGTGAAGATCGTCAAGTTGTCCGTGAGCTTGTGGAAGCCGGAGAATTTATAGAGGTCTATGTGAAGTGTTCTGTTGAAACATGTGAAAAACGTGATCCAAAAGGTCTTTATAAAAAAGCTCGTAATGCGGAAATTCCAAACTTTACTGGGATTAGTGCACCCTATGAAGAACCGGAAAACCCAGAAATTATTTTAGACACAGAACGCCATTCTATCGAAGAATGCGTAGAACAGCTCACAGACATATTAACTTTAAAAGGATATATATACTAAATCTGTTTTCTTAAAGAATCTGCTTACTTATGATGAGCAGATTTTTTTAACTTCTTTCAGCGAATGTTTTTTGTACCGAAAGCGAAGCGACAGCAACAATTATGCCGAAGTATAATTAATTGGTAGATTTACCTGTTTATAATAGAATGATTCCATATATTGTGAGATGATTAAATCATCAAACGTTATAGGAGATGAAAGAAATGAGCATACATATTCAACTATTAACTGAGGATGTTGTAAACCAGAAATTATTAAATGAAATATTGGAACTATGGAATGAAAATGCCATAGAAACGGCAGATTGTGAATTAGGGGAGAGTGAAAGGAAGGGAATTCAAGAACAGCTGGAACAATATATTCATTCAAAATATGGGGCCATTTATATAGCAACGAATGAAAATAATGAAATGATTGGTTTTGGATTGGCATCGATCAAAAAGGATTTTATTTACGATATGAACTACGGTCAAATAGACGAGGTTTATGTAGTACCAGTATATAGAAGACAGAAGGTTGCTAAACGTCTAGTAGATGATTTAGTGAATTGGTTTAATGACGAACATGATACTACTGTAGTAAATGTCTATGTAGATTTAGAAAATGACTTAGCACTAAACTTTTGGGAAGGCATTGGTTTAGAGAAGGAATTTTTTATGCTATCAAATAATTAAAAAAAGTTGGCCAATGAAGTTTATTCATTGGCCAACTATTTTTGAAAAGTTATTTAATGCCTTGTTCCTTTTTCATCCGATCAATTTCAGGTCCCAGCTCGTCGTGTACTGTGCCTTTCCAAGGTTTTACGCCAGCGATGTATGAGGAGCGAGCCATAATATGCCCTCCGACAGGACCTGTGATAAACAGGAACAGTATACCGAGCAAAATGCGGGGATTAAAGTGATCTTCAATCAGCCAAAAGTGAAAGAATACGCCAATGAGTACGCACATGACACCGAGCGTTGCACTTTTAGAAGCAGCGTGCGCACGTGTGTACAAATCAGGTAAACGGACAAGACCAATGGCTGTCACAACTATAAATAGCACCCCTACAGAAATGAAAAAGATAACTAAACTATTAGCGAGAATTGTCACGTTTAATGATATCTCCTTTCTCTATGAATTTAGAGAAAGCAACAGTACCGATAAACGATAAAATCGCTAACAATAATATAATCTCCAGGAAGAAGCTTGTTTCAACCAGTACTGAAAACAGTCCAATTAGCGAGATTACTGATACACCTAATGAATCCAATGCTACTACACGATCGGATGCAGAAGGTCCTTTAACCATTCGATAAATGACTGCAATCATTGATAAGCAAATCACTACAATCGAAGCAATAATAAATGTTGTCATGATTTACTCACCTCCAAAATCGCTTTCTCAAATGAATCTCGAATTGCTGTAATCGCTTCATCGACATCACTCATATCGATAGCATGTACATACAAAGTTTTTGCATCATCTGATACATGCACTACTATTGTACCAGGTGTTAACGTAATAAGACTTGATAATAAAGTAATTTCCCATTCTTCTGTTAAAACAGTCGGATAGGCAAAGAATGCAGGCTGCATATCCAACTTAGGCTTTAAGACTACTTGAAGAACTTGTATATTCGCTAACACTAACTCCTTTAAAAAGAGTAACGTCAGTTTAATCATTGCCCATATACGGTAGACGTAAAGTCGGGTAGTAAAAAACCTTCGCATAATAATGAGCAATATAATACCGAGAATGAACCCAACGATAAAGCCTGTTGCTGTGTAATTAGAAGAAAGGAACATCCAAACGAAGGCAAGTACAACATTTAAAATAATTTGAAATGCCATATCTCTAATCCCCCTTCATTACAGCATCTATATAAATAGATGGATCACTTAATAGTTTTGCCGCATCGTCCATAAATGGAGTAATCCATTCAGAGCCTACACCATAGGCTACAGTAATGAGTACTAAAAGCACAGTAGGCACAAATAGAGTATTGTAGACTTTTTTATCGACAGTACCCGTTGTTTCTTTTTCTTCACCCCAAAAGGCATAAAGGAAAATACGAATAACAGACAATAAAACGAGAAGAGACGAAGCTAAAATAAAAATACTGCTCCATTTACTGCCTGCTTCAAAGCCTCCCTGTACAATCAACAGCTTTCCAACGAAGCCACTAAGTGGAGGAATCCCTGCTAGACCAAATGCTGCAATTAAATAGCACCAACCAAGAGCAGGATATTTATTCATAAGACCGCCCATTTTTCGTAAATCAGATGTACCCGTAATGTAAATCACTATGCCTATTAACATAAAGAGCGCTGCTTTTATAAGCATGTCATGAATTAAATAGAACATTGCACCTTTTAGGGAGATTTCATTCATTTGAGATACACCGAATAAAATAACACCTACAGCTATGACAATATTATAGATAATGATGAGCTTTACATCGTGATAGGCAAGTGCACCAATACAGCCCGCAATAATTGTTGCAACTGCTAATGCCATCAGTAGATCATGTGTATACGATAAATCATGAACAAAGAACAATGTATATGTTCGAGTAATCGCATAAATGCCCACCTTTGTTAGTAGTGCACCAAATAGCGTTAGTACTGGTATAGGTGCTGCTGCATAAGAAGTTGGAAGCCAAAAGTATAGCGGGAAAATAGCCGCTTTTAACCCAAATACCATTAAAAATAGTACAGCGATAACAGTAACGATACCTGGTTGATTAATTTCAGCAATCTTTACTGCAATATCTGCCATGTTTAATGTACCTACTACAGAGTAAAGGTAGGCAACTGTAATAACAAATAATGCAGATGAAATAACATTAATTAAAATATATTTAATAGAACCTTTAAGCTGTCCTTTCTCGCCCCCAAGAACGATGAGTAAATAAGAGGCCATTAACAATACCTCGAAGAATACGAAAAGGTTAAAAATATCGCCTGTCGTAAATGCCCCGTTAACCCCGGTTAAAATAAACATAATTCCAGGATAGTAGAAGAAGCGTTCACGTTCCTTTGTGATGGAACCGAAGCCATACCAAACAACAAAAAGTGCGATCAGCAGCGTTGTTGTGACAAGCAGTGCGGACACCATATCAGAAACCATCGTAATGCCATATGGCACAGGCCAATCTCCGAATGTCACCTTTTGGATACCGTCATTTTTCACCTTTAAAAGTAGTGAAATCGCTGATGTAAGTGCGAGCCCTATACCAAGTAATGCGAATGAACGTTGGTATTTTAAGTTTTTTTGCCCAAACATTAAAATCATACCGAAGAAAAACGGGATGATAATTGGCGGTAGAAGGAAGTTATTCATCCTCATCACTTCCTCTCATTAAGCTTATATCATCTGTCTCAAGCTCCTGATAAGAACGGTATGCTAGTACAAGGAAGAAAGCTGTTACCCCAAAACTAATAACAATCGCTGTTAAAATAAGCGCCTGTGGTAATGGGTCTGCAAAAGTTTTTGCCCCTTCCTTTAAAACAGGTGGTGCTTCTCCACCTAGCCCGCCCATCGTTAAAATGAGAAGATGAGCGCCATGACTTAAAAGGCCTGTCCCGATAATAATACGCAATAAGCTTTTAGATAAGATTAAATAAACCGCTGCCATAAACAGAAAGCCTATGACAAACGCCATCAATATTTCCATTATTCATCCTCCCCAATCGTTTGAATAATGGTCATCGTAACGCCGACAACAACCAAATAGACACCGCTATCAAAAAGCATAGCCGTGTGTAATGACTGTTTGCCTAGAAGCGGTAAATCGAAATAATCAAAGAAATGTGTAAAAAACGGTTGACCTACAAACATTGGGAAAGCGGCTGTTGCCAGTGCAAGTAGTAAGCCAATTGCTGTTAAATACGTATAATTTATAGGTAAAACCTTACGAACCGTATTTAAATCAAAGGCAAGGACTAAGAGTACAATAGCACTCGATGTTAAAAGTCCACCAACAAAGCCGCCTCCAGGTGTGTAATGACCAGCGAGAAAAATATGAATGGAGAAGAAGAAAATAATGAAGAATACAATTTTTGTTGTAAATTGTATAATGACATCATTTGTTTTCATGTGTTTTCTCCTTTCTATTCATGCGTAGCTTTATCATTGCTAAAATGGCCATTCCAGCAATAGCTAGTACTGTAATTTCAAATAATGTATCAAAGCCACGGTAGTCTACTAAGATCACGTTGACAATGTTTCCACCGCCTGCTTTTGAATAAACTGTTTCCTCATAATACTTCGAAATAGTTGGAATCAATTTTTGTGAATGTGCAGACAGTGCTAAAAGCGTAACCATAACACCGACTGCAATGGAAACAATCGCGCGATTTAATTGGAATCTCATGCGCTCTTCTCGTTTTCCAAGCTTAGGCAGATGATAAAACGCTAGTAAAAATAGCGCAACAGAAATTGTTTCAATGACAAGCTGTGTTAATGCTAAATCAGGAGCATTAAAAATAACGAAGAATAATGCTACTGTGTAGCCCACTGCACCAAGACCTATAATGGCTGTTAAACGTGATTTTGCTAAAATAGTAATGGCTGTTCCAACGACTAACACCAAAACTAAAATGATCTCGTAAGGATGAATAGGTGCAGTATCTTGGAAGGAGACTGTAAAAGCATCCTTCACAAATAAAGAACCTATTACAATTGCTGCAATGCTACTAAACATATACAGCAGGTAGTGACGCATAGAGCCTGTCATATAAAGACGTGATACGCGATTTAACCCAACATCTAGTCCAAGCATAATCTTGTTGTATGCATTATTTAATGTTAAAGCTCGTGGGAATTTTTGATAAATACCCTGCCATTTCGGTAACGCTACAAATAATAGAACCCCAACAATTACTATGCCAAACGTCATAAGCAATTCAGGTGTAATTTCACCATGCCAGGCTGCCACATGAATATCAATATCCTTCGGTGAATCATATAAGAATGGCTGAATAGCTTGTACTGCTGGCTTTACAAAAGTATCACCAACTAGGTTCGGAATAAAGAATATTGTTACGACTAATGCTGCTAAAATCATCGGCGAAATTAGCATGCCAATCGGTGCTTCGTGTGGTTTATGAGGTAATTTTTCTGGTGTATATTTACCAGTAAATGTTCTGAAAACAAAATAGAAGCTATAGACAAATGTAAATATACTAGCAATCCAAGCAACAATCGGGAAGAGTGCTCCCCATGTT
This sequence comes from Lysinibacillus sp. RC46, assembly GCF_041262385.1. Taxonomy (NCBI): domain Bacteria; kingdom Bacillati; phylum Bacillota; class Bacilli; order Caryophanales; family Bacillaceae; genus Lysinibacillus; species Lysinibacillus sp. RC46. The sequence continues at coordinate 34,399 of NZ_JBGCCF010000009.1, read as the reverse complement.
TCAAAGCCTAAAAATTCGAAATTTTGCAGTGCAAGCATTGCAGTTAAAAACATTTCCTTACTTAAGAAGCCATTAAATGGCGGTAGACCAGCCATTGATAAGCTTCCGATTGCCGCTACTGTAAAGCTAAGCGGCATAATACTCATTAAGCCTCCGAGCTTACGAATATCACGTGTACCTGTTTCATGATCGACAATACCAGCAATCATGAATAGGCTTCCTTTAAATGTTGCGTGGTTAATAAGGTGGAAAATCGCCGCAAAGGCAGCAAATTTAATAGTATCTGTTGCCCCGTTGCCATGAAACGCCAAAGCACTTGCGCCGAGCAATGACATTATAAGTCCAAGCTGACTCACTGTAGAGAAAGCAAGGATCCCTTTTAAATCTGTTTGCTTCACAGCAAAGAATGAACCCCAGAATAGCGTTAAGATACCTACGCCTGTAACGAGCCATACCCAAAGCTCAGAAACAGCAAAAATCGGTGTAAAGCGTGCAACTAAATAAATACCTGCCTTTACCATTGTTGCAGAGTGAAGGTATGCACTTACTGGTGTTGGCGCTTCCATTGCATCTGGTAACCAAATGTAGAATGGGAATTGGGCAGATTTCGTAAATGCTCCTAGAAGTATTAAAACGAGCGACCAGGTGAACAGCGGATGCTGCACTAAACTAGGTGCCATGATAATAAGTTCACGGATTGAATACGTTCCTCCCATTATATAAAGAAGGATGAATCCTCCTAACATCATTAAGCCGCCACCGACTGTAATCATCATTGACTTAAGTGCACCAAAGCGAGAGGCATCACGAGAATACCAATAGCCAATCAGTAAAAATGATGAAATAGATGTTAGTTCCCAAAAGAAGTACAGCGTAATTAAATGATCTGACTGTACTACTCCTAGCATTGCGGTCATAAATAATAATAGGTAAACATAAAAATTATGTAATTTTTCTTTATGTTTGTCTAAGTAAAAAATAGAGTAAAGTACGACTAATGAGCCAATTCCAGTAATCAGTAATGAGAACAGCAAGCTAAGTCCATCTAAATAAGAAACGATGGAAATATCAAGCGATGGAATCCAAGGAAGCTCTTCAAGAAATACTTTACCATCTGCTACTTTCCCGATATAAGACGCGTAAATAATCGCGAGTGTAGCAGGTACCGCAAGAACAAACCAGCCTGTGTGAATATTTTTAATGTTTTTATATAAAAGTGGCACAAATATTGCAGCAAGCATTGGAATGAAAATATAAAGTACTTGTAACAAAAAAATCCTCCTTTATGCAGATAAGTATGTTAATTATATCGCACTTTTTGTATGAATGCATATGCTCATAGGATTTAGCTTGCGATAGTGGAAGAATTTTGGATATATTATAAATAGGAAGTTATCAATAATAATAGAGGAAAAAAATTTATGAAGAACCCTTATATTTATGGTTATCTACCATTAATTACGATTTTATTGTTTAGTTTGACATTTGGAATGTATGCAGTAAGTGAATCGTTGCTAGTTTTTCATGCAATCGGTGTGTATTCCGGCATGCGTGAGTTTTTATCCGATTTCGAGCTCCGTGTATTCTTGCTAATTGTCTTTGCAGTAATCTTTTTTATGTTATTTTCGGCATTAAAATTAGTAGGGGAAACTATTCATGAACTAGGAATGTTGTTTTTCTCAAAGGATCATGATGGTGCGACAGTTAATCAAGCACGAGGTGGATACATCATTTTATTGGTTGGTGCAATCTGTTCAGCCTTTGCTATTCAATTTATTTACGTTTTAGTAGGTATTTTTATCTTAACTGTTTTTATCTACTTTATTTACCTTATCTATAAAATGAGTCATTTTATGTCGATGGGTGGAACGATTGGCTTATTAGTATTTGAGCTTTTTATGTGGACAATACTATTATCGCTATTAGTTTATGTTGTTTTAAAATTGTATAATGGTATTTTGGCAAGCTTACCGTTTGCTCATTAAATGCCGTGGTTTATTAAATTACATAGTAACGTTAAAACAATAAAGGAGCAGCCCTAGAGTGAAGAATTTCACTCAGGGCTGCTCCTTTTGACTTCTTACAGCGGTTGTCCAAACATCTGTACCTGTCGCTACGCTTTCGGTACAAAAGACATCCGCTGTAAGAAGTTAAGCCTCCGGCGGATGTCACGGAATCGGAAAGGAGTGCTTAAAGGATGTTAGCCTAAAATCATCGCATCCATGCGATAACGGCTAACTGACCTGCATCGGTAAAAACGCCAGGTCCTGCGGCATTACCGAAACGACCGACATCGTGTGGCTCTCACGCAGGCCTAAGCACAAAGCCGATTCCGGACGTATTGTTTATCTGTGCGAAAGCGAAGCGACAGCAACAAATGTTTTATGTAGCGAAAGCAAAGCGTCAGCTACAATTATGCCGAGGCATAATTGATTTTTATTCCAGTAAAACATTAAATAGCTTGTGGTGAATCTTATAAGATTCTAAACTCTCCATAGATTGTGGCTTATCGTAGCCAAGCCATACTGCTGCAGTGTATTCATCATTTAATCCAGCAAGCCAGTAGTCGCGATAGTCGTTAGTTGTTCCCGTTTTGGCACCGACATAGTTACTTCTACTATAAACGCCTTGTCCTGTACCTTTAGTAACAACATCTGTAAGCATCGAACGCATATACTTAACCGTTTTCGGTGACCAAATTTGATCGCGTGCTGAATCCCAGCTGTAAAGCTCCGTGCCATCAGATGCTGTTACTTTACGGATGCTATGGGCAAGTACGTATGAGCCGTCTATAAAGCTTGTATAAGCATCTGCTAGCTCAAGTGCTGTAACACCATACGTTAACCCTCCCAAAGAGGCAGGAGCATAATCATGGTCTTTTGCCACGATGGAGCGGAAATGAAAGCGATCTAAGTAACTAAAGGCTGTGTCAATTCCGACTGTGTTAAAGAGACGAAGAGCCGATGTATTGTAACTATTTCGAAATGCTACTCTAATTGGTACATCACCGTATTTAAAGCCTCCATAGTTTTGCGGACAAAATGAACCGACACAATAACTGCCACCACTTACTATAGAATCAGGTGTGTGAGCTGTCGTTTCAAAGAAAGGAGCGTACACCGCTAACGGTTTAAAGGCAGAGCCTGGCTGACGCGTACCTTGAAAGGCACGATGATAACCAAACTTCTCGTAGTTTTTCCCAGCATAAAGACTAACAACTTCTCGGGATGTATTATCAATAACTGCTCCAGCTGCTTGTAATTTACCTGAGCCTAGAATTGCAGTCATTTTTTTCTCATCATGTGCTTGTTTGTCTGGGTCAAGCGCGGTATAAATCGTTAATCCATTTTGGAATAATGTATTGAGTCGATTGTCTAGCTGCGCTTTGATTTTTTTCTTCTCTTCCTCGCCTTGTGTATTTGCAAGTCGATCTGAATAACCTTCTTTTTCTGCAACTAACCATCTAAGCTCTTGTAGGACATACGTGCTGTACATAGGGTAGCTTTGCGCTTTATTCTTTACATTTAACGTTATAGTTTCAGCTTTATATGTAGTGGCATTTTCTTTTGTTATAGCGCCACTCGCTGCGAGTGTATCTAATAACCGCTCTTGCCTCGCTTTTGTTTTATCAAAGTTTTTTAAAGGATTATAAAGCGAGGGGTTATTTGGAATGGCAGCAATAAAAGCAATTTCAGCTATAGATAGCTCTTGGAGTGGTTTTTGAAAATAATATGTAGCTGCTCCACCAATTCCATAAACTTGATTGCTAAAATAGGCTTCATTTAGATACATCGTTAAAATCTCGTCTTTATCAAATTCTTTCTCAAGCTCATAGGAGTAAAAAATCTCTGTTAATTTTCGTTCATATGTTTTTTCATCGGATAAATAACGCATACGAACGAGCTGCTGTGTAATGGTGCTAGCACCTTGAGAAGCTGAATTTGAGCTTGAGTTAGCAACAACTGCACGGATGATCGCACTGAGGTCAAAGCCGATATGCTCATAAAAATGTGCGTCCTCACTTGCGATAAAAATTTCCTGGGCAATTTTTGGGGTTTCCTGTAATGTTAGAGGTTGACGCCATTCGACATATTCCTCGCTAAATGTTTTGCCGTTTCGATCAATAAGTGTTACTGGAAGCTGTGGCTGTACTTCCGGTAAATGAATAGCACTAGCAATTTCCTCCTCATGCGCTTGTGCCGCATTGATCTCTGTCCTAATATTTGTACTAATCCACCAAAGGACAGGTAAGGACAGTAAAATGATAAAAAAACCAAAAGCCTTTTTCATGTGTGCCTCCACTCTAAATATGAGTCACTCAACAGAATAACATAATTTGGATAGTTTCCAAATACGCGTTACGACCTATTTGTATTTATCAAATAATTAATTTTGCCATGAAGTTGGAGATGACGGTTGTTAAAGCTTATTAATGATTGGAGTAGAGGCTGGGCGACATAATAAAGTAAAAGGATTCACACACAGTTTTGTGTAAATCCTTTTTGCTCTTAGGAAGGCGAATGTCGATAAAACTAAAAAGTGGGGTGTTATTTTATAGGAATGCGTGTTCCTGTAAATAAGTTGATTGGAGTGGAGGTTTGGCAACTCCTTAGGGTTAGCGATAGAGAACGAAGGCTACTAGCAGCAACAAAGATTACGCTCTGTTTTTTTGTCTGTTACTTATGAAAAGAGGAATTATACATAACAATCCAAGGAGAATGAACAGGATTAAGGTGTTGATTGGATTATCTTTTACTTTTGTATCTTCTATGTGTTTTTTTTCAAATTCTTTTACCTCTTTTGTTGTATTTACTTTATTGTTTGGAACAAATTCATTTTTATCGACATCATAGTAATAGAATCCGTGTTTGTTAAAGGTGAAAAAGTCATCTCTAAACGTCTTATATGAACTTGAAATCATCGCTAAGTTCATTTTTTCCGTATCAATCATTGGTTTTACATATTTTTCACTTTCTGCTTTAAACAATTCTTTTTCTTTTGTTAATAAGCTGGCTGCTTCACTTTTTACTTTTTCTACATCTTGAAGCGTTGTTGCTTTTTTCAAACCCTCTTCAATAAAGGCTATTTGTTCCTTTTTCATTTTTTCTTCAAATTCTTTTGTTTTTTGCTCTAATAATGATTGATCCTCTTTTACTGTTTTAATCAGTACCGTTTTTGTTTCTTGTGCTAATATTTTGGCGGAGTCGTTTTTGTAATAATTAACTTCTTTTTTATTTTTATCATTTACTGAATTCAGGTGCTCTTCTGTAACGGTTTTTGTTGCCATGCTGGCAGATGAAAAAACGATACTCAACATACATACCGACAGTCCGATTACACTTATTTTTTGTATGAATTTCATTTCAATCCCTCCGTTTTTTTTTATCATTATCCATATAATCCATTTTTACGATTGACCAACGGAATATATGAACAATCATAAAAAATATACTAAGGGGGTTAATATGAAAGAATATTTCTTAACCAGTACTGTGATAACGCCTTCGTGACAAACAACATGTTGGCTCGAGATCCTGCAGCGAAGCGGCAGCAACTGGGTTTTGTCTGTGCGAAAGCGAAGCGTCAGCAACAAATGTTTTCTGTAGCGAAAGCAAAGCGTCCAACCGGAACGGAAATCAACCCCACGGTATGGTGATAAGCTAAAAAATTAAAAGTGCAAAAAATCGTCAATACTTTGGTGAAGAAAACCATTAAGAAGTATGTTAGACTAAAATGAGGTCAGAAATGATAGTGCTATCATTTTCATTGAAACTGAAATTTTACATTTAAAGGAGAGACTTCAATGTTTCCACAATTAACAACAGAAGTACTAGAAGGCGAAGTACTTGTAGAAATGAAAACAACATTAGGTGCCATCAAAATTAAATTATTCCCAGAGCATGCACCAAAAACTGTTGAAAACTTCTTAGGCCATGCAAAATCAGGATACTATGACGGCATCATTTTCCACCGTGTGATCCAAGACTTTATGATTCAAGGTGGTGACCCAACTGGTACAGGTATGGGCGGTGAATCAATTTGGGGTAACTCTTTCGAGGATGAGTTCTCTGAAAACGTATTTAATCTTCGCGGTGCCCTTTCAATGGCAAATGCGGGTCCAAACACAAATGGTTCACAATTCTTTATCGTACAAATGAAGCACCTTCCAAGTGATATGCTTCGTCAATTACAAGGTGCTGGCTTCCCAGAAGAAATTATTGAAGCATATGCTCAAAATGGTGGTACTCCTTGGTTAGACCATAAACATACAGTATTTGGTCATGTTGTTGAAGGAATGGACATCGTAGACAAAATTGCAGACGTAGAAAAAGACATGCGTGATAAACCAGTAGAAGATGTGAAAATCGAGTCAATTACAGTTTTTGAATAATAATTGTAAGGACGTGTAAAACATGAAACATTTAATGTATCAATTTTTATATTTCCCAGAAGATAAATCAGGCTACATTCCTGCAGCTTTTGAATTTTTAATAATGCTTATTTTATGTATTGTTGTCTTTACTGTTTTCCGTAAGATTTCTAAGAAACAAGAAATGAAATCAAAGGAAATCGAAGCACGTATTCTTTCAGAGAAAAATAATACAAACAATCAGCAAAATATTTAACTGTATTTAGCGGGTGTCTAAACACCCACTGAATTAGAGGGATTCAGTCTAAGAACGCCACGTCCTGTGGCAATTTATCTGTGCGAAAGCGAAGCGACAGCAACACGGTTTTATCTGTGCTGTCGCTTCGTTGCACTACGCTTTCGCGCAAAAAACATCTGTTAGCCTATAGCCTACAATTATGCCGAGGCATAATTGATTGTACGAGATGCCTCGCAGCCTTTAAGGACTGCGGGGCATTTGTATTTTCGCATTTATTTTATGCCAAAACACCTCATGTATTGTTTTCTTAGTACCATTCTCCATATGAGATATATTTTCTAAACAAAAAAAGGATATCTCGGGAAAACTTGAGATATCCTTCGCTATTTATTTTCTATTGCTGAAGTGCTTGCTTAAAGCGCTGAACACCGTCTTTCACTGTGTCAAATGAGCAAGCGACGTTCATACGTAGGAAGCCACGACCCTCTTCACCATATTTTGTCCCAGGCTCTAATGCTAGCTTGCCATTTTCCAGCAAGCGTTTCATGATTTCTTTTTCATCAAGTCCTAATTCTCGATAATCAATCCAAAGTAAATATGTGGACTGAGGTTTATTAATATGGATGCCAGGTAATTGCCCTAATTCAGAAATCACATAGTCCATATTAGTTGAAATATAAGAAAGCATGTCATTTAACCATGGGGAACCCTCTGTATAAGCAGCTTGAAGTGCAACAGAAGCAAAGGTATTTAAGGAGCCTTGCCCACTAGCCATATGAACTGCTTCTAGTAGCATACGCTTTTCCTTATCCGGCACAATCATATAAGCGACTTGAATACCAGCTAGATTAAATGTTTTTGTCGGTGCCATGCACGTAATAATACGATCAATTTCATCACCAGCGATTTTTGCTAATGGTGTATGTTTTGAGCCATCTAACATTAAATCAGAATGAATTTCATCGGAAATAATCACTACATCATATTTTGCACATAGTCGTACGATTTCCTTTAATGTAACTTCATCCCATGCATAGCCTCCAGGATTATGAGGATTACACAATATGTAGGCTTTCACATTTTGAGCAAGTGCTTGTTCAAAGGCTTCAAAGTCATAGACAAATGTGCCATCTTTTTCTACTAAAGGACAACTAACAATCTCTCGGCCATTACTTTTTGGAATGTTATAAAATGGTGGGTAGACAGGTGAGGAAATAAGTACTTTATCTCCTGGATTTGTAAATGCCTTGATACTATCCGCTAAAGCAGCAACAACACCGTTACAGAAAACAATTGAATCTTTGTCAATGTGCCAATCATGATGAGCATTCTGCCAGTCTACAATCGCTTGCACTGCTTCATCACTAACAAAGCTATAGCCGAAAACTGTCTTTTCAGCATGCTCTTGTAGCGCTTTTGATACGGCTACTGGAGCAGCGAAATCCATATCAGCTACCCACATTGGTAGTATGTCTGAAGCATCTTGTAGCCCATATACATTTTCCATTGCGTCCCACTTTACAGAGTTTGTACAACGACGTTTAATAGTTTGATCGAAAATAGACAAGCAAATCACTCTTTTCTTTTTTATTTACTATGGTATCATACGAGTATGATAAAAGGATAATAGGTGAGTATTTTGGAAAATATAAAAATGAATCAAGCAGCCGTACGTCTGCTAGAGGAGTGGGATCCATTCCACTTAGGTCCAGATCATTATGATACTGAAACTGCAGATGTTGTAGCAGCATTGCAAGGTATTGATGATCCATCTACTCTTGCAAAGGTTATTCAAGAAACATATGAGCATTCGTTTGAAGAATGGATTCCATTTGAAGATTGTGTAGCTATTTCGTACAAACTTATTGCGATAAAATTTGAAGCAAAATGCATTATTTAACTTCTTTTTAGCGGGAGTCAAAACATCCGCTAAAATAAAGGAACTCAGTATAAGAACACCACGTCCTGTAGCAATGACTGAGTGACCAACATCATACCGCTGCCGCTACGCTTACGCGCAAAAAACATATGCCGCTGCCGCTGCGTTAGCACTACGCTTACGCGCAAAAAACATCTGTTGGCCTAAGCACAAAGCCGAATCCGGACGCAATGATGCTTTTGCTTTTCTATAGAAAACGAGGTTGTCACTTTCAATTGAGAGACAACCTCGTTTTTTTATTTAAACAAAGGTAAGATCCCCTGGATGAAAATAATTACTATCGCTATTGGAGAAACATACCGAATTAAAATATACCAAATATTGAACATCAGACTAGATGAGGCAAGCTCCTTACGAGAAATATCTTTTGTATAATAATAGCCTGCAAAGATAGAAATTAGTAAGGCTCCAATTGGCATACCAATATTATTCGTCAAGAAGTCTACAAAGTCGAAAATAGAACGATCTAAAATTTTTACATCAGATAGGATACCGAATGATAATGCACTTGGAATACCGACAATAAAAATAATAATACCGCCAATCCAAGCGATTTTTTTACGCTTTTCAGGCTTATCTCCAATTGCGATAGCCACGACAATTTCTAACATGGAAATGGAAGAAGTAACTGTTGCAAATAGTAAGAGTACGAAGAAAATCGTTAAGAATAGACCACCAAGAGGTAATTGTTCAAAAACAGCAGGTAAAATAATAAAAACGAGGCCAGGGCCTTGATCAGGAGTATAGCCAAGTGCGAACACTGCTGGGAAAATTACTAGACCTGCAAGTAAAGAAATAATGATATTCATCGATGCCACATTGATGGCTGAATTTCCAATCTTTTCTGATTTCGACAAATAGGAAGCGTATGTGATCATTACCGCAATCCCAACACTTAACGAGAAGAATGCTTGTCCAAGCGCTTTTAAAAATGTTTCCGCATTTAAATAGGACCAATCAGGGACGAACATAAATTTGACGCCTTCCATTGCACCGTCCAAAGTTAAAGAACGTATAACTAATACGATGAAAAAGATGAATAACAGTGGCATCATCCATGTACTAGTTTTTTCAATCCCGCCTTTAATACCAGCTGATACAATCACTACAGTTAACAACATAAATAACCCTTGAACAATCACCGCTTCAAATGGGCTTGAAATAATGTTACTAAATAAATCTGCATAATTACCATTTGAACTATTGAAATGGAACGTTAGGGAACGGCCTAAATAGCTTAAAATCCAGCCACCAACAACACTGTAAAATGAAAGTATTAGACCGGCAATAATCATGCCGCCCCACCCTATTAAGTACCATGGTTTTCCTGGCGCTTGTTCCTTGAACGACGTGACGGCATCCTTTTGCCCGCGACGTCCAATCATAAATTCTGCAATTAATACCGGCAAGCCGATGAAAAATGTACATAGGATAAATAATAAAATAAAAACACTTCCGCCGTTAGTACCCGCCATATAAGGAAACTTCCAAATCGCTCCTAACCCTATAGAACTTCCAGCGGCAGCTAAAATAAACCCAATTTTAGATGTAAATTGATCTCTCGAAGACACGAAAATAAATCCTCCTTATACTAAAGTTTCATTTTACAGCAATATTCTCGTTACACAAGCAAATTTCAGAAATGACTTATAGATATTCTAAAATAATTTCGTTTGTGCAACCGGGGTAATTTTAGAGGCATAATAAGTGTTTGGGTAAATTATTAAAAAAGTAAAATTCGTTTAAATATGTAACAATTAGGAGGGATGATTCGTTACATGTGCAAAGGGGGGGATGACTGTGACAGAAACTGAATTAATAGAACGGGCTCAGCTAGGAGACAAAGACGCCTATATAGAGCTGATCCGAATACATCAACGAACAGTTGAAAAATTTGCTTTTCAATGCGGCGTACATAGTGATGATTTAGCAGATGTTTCGCAGGAGGTATTTGTGAAGCTCTATCGTTTTTTACATCAATTTAAGCAGGATCGTTTTACGACATGGCTCTATAAAATCACATTAAATGCAACACGTGATTATTATCGCAAAGAACAACGAGAGCAGGCAAAGGAAGAAAAGCTAAGTGCTCAGCAACAAATGCCCTCATCTTCAGCAGAAAAGCATGCCCTTAATTTTGAGGAGGATAGGCTATTACATAATGCCATTAACGAACTGGATGAAAAATATCGTTATCCTCTTATATTATTTTACTTCCATGAATTAAAGTATGAGGAGATAGCCGAGGTACTAAATATTTCGTTATCAACTGTCAAAGTTCGTATATTACGTGCAAAGGAAAAGCTCAAAGCGGTGTTAATGCAGGAGGGGAGTGTTGAAAATGGATGATAAACAATTTGAAAAACGAATGGAGCTTCTAAAAAAATCCTATGATCGCATGGAATCACAGTTAGATCCAGAAGCCGTTTTCACACAAATCGAAGCAGAAAATGCAACACAACATTCGCCAGAAATCATAACAACAAAAAAGCCCCCCTTAAGATGGCAAAAGCCAGCTGTCTGGATAGCAAGCATTGCAAGTGTACTTTTATTAAGTGTTCTTATTTCGTCGTATGTCATTGATCCATCGACTTTTGTTCAAACAGCTGAACAGGAACAAGAACAAAAATATAACGAATGGGTTTCAAACTTTACAAAAAAATATCAAGAAAAACGTGAGCAGATGCGTAAAGAGCTCGATATACCAGAGAAAGAGTTTAGTGAGATATCAAAAGTTCAAATTGCAGATACTGAAATTTATTCTTTACCTAAAAGAAAAGAGATGTTTATAGAAATACAGAACACCAATAATAATGACTTTTTAAAAAGTTTAGAAAAAGATGCATTGGATAATCTACAAACGCCACGGGAGCTAATACAGAGTATCGAAACTTTCGAAAATCCTATGTCGTTTGAAGAATCTTATTACTTTTATAGTATATATTCTAACTCGGTAGAAGAAATTGCAGGCTATTATTCCAATAAACTTGCTCCGTATGAAAAAGTATTATCACAAAAACCAAAAAGTCTCCCTACAGACCTAAATAAATTAATTGCTACGGCTAAAAGGCAATATTTGGAATTGCGATATAATGGACAAAGTTATAGTTTTCGACCTAATCCTGTATTCGGAAAAGACGCGCCCGAATATTTGGACCGCCTTCACCCAAATGTATTAGGTTATTTTAAATACTTGGCTACAGGCTCTTTACTTGTTGGCGGAGATTTACTTTATTCTATAGAGGATTCTGCCACTATTCTGCGTCTCTATGAAAAAACACTTGTAGCAGATCAATCTACTGAGCAGGTTAATTTTAACGTATTAAAGGGAGAGTTTGAAAATACGTGGCTTGCCATTATTAAAGGAACTGACAGCAATCCAATTCGCACAAAAACTGGTCAATTTAAGCCTGAATACATGGATCTACTAACGATTATTGCGAATGGTGAATATGGTGAGGCAATGCGCAAAACTGCTCAATTAATACTAGATGAAATAAAGTTGACTGGACAATCCAAAACTCTAGAACAGTTAACACCATACGATATATGGATGGGGATTTTATATGCGCGAGAAGACACGTATATGCAGACGGAGGATGGGACAACAAGTATAGCAATTAATCCTGATTGGATTGAGCAAACTAAATCTCTTTATAATTCGTATGTTGAGACGAGAGACGAGACAATTATTGACACATTAAATCCAATAAATATCGTTAGTTTATTTTTATATGCTCATGGGGTTGGTGATCGAGAAGTAGCTCAAACACTACTAACTGATGATTTGGATATAGATAAAGTTGTTCAGTTTGATGGGATGGGAAATTTTAAATCTCTTCATGAAATAGAGGGTTACTCACTTCATATTGGAGCCACTGTAAAAAGTGCAGCACATGGAGTAATTGGACAGCAATTATCCTTTAAATTAACCTCTGTAGTAACTAAAAATGGTGGACAGCATTACCTAATTAGTGCTATTAACGAGTAAGGAGATTTTTTGCCCCACTAATACACCTATGTTATAATTTATGGTGATATATACGTAGCAAACAAAAAGAAAGTGGGCAAAGGTTATGGGACAAAAATATGAATTAGGGGACGTGTTGACTGGTAAAGTTACAGGTATACAGCCATATGGTGCATTTGTTGCGCTTGATGAAGATACACAAGGCCTTGTACATATTTCCGAAATTACGTACGGCTTTGTAAAGGACGTTAGTGAATTTTTGTCAGTTGGGCAAGAGGTCGAAGTGAAGATACTTGAAATCGATGAAGATGCCGAAAAAATTAGTTTATCGATTCGTGCTTTGCAGGAGCGCCCAGCTACATTGCGTAAAAAAGATGTACTACCACGTAAATCATTGCAGGACCGTGTAGATGAATCGGATGCGAATGGTTTTAATTCCCTAAAAGATAAATTACAGGACTGGATCGAACAGTCAGGACAATAAAGTAAAACTGTAATCAGTGATCTCCACTGATTACTAGTTTCCACTGATCGGGCGTTTACTGGCAGTTATTTTACCTAACTTCTTTGCTTTTGCTGAATTTTGAGATATAAATTACTGCCTGTTAATGCGTGATAAAAAAACGAGGATGCTTTCAAATATGAAGGTACCCTCGTTTTTTTGTATTCAAATATAACTATTGATTTTTTATTTTTCGAATTCGATATTGTAGGTTTTGACGACTCATGCCAAGTGCACTAGCGGCCTTTGTAATATTGCCTTCATATAAATTTAAGACGTTTTGCACATAATATGATTCGGCTTCACGCAAATAAGCATCGAGCGGCATAACATCGTTCTGTTGCTGGAACATAAAGAATTCCGGCTCGTGATTAGATGTGTCTTGCTGCTGTACCTTGAAACGGAAATGCATTGGTAATAAATCTGAGGTAACTGTTGATTCAGTGGTCATAAATGACACAATTTCATCTAGTAATAGCTCAAGCTCTTTTAAATTTCCTGGCCAATCATATTGCAAGAATAAATCCTGTACATCAGGTGCTAGATTCGCGACATTTGAAGCGAAGCGTTCTCGATGGCGGTTAAAGTAATCATCTACGAATGGAAGAATATCTTCTTTTCGATCTGTTAGATTTGGGATGGTAATAGACATTGTAGCAAAGAAATAATACAGTGATTTTGAAAGTTTCTTCTCCTCAATCAATGCAATAGGGTCGCTTCCGACACTACCGATGAGCATGTATTTAGACTGTGGAAGAGATTGTAATATCTCTAAAAGTTGCTCTTGGATATCTAGACTTAAAAAATCTATGCGTTCAAAGAAAAAAGTGTATGCTTTGTCATCTTGTAAGAGCTCCTGTAATTTGTCTAAAACAGATTGAGCAGAGCGACGACTCACTAGAGTTACAAATGCTTCAGGATCAGCCGATACTGCATGGTGCATGCCCTCTGCGACTAAATCCTTTCCTGTACCCGATTCTCCAATTAGTAATACCGGTAATTTCACAGCTGCTGCTTTTTTGGCGTTTGCGATAATTTGTCGCATCGATTCGGATACAGCTGTAATCATATCGAATGTTAAAGGTTCATCATATCGACGAAGAGGCTGATAAACTAGCTTTTCGAGTGATGTAATGTCACGAGCAAATTCGATCGCTCCAATTAGTTTATTTTCAACATAAAGTGGAAAAGTATCATTAATCGTTGTAATTTCATGACCATTTTTATTCCAATAAGTTTGTTTTACATTGATCTCCTTTTTGCCTGTTTGTAATACTCGCATTAAAGTACTTTCATGCTGGCGGAAGGAAAACATTTCAATAACAGAGCGATCTGCTAATTCATCAAAATGGAAACCTTCAATTTCTTTCATCTTTGTATTATAAATAATTGTTTTGCCAGAAAGGTCTACAGCATGAATACCAACAGATACATTTGTTGCAATGAACTCATAAAAAGGGAGTAAAGGTTCAAAATTTTTCATAAAATGTGCACCTCAAAAAATTTTTTACTTGAAATATGCAACGAAATTTTGCATTATAATAAGTGTAAGAATATTCTAAACGCAAAGATATTTTGCGTCAATGTTTTTTGCACACTTAAAACATATCTCACGAGGGAGGATTTAGTATGATTTCATACAAACACGAACCATTCACAGATTTTACTCAAGAGGCAAATTACAACGCTTATTTAGAAGCATTAAATAAAGTAGAAGGTTATTTAGGTCAAGATTATCCACTTATAATTGGTGGAGAACGTATTACGACAGAAGATAAAATCATTTCATATAATCCAGCAAAGAAAACAGAAGTAATTGGTCGCGTATCAAAAGCAAACAAAGAACTAGCTGAAAAAGCAATGCAAGCTGCGGACGAAACATTCAAAACTTGGAAAAAAGTAGATCCAGCTATTCGTGCAGACGTACTATTTAAAGCAGCGGCAATTATCCGTCGTCGTAAACATGAATTCTCTGCACTTTTAACAAAAGAAGCAGGTAAACCATGGGCTGAGGCTGATGCAGATACTGCAGAAGCAATTGATTTCTTAGAATACTATGGTCGTCAAATGCTACGTATTAAAGAAGGTCAACCTGTAGAAAGTCGTCCAGGTGAATATAACCGTTATGACTATATTCCATTAGGTATTGGTATTGTTATTTCACCATGGAACTTCCCATTCGCTATTATGGCAGGGACAACGGTGGCAGCTTTAGTAACAGGTAACACTGTATTATT
Organism: Lysinibacillus sp. RC46; assembly: GCF_041262385.1. NCBI lineage: Bacteria > Bacillati > Bacillota > Bacilli > Caryophanales > Bacillaceae > Lysinibacillus > Lysinibacillus sp. RC46. The sequence continues at coordinate 19,143 of NZ_JBGCCF010000009.1, read as the reverse complement.
AAAACCAGCTTCAACAACACCTGTAGTTGCTTATAAATTTATCGAAGTGTTAGAGCAAGCTGGTCTTCCAGCAGGAGCTGTGAACTTTGTACCAGGTTCTGGTGCAGAAGTAGGTGACTACTTAGTTGATCATCCAAAAACACGTTTCATCAGCTTCACAGGATCTCGTGATGTAGGCTTACGTATTAACCAACGTGCGTCTGTATTAAATGACGGTCAAATTTGGATTAAACGTGTTATCGCTGAAATGGGCGGTAAAGATACAATCGTTGTTGATAAAGAAGCAGATCTAGAGCTTGCAGCACAATCTATCGTAAAATCAGCATTTGGCTTCTCTGGTCAAAAATGTTCAGCATGTTCTCGTGCTATTATCGTTGAAGATGTCTATGACCAAGTTGTTGACCGTGTAGTGGAATTAACAAACACGTTAACAGTTGGTGACCCATCAGACTTCAACAACTTCATGGCAACAGTTATTGACCAAGCAGCATTCAATAAAGTAACAGAGTACATTGAAATTGGTAAAGGAGAAGGTCGCCTTGTTGCAGGTGGTACAGCTGATGATTCAGTTGGTTACTTCATCCAACCAACAGTATTTGCAGACGTAGATCCTTCTGCACGCGTTATGAAAGAAGAAATCTTTGGACCAGTTGTAGCTATTACAAAAGCTAAAGATTTCGATCAAGCAATTGATATTGCAAATGATACTGAATACGGCTTAACTGGTGCGGTTATTACAAATAATCGTATGAACTTAGAAAAAGCACGTGAAGATTTCCATGTAGGTAACTTATACTTCAACCGTGGCTGTACTGGTGCAATCGTTGGTTACCAACCATTCGGTGGCTTCAATATGTCAGGTACTGACTCAAAAGCAGGTGGCCCTGACTATCTACAACTTCACATGCAAGCAAAAACAACTTCTGAAATGCTATAACTTCTTTCGGCTGACAGAAGAAGTTGCCTCCGGACGCAATTATGTGGAGGCATAAATTATAAGAGAATCTGCGAGACTCCTCCTGGTAAAGTGAGTCCGACAAGAACCGCAGGCGCTAATGTCGAGGTGGCTTACCTAGGAGTAGTGTGCAGATTCTTGCTTTTTATATTCAGAAAATGCTGAAATTATTCTATTGAATTTACTTATAGAAAAACAGAGTCTACCAGAGATTTTCATCATGAACGTAAGGAGAGAAAACTATATGACAAAAACAAATCAAGTTATTGAACAAACTCAAAATTTTGGTGCTGCAAACTATCACCCGCTACCAATCGTTATTTCAGAGGCTGAAGGTGCTTGGGTAAAAGATCCAGAAGGTAACAAATATTTAGATATGCTATCAGCCTACTCTGCTGTAAATCAGGGGCATCGTCATCCAAAAATTATCGCAGCGTTAAAAGAACAAGCTGATAAAGTAACATTAACTTCTCGTGCATTTTATAGCGAAAACCTTGGTGAATGGTATGAGCTTGTTGGTAAATTAACGAATAAACAAATGGTATTACCGATGAATACAGGTGCAGAAGCGGTAGAAACTGCATTTAAAGCAGCTCGTCGTTGGGCTTATGATGTAAAAGGCGTAGAAGATGGCAAAGCTGAAATCATCGCATGTAATGGTAACTTCCATGGTCGTACTATGCTTGCTGTATCTTTATCATCTGACGAAGAATATCGTCGTGGCTTCGGTCCAATGTTACCGAATGTTAAGTTAGTAGATTACGGTAACTTGGATGCATTAAAAGCAGCAATTACTCCAAACACAGCAGCGTTTTTAATTGAGCCAATTCAAGGTGAAGCGGGTATCGTTATTCCATCAGAAGGCTTCTTAAAAGCTGCTCGCGAGCTATGCCGTGAAAACAATGTTTTATTCATTGCGGATGAAATCCAAGCTGGTTTAGCACGTACGGGTAAAATGTTCGCATGTGATTGGGAAGAAGTAGAACCTGATATGTACATTTTAGGAAAAGCTTTAGGCGGCGGTGTATTCCCGATTTCTTGTGTAGCTGCAAATCGTGAAATCTTAGGTGTATTCAATCCAGGATCACACGGCTCAACTTTCGGTGGTAATCCTTTAGCATGTGCTGTATCTATTGCTTCAATTAAAGTATTACTAGATGAAAAATTAGCAGAGCGTTCACACGAACTTGGTGAATACTTTAAAGGGAAATTAAAAGAAATTAACAACCCAGTCATTAAAGACGTTCGTGGTCGTGGTTTATTTATCGGAATGGAATTAACAGAGGCAGCACGCCCGTACTGTGAAAAGCTTAAAGAATTAGGCCTATTATGTAAAGAAACACATGATACTGTCATTCGATTTGCGCCACCACTTGTTATTTCACAAGAGGATTTAGATTGGTCAATTGAGCAAATTGAAAAAGTTTTTAAAGTTTAACAAAATGTTCACATTTCAATTCGGAAGTATGTTACAATGATGCCGATATACTATCATTATAAAAACAAAGAGGCGATTTAATAATGTCTGAAAACTTAAATCTGTTCACATCAACTCAAGAAGTCATTCAAGAGGCTCTAAATAGACTTGGCTATGACGAAGCAATGTATGAATTGTTAAAAGAACCGCTTCGCATGCTACAAGTGCGTATTCCAGTGAAAATGGATGATGGTACAACAAAAGTATTTACTGGTTACCGTGCACAACATAATGATGCAGTAGGACCAACTAAAGGTGGGGTTCGTTTCCATCCGGCCGTATCTGAGGAAGAAGTTAAAGCGCTTTCAATGTGGATGACATTGAAATGTGGTATCGTGGATCTACCTTATGGCGGTGGTAAAGGCGGTGTCATCTGTGACCCTCGTCAAATGTCTATGGATGAAATCGAACGATTGAGCCGTGGATATGTACGTGCAGTTAGTCAAATCGTAGGACCAACAAAAGATATTCCTGCGCCAGACGTATTTACGAATGCACAAATTATGGCTTGGATGATGGATGAATACAGCCGTATGGACGAATTCAACTCTCCAGGTTTCATCACAGGTAAGCCATTAGTGCTTGGTGGTTCTCAAGGTCGTGACCGTGCGACTGCACAAGGTGTAACAATCGTTATCCAAGAAGCAGCGAAAAAACGTGGCATTGATATAAAAGGTGCGCGCGTTGTTATTCAAGGCTTCGGTAACGCAGGTAGCTTCCTAGCGAAATTCATGCATGATTTAGGTGCAAAAGTAATCGGTATTTCAGATGCTTATGGTGCACTACATGATCCTGAAGGTTTAGATATCGACTACTTATTAGATCGTCGCGATAGCTTTGGTACGGTAACAACATTATTTGAAAACACAATTTCAAACAAAGAATTACTAGAACTTGATTGTGATATTTTAGTGCCAGCTGCTATTGAAAACCAAATTACTGCTGATAATGCAAACAACATTAAAGCAAACATTGTAGTTGAAGCAGCGAACGGTCCAACAACTTCTGAAGCAACTAGAATTTTAACTGATCGTGGCATTTTACTTGTACCAGACGTATTAGCATCTGCTGGTGGTGTAACAGTTTCTTACTTCGAATGGGTACAAAATAACCAAGGTTATTACTGGACAGAAGAAGAAGTTGAAGAACGTCTTTACAAAAAAATGGTTGATGCGTTTGAAAACGTTTATACAACAGCGACAACACGTAACATTAACATGCGTTTAGCAGCTTATATGGTAGGTGTTCGCCGCACTGCAGAAGCTTCACGCTTCCGTGGATGGGTTTAATAAATAAATAAATAAATAAATAAATAAATAAATAAATAAATACAAAACGAGTCACTCCTATATCATTAGGATGACTCGTTTTTTTCTTGGGGCGATTTGAATTTATTCGTTTGGATAAGATGCTCCAGCCGCTTTTCTAACATCGCTTTTCTTACTTTCCGCTCCTTTTGTATAACCATATATTTCAATATACCTAATCCACCGAAAATAACAACAAACCAAATAGTTACAATATTTAACATAATCATAAGCAAAATTCCTTTGTTCTATGCACTGTCTCTACTATACAATGACTACCTAAACAAAATCTGAACATATGGATAGATTATATGTGCAGGTAGATAGAATTGATATATAGACAAATAGAACTAATTGTTCAGATTCTGTTCAGGAAGACTATAGTAAATTGAGGTATGACGGTGTTAAAAATTTGAAAGGGGCGAAAATATTTAATGAAAAACAACGGAGTTTTAAATAGGTAGGAGGGAAAAGGATGCATATCAAAACGAAACAGAAAAAATGGTGGAAGCGTTCACTTACGGTCATGCTTTCACTTACACTTGTGACAAGTAGTGTTTCGCTGACAGGGTTGCCTAAAAAAGCGCTAGCAGCGGATCCTGTGAATCCGGGTGGTGTAAGTACACAACCAGTACTATGGTTGAAATCAAATGAAGGTGTAAAAGAAAGTGCTGGAAATTTAACACATTGGGCTGATCAATCTGTAGCACCAGTGAATTTTACACTTGATATTCCAACAGGACAAGAAGAGAGAACACCGAAGTATAACGTAAATGGTGTGAACTTTAACCCAAGTGTAAAATTTGATAACCCAAGTGGAGCAGCTCACTATAATCAATCTGCTAAATTAGTAGGAGATAAACAGATTACTTTCCAGTCTGGATATGCGGTTTATAAATGGCCTGAAGCTGGGACTGCAGGGGCACTTGTTGGTTCTACGGAAATAATCAAGTACGGTACTCAGATTTTAGGTGGGGGTGGAAGCGGTGGAAACTATTTCGCAGTAGGGACAGGTGCAAACTCTACATGGCGCTCTTTTGGACCTGCTAATAGAAAAATATTCCAAATGGCAAACTATGAAATGAATGATGATGGCACAAAGGCATTAGCAAGAATAAATGGACAGCTGACTACTGTAGGCCAACCAACAATTACAATTAAACCCATTACATTTACACCTGTTATTGGAGCTACTGGACCTGGAGCTTCTGGTAGTAACTTCTCAGGTCTCAATGCTGATGTGGCAGAGGTTATTTTGTATGATGGGGAAATAAGTGCAGATGCTGCTAAAATTGAAACGTATTTAGCCGTAAAATATGGCATTACGTTAAATGATGGTGCTAGCAATTACGTTGCGACGAATAACACGGTTGTGTGGGATGCAAACACCAAGTATCAACAAAATATCGCTGGTATCGGTCGTGACAATGCAGAGGACCTTGAGCAAAAGCAAAGCCGAAGCATTAACGAAGGTACACAGGTTGCAATTGGTGTTGAGGCACTTACAGCTACAAATTTGGCTAATCAAGGTACGCTTACAGATGGACAATATTTGATTTGGGCCGATAACGGCAAGGATCTAGCGTTCACAAAGCAAATCGGCACAACTCACAAAAATCATGCTGAACGTATTTGGAAAGTACAAAATACAGGAAGTGTGGGTGAAGTAGAAATTGCCATTCCAAAGAGTGCTCTTCCAGAAAACACAACATTACGAGTAGGAAGCAGCGATACAGATTTTGCACTAGCGACTGAACATACATTAACAGAGATTACTTTAAATGGCGCACCTCATTATGCTGCAAAAGCGACATTAGCCAATGGTCAATATTTCACGTTTGCAGCGGATGCACCAGCACCACTAAGCGTGAAAGTGGAAGAAATCACAGCGAATCAAAATCAAATTATCGTGTCGTTTGATAAAGACATCAAATTAACAGCACCTGAAGCAACTGGATTTACAGTGACAGTAGGAACTGAAACAATTACACTAACTGATGCCGATGTGAAAGTAAATCCAGCTGATCCAAAGCAATTACTGATTACATTACCAGGGACAGATTCCACTGGTAAATCCGTAAAAGTAGAGTATGACGGACAAGGAAAATTAACAGGTACAGATGGTGTACCGGTAAATAGCTTTGAAGAAACTATGACAAACACTGCCATACCATCTCTACAAATCACGGATCCAACAGGTAAAGTGAGCACTAAGAAACCAGACATTAAAGGAACAGTAGATAAAGACGCAACGGTGAAAGTTGTGATTAAAGATAAAGACGGCAATGAAGTACCAAATGCGAGTGGGAATGCGACGGTTGATGGAAGTGGCAATTGGGCATTCACGCCAAGCATTGACTTAGTAGATGGCGACTACATAATCGAAGTCGAGGCAAAAAAAGGCGACAAGATAGCAAAACAAACGGTAAACATGACAGTAGATACAGCAGCTCCAAATCCAACAGTGGGAGTAACAGCACCAACAGAAACGGTGAGTACAGGTAAACCAACATTTACTGGAACAGCAACACCAGGTGCAACAGTAAAAATCAAAAATTCTGATAACATAACGTTAACAACAACAGCAGATGAACATGGAAACTGGAGCATCACACCGAACAAAGATATACCTAACGGCATATACAATGTCGAGTATACAGCCGAACTTAATGGTCATACATCTGGCATAGTATCAAAACTTTTAACAGTCGATGCGCCAGATAAATCACTTTTAGCGACACGAGTGGAGATTGTCGAAGGCTTAACAAACGAAGATTATACTCCTGAAAGTTGGAATAACTTAGAGCCAGTATTGAGTGCAGCAAAAGCTGTATTGGACAATCCAAATGCAACACAAGCTGACATAGAAGCAGCTTACAATGCTTTAAAAGCAAAACATGATGGATTGGAGTTTGTAGATCCGGATAAAACAGTTGATAAAACGAATCTGCAAAAAGAGCTTACAATTGCCGCTGGGTTTAGCGAGTTGAATTATACGCAAGATAGTTGGTCTGCATTTGAAACGGCAAAAAAAGATGCTCAAGATGTATTCAATAATCCACAAGCAACCCAAGAAGAGGTGAATGCAGCTTGGGAAAAATTAGTTGCAGCGCGTCATGCATTAATAGATGCCCCGACTGCTCCTACAGTAGATAAAACAGCATTGCAAGCTAAAGTAGATGAATCAGCGAACTTATCGGCAGGTAGCTATACACCAGAAAGTTGGTCAAACTACCAAAAAGCGTTAAATGATGCAATAGCTATGTTGACAAAAGGAAGCGCTACGCAAACAGAAATAGACGATGCCTTACAAGCATTAACAGCAGCGCAGAATGCACTTGTAAAGAAACCTACACAACCAACATCAGGTCTAGGCTCACTAACACCATCAACAGGCGCATTAAGTCCAAACTTCTCATCAAAAGTCACAAATTACACAATGAATGTGAATTACGCAACGTCTCAATTAACATTTACAGCACTCCCGAGCAATCCAGATGCTACAGTGACGATGACTGTGAATGGACAAGTTGCGACAAATGGTCTTGTTCCACTCCAAGTCGGTGCAAATACCGTAGTTATTACGGTTCAAGATGGTACAGGAGTCAAACAATATACAATTACGGTTTATCGTGCCGCTGACTCGTCATCAGGCTCAGGCGGTGGCGGAGATACATGGACGACAGCTCCACCAACAACGACTGAACCTGGTACAACTACAACGAAAATCCAAGTGGCATTAGAAATTGATGGCGAAAACCCACTGGAAAAAACAACAGTAGAAATTGAGCGCACAAAACATGCCAAGGGTGAAATCACAGATTTTGTGGTATTAACAGAAGCGAACTCGAAGGAAGCTGTAGAAAAAGCGAACCGAATTGGCAATAACATTGTTCGTATCGTCATTCCGGATGTCAATGATGAAGTAGATAAAGTAACGATAGAAATAGCGAAACAATCTCTTCAATTACTACATGACAATGGTTTATCATTAGAATTTGCTACAGAGAATGGACTGATTGCAATTCCACTCAGCTCAATGGACGGTGTGAATGATAATTTCTACTTCCGTTTAGTACCTGTGAAAAAGGAAAGTGAGCGTAAGGCGATTGAAGAACGTGCAAGAGTGGAGAAGGTTGTCCGTAAAACACTGCAAAGCAATAATGTACGTGTCGTAGCTCGTCCAATGACGATTGAAACGAATATGCCAAGTCGACCAGTACAAGTGACACTTCCATTGAAAGGTGTTAATGTGCCAGTAGCGGCAGCTGAGCGACAAGCATTCCTAGACCAATTAGCTGTCTTTATTGAACATTCGGATGGCGAGAAAAAAGTTGTATTCCCTGAAGTCGTGACAAAGGCGAAGGGTGAACTTGGCTTACGTTTCACAGTGGACAAGTTTAGTACATTTACGATTATTCAGGTGGAAAAGCAAGCTATTCACCACCATGAAGCATACATTAAAGGCTTCCCTAATGGTACATTTGGTCCGGAGAAAAACGTGACACGTGCCCAAGTGGCAACGATGATTGCGCGTATCTTAGGCTATACAGATGGCCAAGCAGTTAGCAAGGCACCATTCAATGATATTCCAAGTAATCATTTTGCAGCTGGCGCAATTGCCTTTGTCAAAGAGCGCGGTATTATGAATGGGGATGTGGATGGCAACTTCCGCGCAAGTGAGAATATCACACGTGCACAAATGGCTACAGTGGTCGCGAACTATAAGCAGCTGCATATCGAAGAAAATGTAGCAATTACATTCAATGATACAAAAGGCCACTGGGCGCAATGGATTATTGAAGCGAATCGTAATGCAGGCATTATTAACGGTCGCGCAGACAGAAGTTTCGCACCAGATGAGCACTTAACACGTGCCCAAGCCGTGGTGATGATGAACCGTATGTTTGAACGCGGTCCACTACATGGTGTGACAACACCAAGCTTCCCAGATGTAAAGGCATCTCACTGGGCGTTTAACGAAATTGAAGAGGCTGCAAAACCTCATGCATATTTCATCGATGAAGAGGGGCAAGAGCAGATTAATTGAATAAGTATGGGCAATTACAGGCTAAGTATTTTTTAGCCTGTTTTTCAGTTATTTATTGATTGAAAAGATTTTTTTGGTAATAAGTTGATATTTTTAAAAGATCTGTTCAGATTCTGTTCAGGCATCCCTTATAGACTAAATAGGAAAATCATGAAGCCGATATTTAGTGAAGGGGAGAACATAAAGATGAAAAATAGCACAACACTTTACGACAAACTATTTAAAGCAGCTATGGCTACAAGTGTAATTGCTGTTGTGGCATCAAACATGGCAAAAGCCGCAAATAGGAAGTATTTACGGATGTCAAAACAACCTCTGACTACTATGAATATGTTAATGAATTGTTTGAACGTGGCTTTGTGAATGGGTAAATTATTAAATAACTTCCCAATTATTGTTCAGAATTTGTTCAAATATTTTATAATAGAAAAAATTACATAAAAAAATAAATGACTAAGCAATCGAATGTATGTAAATAAATCAAACGATAGTAGGAACATAATAATGAAAAAAGATTTTGTAATAGTGTTTAGTATCTTCATGCTATTTGCCATAGTTTTTGTAATAGGGAATAGGCATTATTTTTTAGAAAATAATGACAGTATTGTGAAACAGGGAATGACGGTTGTTTCAAATGAGCAACTTGAAAATAATAACACCATTAAGCTCAATGGAGATTGGTCTTTTTATCCAAACGTTCTGATATCGCCTCAACAGTCATTAGATGATTTCGAAGAGCGGCGTATATCTATGAAAGTTCCTGATAAATGGGAGGATTATTTTCAATTCAATGAAAAAGGTCCTCTTGTCGGTACATATCATCTTGTAGTAAAGGTTCCTACAGAAGGGCAGTATGGTTTGTTTTTTCGCTATATTCACTCATCTAGTCGTGTTTTCATTAATGGTATTAAGGTTGGGGGAAAAGGAAACCCAAGTACGTCTTTCTCAAGCTTTCAATCAGAAAATGATGATACATTTATTGCCATTGGGCAAAGTGACGAGCAAGAGCTTGATATATTAATACAGGTAGCTAGCTACAATAAATATCCGACAGCGGGAATGATTTATCCTGTTGAATTTGGAACAAGGGAGAGCATACAGAATTTCTACGATCACAAGAGGTTAATTGATGTATTGGTGATTTTTGGATATATCGTTTTTGGCATCATTTATCTGACTATCTATGGACAAAGTCGCAAAAGGAAAGAAGAATTGTTTTTCGGACTTTATATGTTACTGATAGGTTTTCAGTCGTCCTTTACTAATCACAAGATTTTCTTTCAAGTTTTTCCTATAGCAGAAACCTTTACGCAGTCACGTTTACAGCTCGGTGTTATCCCTCTAATCGATATTTGTCAAATACTTTTTCTTTATACTATGTATCCACAAGTGGCGAATAAAAAAATTGTCAATACAATTGTTATTTCACTAGGTTGCGTTTTTTTTCTATATGGTATTTATAATCCATTTTATATCGATACAAGTGAAATGACTGCACAAGCAATGATTATTCGACAAATTACATACGTAGCTTTGATTATTTTGTTAACTGGCTACACGCAATTGATGTTAATCCGTGTTATCTTGAAAAAACTAGAAGGTGCACGATATATATTAATCATTTTTACAGGAGGTTGCTGTTATGCGTTATTAGTAATCATTAATTTTTTAATAGAAGTACCTAATGAGTATAGTAAATTGGTATTTTTGGGTTGTACATTAGTTGGCTTCACTTTACTCCTAAACTATCGTATGAATCAGGCCTTTACGGATGCACAGACATTATCAAAAGAGCTATTAGTACACAATCAAATGAAGGATGAATTTTTACTGAAAACCTCCCATGAATTGCGCACACCGTTAAATGGGATTTTGAATTTATCAAAGTCACTAATGGAAGGTGCTGAGGGGCCGTTGAAGCGTACCCAACAGGAGCAAGTGATTTTAATTCATAATGTGACGCAGCGTTTAGGTTATTTAGTAGAGGATTTACTGTTTTCATCCAATTATATGTCTGGCGAAATACGTGTCTCTCCTCGTACAGTGGCAATAACGGTGATTAATGAGGTAGTAGCAGAAATTCGCAGTGTGATGTCTACTAATAGTCACGTACGATTACTCGTTGAAGTAGATTTGACATTGCCACCCATGCTGACCGATGAATTGCGCTTTAAGCAGGTGTTGTACAATCTGTTACACAATGCTATCCAGCATACCGAAATTGGAGAAATTACTGTAACTGCCTATCAGCAAGAGAAACATATGGTCATCGAGGTAAGCGATACCGGAAAAGGGATTCCTGCTCAGGATTTAGAACGCATTTTTAATTCGTTTTATCAAGTGAAAAATAATCATCAGAAAGAGGGCCTTGGAATAGGATTAAGCATTGCAAAAAATATTGTAGATAAATTAAATGGTGATATTTATGTAAAAAGTACTTTAGGAGAAGGAACAATCTTTACATTCACAATGCCTCTTGCAACAGAAGAGCAAGTGGGTATTGAAAACTCATTCGCAATCGTCTCACATGCCAACACATCCAAAATATTACAACTTGAGCTACCGTTGATTCATAATGGAAACGATAAAAAAATACTTGTAGTAGATGATGATCATGTCAATATAAAGGTTTTAGCGGATGTATTAGCACTAAAGGGCTATACAGTGATTGGTGTTGATAATGGCTTTGACGCTATCGACTACATCAAAACGAATCAAGTGGATTGTATGCTAGTCGACTTAATGATGGAAGGTATGTCGGGCTATGAATTATGTAAGCAAGTGCGCAAGCAATATGACATGTTAGAACTACCAATCATTGTTTTAACTGCTATTATGAAACATTCTGATTTAGTGCTAACCTTGCAAGTAGGAGCGAATGATTATTTACGAAAGCCTGTAGCAACTGATGAATTGCTTATACGAATAGAATCATTATTAGCGGTTAGACAATCATCAATAGATGCAATCGAAGTTGAGATGAATTATTTATATGCGCAAGTGACCCCTCATTTTGTCTATAATACACTCAATACAATTATTGGATTGAGCTATTCCGATATGGATAATACAAGGGAAGCACTATACTGCCTAGCAACTTACTTCCGTGCAAAGCTCAATGTTCATTATCGTAACAGTATGGTGTTGATTGAAGAAGAATTGGAGCTCGTAAAAGCATATCTTTATATTGAAAAGATGCGTTTTGGTAATCGTTTAACTGTCAAATATGATATTGATGAATCTATACAACTTATGATTCCAGCATTATCGCTACAGCCTTTAGTGGAAAATGCCGTTTTTCATGGTATTTCCAAAAAGCCAGAGGGAGGTACAATTGAAGTAAGTGTCCAGAGAGAAGGACAATTTGTTCGGATTAAAATACAAGATAATGGGGTAGGTATACCCGCTAAAAAGTTACAACAATTAATTAATGAAGAAAGTTCGCGCATTGGTTTTACAAATCCGTTAAAAAAATTTAAATTAATGAAAAATGCGAGCCTTCGTTTAAATAGTGAGGAAGGAAAGGGGACAACTATTCTAATATTATTACCGAAGGGTGATGGAGCATGAATATTATTATCATAGATGATGAAAAAATGGCTATTGATGTTTTACGTTTCAAGTTAAATCGACTTACACAATTTCAGATTTCTATTAAAGGAACATTTACGAATGCAGCCGATGCCCTGATTTTTCTAGAAAAAGAATCTATTGATGTTGTTTTTCTAGATATAGAAATGATTGATGTGCATGGCTTACAGGTAGCAAAACAATTAAAAGGGAAATCATCATCTACACAAATAATATTTGTTACAGCACATGCCCAATTTGCAGTGGATGCATTTGATGTAGAGGCAACGGATTATTTGTTAAAACCTGTTCATGAGAAGCGGCTCATAAAGGCGTTGATCAAAGCGCAGCAGAAGTTGCAATTACAAGAAGATGTAGCAAAAGTGAAAAAAGAACATCTCTTATATGCACATACATTTGGAAGCTTTTATTTATTGGATGCCCAGCATGAGGTTATGAAGTGGCGTACTAGGAAAGTGCGAGAACTATTTTTATATTTATGGTTTCATCAAAAAAAGCCTATGTTAAATGTTGTCATAATAGAGGAGCTCTGGCCAGATTTAGAATTTGAGAAGGCGGCCAGTAACTTACATACGTCTATTTACCAGTTAAGGAAGCACCTTAAAGAAAAAGGTATTCAAGATCCAATTCGATTGGTCAATAATCATTATCAATTAAATGTGGAAATTGCTAGTGATTATGATAAATTTATTTATTTGCTAGAGCAGAAAAGGCATGATGAAATATCCATCCAGCAGCTTTTAAATTACTATGAAGGTGATTTTTTAGCGGAGGAGGAGTACTCTTGGGCTATTCAAACCCAGCTGCGCTTAAAGCAAGGGATCTTACATGTACTCGAAATGTATATTACTACTACAATTTCTATTAATTCATTACTAAAATTAAACTGTTTACAAAAGACGTTAGAGCTAGATGAGTTTAACGAAAACTATATGTTTCTACTACTAGAATTTTTAATTGGGCAAAACAAAAAACAGGATTGTATAAAGTGCTATGAGAGGATACAAGAAAAATTATCGGAAATTGGTATTTCAGTACCAGAGAAAATTTTTAGTATTTATAATGCTTACATGATTCATGTTTAGGGATCTTTATTCTTTGCTTTCTCCAATATAAATATGAGAAAATCCAAGCAGAAAGGGGCGAATTGAATGGATTCATTTACATTTTATAACCCAGTGAAGTTACATTTTGGTGAAAATGCATTGGAAAAGCTTTCGAATGAGTTAGCGCAGCATGGTAAAAAGGTGCTAGTTGTATATGGTGGAGGTAGCGTTAAGAAAAATGGTGTATACGATGCTGTCATCGAGAAGTTACAAGAAGCCGATAAAACAATATTTGAACTAAGTGGTGTTGAGCCAAATCCACGTGTTGAAACAGCAAGACTTGGTATTGATCTTTGTAAAAAAGAAGATATTGATCTAGTCCTAGCTGTAGGAGGTGGTTCCGTAATTGACTGTTCTAAGCTAATAGCCGCTGGTGCAAAATATGATGGCGATGCTTGGGGTATTGTAAAGCGTAAAGTATTTGTGCAGGACGCTTTACCGCTTGGAACGGTATTAACGCTAGCTGCAACAGGTTCCGAAATGAACTCAGGCTCTGTTATTACAAATGCGGCTACTGAGGAAAAACTAAGCTGGGGTAGCCCTGCGGTATTCCCGAAATTTTCGATTTTAAATCCAGCGTATACGGTGACAGTACCAAAAAATCATACAGTTTACGGTATGGTTGATATGATGTCGCATGTACTTGAACAATATTTCCATAATACGACGAATACACCGATTACAGACGAAATGTGTGAAGGAGTATTAAGAACTGTCATTGCAACAGCACCTGAATTAATAGAAGATTTAGAGAATATTCCGTTGCGTGAAACGATTTTATTAGCCGGAACAATTGGGTTAAATGGATTCTTATCAATTGGCTCTCGCGGTGATTGGGCGTCACATAATATTGAGCACGCTGTATCTGCAGTGTACGATATTCCGCACGCAGGTGGTTTAGCGATATTACAACCACATTGGATGCGTCTATGTGTACCCGTAAATCCAGAACGTTTTGCAGGCATTGCAACACGCGTTTTTGGTGTTGACGCATCAGGGAAGTCTCCAGAAGAGGTTGCATACGAAGGAATTGATCGTTTATCGGCATTCTGGACTTCACTAGGAGCTCCGAGTCGACTTGTAGATTATGAAATTGATGATTCAAAATTCCAGCAAATTGTAGAGCATGCTATGCAAAATGGACCCTTTGGAAACTTCAAAAAATTACAGGAAGAAGATGTGCGAACTATTTTGCAAAACGCTCTTTAATATGAAAATAGACATGAGGCTACCCGTTGTAGTCTCATATTTTTTATTGTGCAAGTGTCCTAACAAAAATCTTAGGAAATAACTAATTCCTTGTCGAATGTTCTCGTTAATTGTAAAATTGTTCAGAATTTGTTCAACTATGTTTATTAAAATAAAGATAATAATAAACTAGGATAGAGAGGGACAAATGTTGAAACAAATGCTTGAAGATTGCAATGTCACATCGGGTTGCATAAAGACTCCATTTCAGCGGCACGTTTATAAAATGCAGAATTGTGTAGAAGTATTGGGGATTGAAACGAAATCACTGCAAGTTGAGAATGACCAAATTGTCACGGGATATATCGTTGATCAAAGTATATTCTTTAAAAGTTTACAATGTGGCCAAACGAATATTACCTTTACAGATGGTGTAAATAAAGCAAATGTACAAGTTTTTGTACGTCCTTCTGGAGAAATCGTTGTAGAAGTGGAACCTTATTTACGAGATGCTGAAATAGTGCTAGTTTATTATCGAACAATACTAGCAGATACAGCTATTGCGATTGATTTAAAAGGTGCTTTAAAACATTATTTGGTGACTCATCAAATGATGAATAATGATGATTCAATTGCAGAGGTACATTACCGATCTATGCATCCTAATGTATTGAAAGATTCTTATGCGGGTAATTTCATATTAGGTTGCTATGCAGATGGAAGAGAGATTACAAATGCAGAAGAATATGCATTAGCTAATCGATTGGCAACATTAAAATTCTCAAAAATCGTTATTCAACAGCAAGGTGTAAAAAAGGTTATTGCATTAAAAATGTTATTAACTTTTATGATAACAGATCATGTTTTTGTAAATAATGAAGAGATTCTAGATTACTTAATAGAAGATACAAAAGAAGTTAAACGAGAACAAAGTCATCTAGTGCTGGTATAATAAATAGCCAACTGCCTGAAATAAGGCAATTGGCTATTTATTTTATTTAGAAAAATTATTTTGGATCATGATGTTATTGTTTGGGTGTTGAGTTTTCCGGTCTTTCACCAATATGCACCCAAGCTAGTTTCCCATCATCCTCATCAAATAAAATGGCTACTTTTGATACGCCTTTCTGACTTGAAATGACCTCTGTTAAATGGTCGCGTACATCATCTAAAAAAGCGAGTGATAGGTTAGGATCAGCTTCGGCAACTAATTCTACATGTAAAAATTCGCCTTCTTTAACGACCTCTAAACGAACAATATCTTTAATGTTTGGATCATCCATAACAAGATGAGCAATATGATTTAGCATTTCTTCGTCTGTTTCACCAATAACCCCACGCGCATTATCAAGGAAAACTTTCGCTACTACATAGAACATCATACAGCCAATAATCATTGATACAAGTCCTTCTATTCTTGTCCAGCCTGTAAAATGTGCGATTAAAATAGCTGCGAAGGCCAAGAAGTTACCGCCTGTAGCCACTAAGTCTTCCATAAACACTAATTTTGTTGCTGGTTTTGCGCGATTTAAATAGGGAAAAGCTTTAGGGATAGCAGTTATTATTCCAGTTTTCTCCTGCCCAGCGTCATGTAGTATTTCAACGGCAGCCTTCGCAAGAACTGACCCTTCTAAAACAATACCAATCAATAATACGCCAAGTGCAATGAACATTCCTTTAGATTCTCCAGCTGGGTGTATAAAATGATGCCAGCCTTCTTTTATAGTTTCATAAGAAAGGATCGCCACAATTATAACAGCAAAAAGACAAACTAAATTTACTATTCGGCCAAAGCCTCCAGGAAACTGTTTTGTCGGTGCTTTTTTCGAAAGCGCTGAGCCGATATAAACGAATAATTGGTTTGCTGCATCTCCTAGTGAGTGCATCATTTCTGCAAACATGGCAACATTACCTGTAAAGAAGAAGGCAACACCTTTAATAATTCCTAAAAAGGCATTGACAACTGCTGCCAACAGAGAAGGTTTATTCCCGTTTTTTAATAGTTTCAATATTTCTGCCACAAAAGAATCCTCCAACTAGTTTAAAATTTCCATCTCGATTTTTTCTATATAGGGTAGTGTTCGTAATGAACGATAAAATGACAGTAAGTTATCAGAGACTATTAATGATAAGCGTAAATCTAATTCGTGAAAAACATGTTCAGGATCCGGAATATCTTGAATGCGTATGTTTTCGATAATAATATTGTTTTCCTTTAGGAATTGTAAAAAGGATTCACTCTTTTCATCATTATTAATCTGAACCTTCAATGATATTTCTCGCATACGAATTCTTCTTGGTCCTATTTTCATTAGAAACGGCGATAAAACCTCAATTCCGAAGACAATGATAATAACGGCTAATGTAGCATCTATATAGAAGCCTGCACCAACTGCAATCCCTATTCCCGCAGCTCCCCAAATCATTGCTGCAGTTGTTAAACCTGAGATACTATCATTCCCGCGTCTTAAAATAACACCTGCTCCAAGAAATCCAATTCCACTAACAATTTGAGCAGCCAAACGAAGGGGGTCCATTGTTATATTGATTCCTGACCTAGGGGGTGTTGAGTAGGCGGTTTCAATCGAAATAATAGTGAGTAAACAGCTAAATGTAGCAATAACTAAGCTCGTTTTTAATCCTACAGGCTTCTTTTTTAATTCCCTTTCGATGCCGATTACTAAACTTAATGTGGCTGCAATTACTAATTTTATGCCAACTTCATATGTAATCATATTTTCCAAGGTTTCCATACGCAACCCTCCACAGATATTTCGTATTGCTAAGAGATATGCAAGGTGTCATTATTATATGTACATTACTTTTTTGTATTGTACATCACGATCGTAATGAAGTATAAGTATTTTTAATTCTTTCTGCACATATTTTTGGTAGCGAAAGAAAGCTGCAGCCACAATTGTTCTATACAGCGAAAGCAAAGCGACAGCCACAAAAGTTTTATGTAGCGAAAGCAAAGCGTCGGCTACAAATGTCTTTACCTCTATATGTAGTGAGATGAATGTGAGTATAAGTTAAAGTTTCCCGCAGATTTCACGGGATTGGAAAGGAGTCTTTAAAGGATGTTAGCCTAAAATCATCGTATCCATGCGATAACGGCTAACTGACCTGCATCGGTAAAAACGCCACGTCCTGTGGCATTACCGAAATGACCGACATCGTGTCGGCCCTCATGCAGGCCTGAGCGTAAAACCGAATCCAGACGTAATGCTACCTAGACAAAATTGATTGGAGGTTGGATTTTATGGAGAAACCAAAAATTCATCCATACATACCTATTTTTATTGGCGTTATTTCAGTATCCTTATCTGCCATATTTGTAAAATTAGCAAATGCAGAAGCGGGGGTTATTGCGTTTTACCGTATGTTCTTTTCGGTGTTAATAATGGCTCCTCTGTTTTTTTGGAAGTACGCTAAGGAGGTAAAGGGATTAAGAATACGTGATTGGCTATTTTCTTCTGTTGCAGGTATATTTTTAGCCTTTCATTTTATTTTGTGGTTTGAATCACTTAATTACACTTCTGTAGCAAGTTCTACAGTTTTGGTTACACTACAGCCATTGTTTGCATTTGTAGGTACATATTTTTTCTTTAAAGAGAACATTACCCTGAAAACCATTTTTGCAGGAGTTATTGCTATTGTCGGTAGTATTTTAATTAGTTGGGGAGATTTTAAACTTAGCGGTACTGCATTTTATGGAGACATGCTTGCTCTTGTCGCGTGCGCACTCGTTACAGCTTACTTTTTATTTGGACAAGATGTACGGAAAAGATTATCTCTTGTGACATATACGATGATTGTTTATGCTGTTAGTACAATTACATTGTTTATCTATGTTCTTATTAAAGGGGAATCGTTCGGTCCATATTCTGCTATGGACTGGATATGGTTTATTTTATTAGCGATAGTTCCTAATTTATTTGGTCATACTCTATTTAATTGGTCTATTAAATACGTTAGTACAAATGTAGTCTCCGTTGCGATCTTATTTGAACCAATTGGCGCGGCCATTTTAGCTCTTCTAATTTTTAAAGAGTATTTAATAGCCACACAAATTTTTGGCGGATTCATTGTTATAGTAGGAATTCTCTTATTTGTAGTCGATGAGAAAAAGATTTTTAAACTTTTTTTAAAAAAAGCTTGATTTATAAATTGCTATATTATATATTATTACTTGTCCTTAACAAGAAGGACGACTTGAAAAAAAGATTTGAAAAAAGATTTGAAAAAAAGTTGTTGACTTCTTATCGGATACAAGTTATGATAATAAAGTCGCTGAAAACAACAGCAACAAAATGAACCTTGAAAACTGAACAAGCAAAACGTAATCAATAAAGTTTTTAGTAACTAACCTAGAGTTGGTGAACGAAACAAAATTTTGGACATCAAACATGATGCCAGCAAAACAATTTGAGCTAATCAAATTTCTTTTTATGGAGAGTTTGATCCTG